>CAZKMM010000040.1:0-18913 GCA_964553915.1 uncultured bacterium
CAAAAAATCCTTCATTGCTAATTTTATCTTAATTCATTCCCTAGCCCTTTTCAATGAAGAATAAAAAATTGGCTGGTTTCTCTTTGTCCTAGGAAAAACTCTAATTAACTATGACCACTACAGTCCCAAATCTAGCAAAACATAAATCAGTCTTCTTGAATGCTGGCTGGCTCTTCCTTCTGGGCAGGAGCAAGCTGGGTGGATTCGGTTTTTTCCTCAACAGATTTAAGTTTTTGCTCCAAATTTTTGATGATTTTATTCTGCTTTCGGATGGTCATTGTGTATTTATACCAGAAATAAATTTCCAGGATAATTGCCAAGCCAAAACCCAAAATAAACATCAAAAGCAGTCCGAACCAGATTTGCATCTCCACGGTAAAAAAGGTCTTTCCCGGAAGGCGAAAGACCAGCTTAAAGCTCTGGCTCATTGCGGAGAAATTGTAAATCACCTCCAGCACCACCAGGATTATAATCAAAAGCACTAAAATCCATTTTAAATACCTCATTTCTGGCTCTCCTCTAAAAAAGCCTGGCGAAGCTTTTGATAGGTGGAGTTAAGATGTTCGGGCATTACTTTGGTCTCTGCCAGCACCGGCATAAAATTGGTATCTCCTTCCCAGCGAGGGACAATATGCCAGTGGATATGGTCGAGCACTCCAGCGCCCCCGGTCTTGCCCAGATTCAGTCCAATATTAAATCCATCCGGATTAAAAGCCTTCTTTAGTGCGGAAAGGCTCAGACAGATAAGTTGATGAATCTCTGCCACTTCCTCGGAGTCAAGTGCTTCAAGCTCCCCGATATGGCGATGGGGCATAATCAAAAGATGACCATTGTTGTAAGGATAGCGATTCATAAATACTACCGCTTTTTCCCCTCGCCAGACAATCAGGTTTTTTTCATCCTCGCTTTCTTTCAATCCCTGACAGAAAACACACCCTTCATCTTTTCCCTGGCTCAAAATATAATCCATTCGCCAGGGTGCCCAGAGCACCTTCATTGGCTCTCGCTTTCCTCCTTTGGTTTATTCACCCTGAGCCTGAGCTCCTTGCCCACCTTGAAGAATGGAACCCGCTTTTCCGGAACAAACACCTGCTCGCCGGTTTTAGGATTTCTTCCCTGACGAGCCCGCCTCTGCCTGACCTCAAAACTGCCAAAGCCCCGTATCTCTATCCGCTCCCCCCGAGCGAGCGCCTCGGTCATTGCCTGAAAAATGGTATCCACCACCAGCTCCGCATCCCTTAAACTTAATCCTTCAACCTTTTGGGACAATTTTTCAATCAATTCTCTTTTGGTCATTGCCCGCTCCTTGTTTGGGGTGAAAATTTAATTCCCGGCTCCAGATACCAGACCGGATTAAAAGCCCAGCTGGTGAATTTCTCTACCAGCCCCTGTGCTAATTTTGAGCCCATTGTTTCCCAGAAACCAAATCTGGTTCGGGGAAAGATTACTTCCGGCTCGCCTTTAATCCCTGCCAGCTCGCCTGCTTTTTTAATGGCATCCTCCAGATTTCCCAGAGCATCTACCAAGCCCAGCTCAAGTGCCTGCTCGCCAGTAAAGATTCTTCCGTCTGCTATCTTTTCTACCCCCTCTTCACTTAAACCTCTTGATTCCATCACCGCTTTTTTAAATTGCTCGTGAACATTGCTGATTACTTCTTGGAAATATTTTCTTTCTTCCGGAGTCAACTCCCGGTAGGGACTACCCGCATCCTTAAACTTTCCACTTTTGATTACCTGCTGGCGAATCTTCATCCAGCGTAAAAGCTCCTCTAAATCTAAAATCTGCATTAAAACCCCGATGCTTCCAGTTACGGTGCCCGGAGCAGAGATAATATAATTACAGCCCAGGCAAACATAATATCCTCCGCTGGCCGCTACCGAAGACATTGAGCAAACCACCGGTTTTTTTTCTCCAAACCTCTTAAGCTCCTGATATATCTCCTGAGCAGGAGCCACCGCCCCTCCGGGACTGTTCACCCGAAGCACCACCGCTTTTACAGACCTGCTCTTTTTATAACGCCGAAGTTGACGCAAAATGTTCTCGCTTTCCGCAATCACCCCTTCAATTTTTATCACTGCGACCTGGTCTTTAAAAGAAAATGAAATCCCAGCCTCTGGCTCCCTGATTGACTTGCGAGCAAATAGAGAGAGAAAAAGAATGAAAAGAATAAACAACCCCAAAAGCACCAGGCATCCGAAGGCAAAAGGGCGCTTTTGCCAGAGACGCTCTTGAGAAGAGCTCACTCTTTCTTCTCCTGGTTTGAGGAAGATTCTTTCTCTGCCTCAGAGGTAGAATTTTCCTCTTTCTCTTTTTCCTGAGTAAATAATTCTTTACCTTTTGCTTCTGCCAGTTTTTTCTGAATAATCTCTCCCAGTTTGCTGGTGCCGTCCCGTTCCCCGGGTTGATATGCGGTTTCTTCCTCAGGAGCAAAGGTGCGAAGACTCAGGCGAATTCTCCGCTCATTGGGGTCAACACTCAAAACCTCCACCAGCACTTCTTCTCCGACTTTTACCACTTCTTCCGGGGTTTTGACCGGCTCATCACTCATCTCACTGATATGAACCAAACCCTCTATCCCTTCTTCCAGTTGGACAAAGGCGCCGAAATCTGTAATGCTTACCACTTTTCCCTTCACCCGGGAGCCGGGGCGATATTTTTCCGGCACCAGAGACCAGGGGTCGGGCTGAAGCTGTTTAATGCCCAGGCTGAACCGCTCCTGCTCCGGGTCAATCTCCAGAACCACACATTCCACCTCATCGCCTTTTTTCAAAAGCTCCTTGGGATGACGAATCTTTTTTACCCAGGACAGGTCTGAAATGTGAATCAAGCCATCTACCCCCTCGCCAATATCCACAAATACTCCAAAGTTGGTCATATTTTTGACCTTTCCCCGCACCTTGGTGCCCGGGGGATATTTCTCCTGAAGCACCTGCCAGGGATTGGGCATTACCTGCTTCATTCCCAGACTGATTTTTCGGTTTTGAAGGTCAATGTCCAGCACCTTGGCTTCCACGATTTCTCCCAGTTTAACAATTTCTCTGGGAGAAATTCGCTTCTTGCTCCAGCTCATCTCAGAAACATGAACCAGCCCCTCTACTCCCGGCTCCAGTTCAATAAAGGCACCATATTCCGTAATATTAACCACCTTTCCCTGAACAATGGTTCCGATGGGATATTTTTTATCTACATTTTCCCAGGGGTCAGGCTCCAGTTGTTTTAAGCCCAGGCTGACCCGTTCTTTTTCCCGGTCAAATTTCAGCACCTTAACTTCAATCTCATCGCCCACAGAGAGAATCTCGCTGGGATGGGTTATTTTCCTCCAGCTCATATCTGTGATATGAAGCAGACCATCCACTCCCCCGATGTCAATAAATGCTCCATAATCAGTAATATTTTTTACCTTTCCTTTTACCACCACCCCTTCTTCCAGTTCAGATAAAGTCCGCTCCCGCATCCTCCTCCATTCTTTTTCCAGAACCGCCCTTCTGCTCACCACCACATTTACTCGTTTGCGGTTGAATTTAAGCACCTGAAATCGGTCGCTCTTGCCAATTAAGGAGTCAGGATTTTTAATCGGGCGAATATCCGCCTGACTGCCGGGCATAAATGCCCTTACTCCGCCAATATCCACCATATATCCGCCCTTAACCCGCTCCACAATTTTTCCCTCAATCGGGGTTTCTTCCCGATACGCCTGGTCAATCTGTTCCCAGAGCCGTTTCTTTTCAGCTTTGGATTTGGAAAGAATGATTATGCCCAGATCCTCCTGTTTCTTCTCTACCAGCACCTCAATTTCATCTCCGGGGTTGATTTTGATTTCTCCCTCAGCATCCTTGAATTCATCAACCGGCACCTGCCCCTCGCATTTATCTCCAATATCCACCATTACATAATCTTTCCCTACACTGACCACGGTACCGGAAATAATCTCTCCTTCCTCAATATGACGATGCTGGAAACTCTCCTCAATCAGGGCTTCAAAATTTTCTTCTATCTCTGGCTGGTCTGGTTTGGTCTCTTCTTCTTTTTCCTGGTTTTGGTTAGTTGGTTTCTTTTCTTCCTCCAATTTAACCCTCCCTAATAATTTATTAGCAAACCGCGCCTTGATGAATTTCCTTTAAAATTAAATCCACCACCTGGTCAACATTCAGGTGGGTGGTATCAATCTGAATTGCCTCCGGCGCGGGCTTAAGCGGTGCCAGGTCTCTTTGAGAATCCTGAGCATCTCTTTTTTCCACTTCTTTTTTAATCTGCTCCAGCTCCACCTTTTCTCCTCTCTGCAAAAGCTCCTGATACCTTCTTCTTGCTCTCTCTTCCAGAGAAGCGGTGAGGAAGAATTTATAATCCGCATCCGGGAAAACCACCGTGCCCATATCTCTTCCCTCTGCCACCACTCCTCCCTGCTCTCCTAATTTTCGCTGAAGCTCCCAGAGCTTCTCGCGCACCACCCGATGCTGGCTGATTTTGCTCGCTCCCATTCCCACTTCTTCGGTGCGAATTTTTTCAGTAATATCTTCCCCATCAAGAAAAAGCCGAATTTGATTTCCGCGAGGGACCAATTCCAGTTTTAAATCAGAAACCACTTTTTGGGCATCTTCTTCTCGGGAGGGGTCTAAGCCGAGCTTAAAGGCTTTCAGGGCACAAGCCCGATACATTGCTCCGGTATCAAGATAAAGATACCCCAATTTTTCTGCCAGTTTTCTACTCACCGTGCTCTTGCCCGCACCCGAAGGTCCGTCAATGGTGATAATATATCCTTTTTTCATTGCTTATGCAACTAATTGCTTTAATTTATTAAAAAAATTTGGAAAACTGGTCTCTGCCCACTCCACAGATTTAATTCTGGTTTTCCCCTGAGCACATAGCCCTGCCACTGCCAGACTCATTGCTACCCGATGGTCTTTATGGCTGTAAACCTCTGTTCCTCTCAGCTCCTCCACCCCTTCTATAACCATTCCATCTTCCAGCTCCTCTATTTTTGCTCCCATTTTTTTGAGCTCGCTGGTCATTGAACGGATACGGTCAGACTCTTTTACCCGAAGCTCCCTGGCATCTCTTATAATGGTCTTTCCCCTGGCGAGCGCTCCAGCCACTGCCAGAATCGGCAGTTCGTCAATCACCCGGGGAATAATCTCTCCTTTAATTTCCACCCCTTTTAAGGGCTGGCTTTTTATCAGAAGGTCTGCAACTGGTTCCCCGCAAACCTCTCTTTGATTTAACCGCTCAATTTTTGCCCCCATCTTCTCCAGCACTTCTAAAATTCCGCTTCGGGTGGGATTTATCCCTACATTTTTAATCAGGAGCTCGCTGGAAGGGACCAAAACCCCGGCAACAATAAAAAAGCTGGCAGAGGAAATATCTCCCACCACCTCAAGGTCTCTGGCGGACAGCTCCCCTCCTCCTTCCATTTCCAGCCAGCCCTGATTATTTTTAAGCTCTATTCCGAAATAATTTAAAAGCCTTTCAGTATGGTCACGACTTTGAGCTGGCTCCTTGATTCTGGTTCTGCCCCGTGCATATAGGCTAGCGAGAAGAATTGCACTTTTTACCTGGGCAGATGCAACAGGAAGTTCATACTCAATTGCCCTTAATTCTCCGCCTCTAATTTCCAGTGGAGGATATTCATCATCCCTTGCCCGAATTTCTGCGCCCATCATCCGAAGCGGAATGATAATCCGCTTCATCGGACGACCCTGAAGGGTCTCATCTCCGGTTAAAATGGTTGGAAAATTCTGTCCTGCCAGCACCCCGGCTAAAAGCCGGAATCCGGTTCCAGAATTGCCCAGGTCCAGAATCCCCTCTGGAGGCTTTAAACCATATTTCCCTTCTCCATAAACAATCAGTTCATCATTCTGCTCAATTTTTACTCCAAGAGCCTGAAAAGCCTGAATAGTGGAAAAAACATCTCCGGCTTTTAGCCAGCCTTTGATTCTGCTTTTTCCCCGGGAAAGAGAGGCAAAAATCACCGCCCGATGAGAGATAGATTTATCGCCGGGAACCTCAACCTCCCCTTTTAAACTTCGGGCTTTTTCTACCTCCCAGTCAGCCATCTTTTTCTACTTTTTCCTTTATGGCTCTGGTCTCAGTAAAATATTTTTCCAGCTCTTTTGCTTTTTCTTCCTCAATCCAGCGGGCAAGAAGCTCCAGCTCCTTATGATAGCGAGTTATGGTCTCAAGAATCGGCTTTTTATTCTCCAGACAAATATCCCGCCACATCTCCGGAGAACTGCCCGCAATCCGGATGAAGTCCCGGAATCCTCCAGCACTGAACCTGAGCAGGGGCACTTCATTTTCTTTTTTCATCACCACCCCGACCAGGGCATAAGCAATCATATGAGGAAGATGACTAATCCAGGCAAGAACCTGGTCGTGAAAATCTGGCTCCATTATTTCTACCTTGGAGCCGAGCCTGGTCCAGAGAAGCTTTATTTTTTCCAGACCAGACGGAGATGAACGGGAACAGGGAGTGATAATCGTCCATCTCCCTTTAAATAAATCCGGGTCAGAATATCTGGCACCGGTTTTTTCTCTGCCTGCTATGGGATGAGCAGGAATAAAATCAACTTCAGAATCTAAAAACCGGACGATTTTTTCAATCAGCTCTTTTTTGGTGCTACCAACATCAGTGAGAATCGCACCGGAACGAAAACGTCCCTGAGCCTTTTTTACCAGCTCAGGCATCACCCGAACTGGAGTGGCTAATACCACTAAATCTGCCTGCTCAACCCCCTGCTCAATTTGATGGGTATAGTCATCTATAATTCCCAGCTCTTTTGCCAGCTTTAAATTCTCTTCCCCTCTTCCTACCCCGATGATTTCCCGGACAAGCTTTTGCTGACGCATTCCCAGTGCCAGGGAGCCACCAATCAGACCAACGCCAGCGATACAGACCCTTTGAAAAAAAAGCTCCAAATTAGCTGATAACCTCCTCCAAGGTCTTGATAAATCGCTGATTTTCCTCCGGAGTGCCCACAGTCGCCCGAAGCCACTGGGGAAGTTTATACCCTCCCATCGGGCGGACAATCACTCCTTTATGAAGCAGGCGGTTGTATAATTCTCCAGCATCAATCGGAGATTTAAAAAGAATAAAATTTGCCACCGAAGGAATATACTCTATGCCCAGCCGTTTAAATTCCTGCTCCAGATATTTCATTCCCTGGCGGTTATTTTCCAGGGAACGGCGGATATGCTCCTCATCATCCAGCGCGGCTAAAGCTCCCACCTGAGCCAGGCTGTTAGTATTAAAAGGCTGGCGAACCCGATTGACAAATCCCACAATTTCAGAATCAGCAATTCCATAGCCGATTCTCAGCCCTGCCAGCCCATAAATCTTGGAAAAGGTGCGAACCGCCACCAGATTCTTCTTCCCACTTTTTACCAGCTCCACCGCATCCGGATAATCTTCTGCTTCCACATATTCAAAATATGCTTCATCAATCACCACCATCACCCGCTCCGGCACCTGTTCCAAAAACTCCTCCAGCTCTGCTCTGGACACATAAGTTCCTGTAGGATTATTAGGATTAGCAATAAAAACCACTCTGGTTCGGTCATTGATTGCTTTTGCCATCTCTTTTAGATTATGCCCGAAGTTCTCCCCGGGCGGACAGACCACCTTTTTATAACCCCTGCTATCCACTGCCAGGGTGTAAACTACAAAAGCGTGTTCGCTCATCACCGCTTCATCCCCGGGCACCATAAAAGTAGCAACCAACAGCTCCAGCACTTCATTGGAGCCGTTGCCAAGAATTATCATTTCCGGACTCACCCCTAACTTCTGGCTCAGCTTCTCCTTTAAATAAGTGCAGTTGCCATCCGGATAACGATTGAGATTGGAAAGCGCTGACTTGATAGCCTCTACCGCTTTGGGACTGGGACCCAGGGGATTTTCATTTGAGGCAATTTTTATGGAATCTTTTACTCCCAGCTCCCTTTCCAGCTCTTCAATCGGTTTGCCCGGAACATAGGGCACCAGCCGGCGAATATACTCCGGCACCCAGGCACAGGGATTGGAAATACTACCAGTAATCATCACTCAACCTCCTGAACTAACTTTCTGCTTCTAGGAAAGGAACCAAGCACCCGAACAAATACCGCTCGGTTCTCCAGCTCCTTTAAAGCATTTTTTATTTTCTTTTCCTCAATATGCCCTTCCATCTCCACAAAAAAGACATATTCCCAGGCTTTCCCTTTCAGGGGTCTTGATTCTATCTTGGTGAGATTGATTTTTCTGGAAGCAAAAGCGCCCAGAGCCTGCCAGAGCACCCCGGGATAGTCCCGCAGGGAAAACATAATCATTGTCAGGTCATTACCGCTTTTCGGACTGGATTCCTTGCCGATTACCAGGAAGCGGGTAAAGTTATTCTTTATGTCCTCAATATTTCGGGCAAGGATTTTCAAGCCATAAAAATCCCCGGCATAAGCACTGGCAATTGCTCCGGAATTCAGGTCTTTAGAGCAAAGCCTGGCCGCTTCTGCGGTGCTGGAAGCATCCAAAATCGGCACCTTGGGAAGATGCTCCCGAAGCCAGCTCCGACACTGGGCAAGTGCCTGAGAATGGGAATAAATCCGCTTAATCTTCTCCAGAGAATCCGCCCGGCTCAACAAACAATGATGAACCTCTAAAATAATCTCTGCGGAAATCTTCAAATTAGAATTCAAAAACATATCCAGGGTATGGCTTACCACTCCTTCAGTAGAATTTTCTACCGGCACCACCCCATAATCTGCCTCTCCTCGCTCCACCCGGGTGAAAACATCACTGATACTTGGCTCGGAGATAAACTCTGCCTTATGACCGAACTGCTGACGAGCCGCAATATGAGTAAAAGTAGCCTCCGGACCTAAATAAGAAATCCGAAGCGCCCGCTCCAGAGACCGGCAGGCACTGATTATCTCTCTAAATACTGGCTTGATGGATTCTAAAGGAAAAGGACCAGGATTAAGCTTTTCCAGGCGTTTAAAAATTTCTCCTTCCCGAGCTGGAAGGTAAATCCGGGAACAAGTCTCTTCCTTGAGCCTGCCAATTTTTTGGGCATATCTTGCCCGGCGATTGAGCAGTTTGAGAATCTGCTCATCTAGCCGATTAATAGACTCTCTTAATCGGGCAATTTCAGAAGAATTTTGCTTATCCGCTCTTTTTTTACCGCCCAAACCCAGAATCTTCCTCCTTTTGGGTTTACCAAAACTTTTTAACATAATTTTTTTTATTTTCAAGATAAAATTCACAATTTGGGCAGATAAAAGAATTTTTTTCTCATAGTGGGAAAAAATTATCCTTTTCAGACGCTTGACAGAAAGCCAGATTAGGAATTAAGATTAGCCAGAATTACTTGGCTGAAATGCGGAAAAAAATTTCCATCTTCGGAGCAGGGAATGTTGGCTCTGCTCTCGGGCAATTGCTCGCCAGCTCCGGCACCGCGGATCTGGTTCTGGTGGATGTGGTGCCGGGGCGGGCAGAAGGAAAGGCTCTGGATTTAGCTCAGGCAACACCCCTGTATCAGAGAGATATTAAGATTATCGGGGGAGAAAATTCTCGTCTGATTAAAAATTCCAACCTGGTGGTAATCACTGCTGGCGCGGTTCGCAAGCCGGGGATGAGCCGGGATGAGCTTTTGGAAATCAATGCCCGAATTGTCAAAGAATGCGCCCGGGCAATTAAAAAATATGCTCCTAAAGCCCTGGTAATTGTGGTCTCAAATCCTCTGGATGCAATGACCTGGCTCTGCTACAAAATTTTGGGATTCAAGCGAGAGCGGGTGATGGGAATGGCAGGGGTGCTGGATTCTGCCCGGTTTAAATATTTACTTGCTCAGAAGCTCGGTGCCAGTGTTAAAGACCTGCAGGCAATGGTTTTGGGCGGACACGGGGATGATATGGTGCCGGTTTTAAGCACAGCACTCTGGCAGGGACAGAGAATAGATAAACTCCTCAGCCCAAAGGAACTTAAAGAAATTGTTCAGAAAACCAGAAATGCAGGAGCAGAGATTGTTGCCAAAATGCAAACCAGTGCCTTTTTTTCTCCTTCTGCCAGTATCTTTGAAATGATTAAGGCAATCTTTAAAGATGAAAAAAGGCTTCTTCCCTGCTCGGTGATTGTTCAAGGAGAATATGGGTTCAAAGGTATAGCTCTGGGGCTTCCGGTAATTTTAGGAGCCAGGGGAGTGGAAAGAATTGTTGAGCTCAAGCTTTCCCGAACGGAGCAGAAGGCTTTAGAAAAATCCGCTCAGCGAGTAAAAAATCTAATCAAAAAATTAAATTCCCTGAAAATATGAGCAGAAAAATCAAAAAAGAAGAGCTGGTCAAAGCGGTAGAGGAGATGGTAATTCAGGCAAGCCGGGAGCTGGAGCCAGAAACAGAAAGGCTTTTAAAACAGGCGGAGAAAAAAGAATCTTCTCCCTCTGCCAAAACCGCCCTTCAGATTATTCTGGAAAATATCCAGGTTGCCCGAAAAAAGAAAAAACCCCTCTGCCAGGATACCGGCTTGAGTATATTTTTTGCTAAAATCGGCAGGGAGCTGGAGCTGGATTTCAATCTGGAACAGGCAATTAATCAAGGATTGGAAAAAGCAAGTAAAATTGGGTATCTTCGTCCCTCAGTGGCAGACCCGCTGAGCAGAAAAAATACCGGCACCAATACTCCGGCAATTATTCACTATCAGCTCACCGAAGGCGACCAGCTGGAAATAGAGCTTCTTTTAAAAGGAGCTGGCTCAGAGAATAAAAGCCTTTCGCGGGTTTTAAGCCCGGCGCAGGGAACCGAGGGAATAAAATCTCTGGTGCTGGAAACTATAAAAGAAGCCGGGGCGCAGAGCTGTCCGCCCCTGATTGTAGGGCTGGGAATTGGAGGAAGTCTGGAAATGAGTGCCCTTTTAGCCAAAAAAGCTCTGCTCCGACCTGCGGGAAAGAAAAATCCAGACCCCCAGCTTGCTCAATTAGAAAAAGAACTGGAAGAGGAAATTAACCGCCTGGGAATAGGTGCCAGTGGCTTGGGAGGAGAGGTCACCTGCCTTTCCGTGCAGGCAGAAAAATTCTTCGGACATATTGCCAGCTTAGCCATAACCATTAACCTTCAATGCTGGGCACATCGCTATGCCCGGAGAGTGCTATGAGCTTAAAGCAGGCAAAAAAAATAATTACGCCGATTGATAAAGAGCTGGTAAAGGAGCTTAAAGCTGGCGACTGGCTCCTGCTCAATGGATGGGTTTACACCGCCCGGGACCGGGCGCATAAACTAATCTTTGAGCTTTTAGAACAGAAAAAAGCCTTGCCTTTTCCTTTAGAAAATCAGCTTATTTACTACACGGGACCCTCTCCGGCAAAACCGGGAGAAATCATTGGCAGTGCCGGTCCCACCACCAGCTCCCGGATGGATAAATATACTCCTAAATTATATGAGCTGGGCTTGAGCGCCACTTTAGGAAAAGGCGAGCGTTCTTCGGAGATAATAGAGGCAGTGAAGAAATTTATCGGGCTGTATCTGGTCACAATTGGCGGAGCTGGAGCATATTTGTCAGAGCGAATCAAACAGGCACGAGTAGTTGCCTGGGAGGAGCTGGGACCGGAGGCGGTATATCAGCTTTATCTTGAGGATTTTCCCTGTTTGGTAGCTTATGATAGCCAGGGAAGAGATTATTTTTCTGAGCAGAGAAAAAAATATCAAAAGGAGTAAAATATGCGGATTCTGATTACTGGCGGAGCTGGATTCATTGGTTCCCATCTCTGCGAAAAATTATTGAGTCTGGGAAACGAGGTTATTTGCCTGGATAATTTCGCCACCAGTCAGGAAGATAACATCGCCCATCTAAAAAATCAGCCCGGGTTTGAATTTATTAAGCAGGATGTTTCCGAGCCTTTTAAAATCAAGGGAAAGCTGGACTGGATTCTGCATTTTGCCTCTCCTGCCAGCCCGGTAGATTACCTTGAGCTTCCCATAGAAACTTTAAAGGCGGGTTCTTTTGCGGTTTATTACACTCTGGAGCTTGCCCGGGAAAAAGGTGCCAGTTATTTCCTGGCTTCTACCAGCGAAGTTTATGGCGACCCCTTAGTGCATCCCCAGAAAGAAGATTACCTCGGGAATGTTAATCCGGTGGGACCCAGAGCGGTTTATGATGAAGCAAAAAGATTTGCCGAGGCAATGACCAGCGCCTATCATCGTTATTTTAAAGTTCCAATTCGGATTGCCCGAATTTTTAATACCTATGGTCCGAGAATGAGACTGAATGATGGAAGGGTGGTGCCCAATTTTATTGCTCAGGCACTGGAAGGAAAAGACCTGACCGTTTATGGAGACGGCACCCAGACCCGGAGCTTTTGCTATGTTCAGGATCTGGCAGAAGGGATTACCCGCTTGATGAAGGTAGAATACTTCCAGCCGGTTAATCTGGGCAATCCTCAGGAGTTAAAAATTATAGACTTTGCCAAGAAAATCATTGAGCTAACCGGCTCCAGAAGTAAAATCAGCTATCTCCCCTTACCAGAAGATGACCCCAAGCTCAGAAAACCGGACATCAGCCTGGCAAAAAAGCTTTTAGATTGGGAGCCCAAAATGGAGCTGGATGAGGGCTTAAAAATAACCATTGACTTTTTCAAAGCCAAACTGGGAAAATAAAAAATGAGTTCTGCTTTTCGGGAGTTAAAAAATCAAGCCAAGCGGGAGCTGGAAGATACCCGGATTTTGTATCGGAAATATCGGCGTCAGCTTTCCCCTGAAGAAAAAAAGCAATTAAAGGAATTGAGGCGGGCTCTATCCCGCTCCTTAAAAAGAAAAGATTACCAGGAATGCCAGAAGAATCTCTCAGAGCTGACTGCTTTTAGAAAAAAGGTTTTCCCCCAGGTGCGAATTAACCGCACCTGGGAAACAATTAAAGAAATTTTCTGGATTTTGTTAATTGTCTTTCTAATCCGCTGGCTGATAATTGAACCCTTTAGAATTCCTTCCGGCTCTATGATTCCCACCCTTCTGGTGGGAGACCAATTGATGGTGAATAAATTTATCTATGGAATTCAAATTCCTCTTACCACTAAAAAGATTATTCACTTCAAAAAACCCCAGCGGGGGGAGGTGATTATTTTCAAGTATCCTCATAATCCTCATGAGGATTATGTAAAGCGGGTGGTCGGGATAGAAGGAGATGAGGTTATGATTCGTGATGGTGAGCTGTTTATCAATGGCAGGAAGGTTTACCGCAAGTATCTGGGTCCTTATCAGGGACCGGTAGAGCCAGCACCTTTTTGCCCCGCTTATGACTTATATCTGGAGCGGATAGATAGCCGGGAACACCAGATAATTCTCTGTCAAAGAAGCCATACAAACGATGATTTTGGTCCGGTTCGGGTTCCAAAGGGAATGGTCTTTGTAATGGGAGATAATCGGGATAATTCCGCGGATAGCCGAATCTGGGGGTTTGTTCCTCTGGAAAATATCAAGGGCAGAGCAATGTTCATCCATCTTCCCCTTAACCCCTCTCATTATTATCTGCCTCGCTGGAAAAGATTTTTTAAATGGGTACGCTGATTTAATTCATAACTTAATTTATTGACATCCTTTTCCAATCAGTTAAAATCAAGCCAGACCAATGGAACAGGAACGCAAAGATACAGATCTGGAACAAATTTTAAAATCCGGCTCGGACAAGGAGCTCTCGGACTTTCTCCAGCTCCTTCATCCCGCAGATATTGCGGACCTGATTGAGGGAGCGGAGCCGGAGGTGGTGGAGAGAATTTTCCGTCTTTTACCTCCGGAAAAAGCTTCGCAGGTTATTCCAGAAGTTGAGGACTGGTATCGGGCTCAAATCATCAAAAACCTCTCTCATAATCAGCTGGTGCAGATTGTTGACCGGATGCCCAGTGATGAGGCAGTGGATTTAGTCAGCGAGCTTCCCCCGGAAGAAGCCCGAAGAATTCTCCAGGAGATTGAGGAAGAAGATTCTGAACAGCTTAAAAAACTCCTCCGCTATCCTGAGGAAAGCGCCGGCGGAATTATGCAGACGGAGCTGGTCTCGGTGCGGGCGAATGCCACGGTGGAGGAAGTGATAGAGGAAATCAGGAAAAAGCGGGAGGAGGTAAAAGACCTCCATTATGTTTTTGTGGTTGATGAGGACAACCAGCTGGTTGGAGTTTTGGACCTATCCCGCCTGCTTTTGGCTGATGCCAATCAGAGAGTAAGCGAGCTGATGAAGACTGATGTGATTAAAGTCCGGGTGGATATGGACCAGGAACAGGTAGCAGAGATGTTCCGCCGGTATAATCTTTTTATTCTTCCGGTAGTGGATAAGGAAGGAAGGCTGGTGGGAAGAATTACCGCAGATGATGTGTTTGAAGTAATGGCAGACGAGGCAGATGAGGACTTCCTGTTAATGGCAGGAGCTGGGGAAGAGGAGCTGGAGGAGAGAAATATCTGGAAAAGCGCCTGGGCACGGCTTCCCTGGCTCGCCATCACCTTTGTGGGAGAAATGGTCACGGGAGCGATAATTGGTTTTTATCATCAGCTCCTCCAGCAGATGATTATCCTAACCACTTTTATCCCGATTGTGATGGCAATGGGAGGAAATGTGGGTAATCAAAGTGCCACAATAGTGGTTCGGGGTCTTGCTACTGGCAAGATAGAGCTGGGCAAGGTAGGCAAGCTGATTTTTTATCAGGCAATGATTGGTCTGGTAATGGGAATGGTTATTGGATTTGCTTTAACCTTTTTTACCCAGATTCGCTATCGGGGGACGATTTATGTTGGGCTGGTGGTGGGAGTAAGTATCTGCCTGGTAATGACCATTGCCGCGCTGATCGGCACCCTGCTTCCAGTGATTTTTAAAAGACTAAAAGTTGACCCGGCAATAGCCACTGCCCCTTTTATTTCTACCTTCTGCGATGCTATCGGCACCCTGATTTATCTGGGAATCGCAAATCTGCTCCTTTTGAAACTCACCCTCTAAAAATGCGGATTAAAACCAAAGCAATTCTTTTAAATTCCCTTCCCACAAGAGAATCTGACCTGATTCTCAGCTTTTTTACCCAGAAGCTGGGAAAAGCTCGCCTTCTGGCAAAAGGAGCTCTTCGGAGCAAAAAAAGATTTCTGGGAATTCTGCTTCATCTCAATGAGCTGAAAATAGAGCTGGAGCTTTCAAAAAGCCCGGAATTCCCTTTTCGGCTCAGTCAGGCGGATTTGCTCTCCAGCCACTGGGAACTGGCTGGGGAACCTCTTCGCTTTGCCTCTGCTTATGCTCTGGCAGAACTCTGCGAGCGAGCCAGCCCGGAGCTGGAGCCAGATAAAGAGCTTTATCTTCTACTTGCCTCGGGCTTGGAGCAAATTCAAAAAGAAAAAAATTCCCCCGCCCTTCTTTTTTATTACCTTTTAAAAATTTTTTCTCATCTTGGCTACCTGCCCGGGCTGAAATTCTGCGTTATCTGTGAAGCTCCCCTCTCTGCCCAAAACGATAAATATCTTTTCAGCATTAAACGAGGGGGGCTGGTCTGTTCTAAATGTGCTCAAAAAGAAAAAGCCTTAAAAGAATTTTCCTCTCCTTTGATTCCCAGCCTCAGGGCAATGAGCCGGCTTAAACCACAGCAGGCAAAAAAAATTGTTCTGAAAAAACAAGACCTGATTTCCGGGCTGGAACTTTTTTCCAGATTCAGCTCCTGGCATTTAGAAAAGCCTATTTTGAGCCTGGAAGTACTGAGAAATCTGCTGAAGGAAAAATCCTGACCAGGGCTCAATAAGCAATCTTCCAGTGAGTATAGATTATCTGCTCAGGCTCCAGCTCATCTATTCCATCGCCATCTAGGTCAAGCTCCTGAAAATTCATCTGCCGATAGTCCAGAGTGAGCCATAGGCTGGGATGGGGATGCCAGCAAATTCCTGCCATCCACATCTCCTGAGCATCATTATCATAATCCGAGTCAAGGTTGGGGTCATAAAAATCATATCTGCCAAAGACATTGAGCTGATAAGGAAGGGAGAGATTAAAATAAACCGCCCAGCCCCCGTAATCAATGTCCTTATTTTCATTTAAGAGTTTATCTGGAGAAGAAGCTTCCAGAGCAGAAACAGCTCCTTCAGGAAATCTTCCCCCAATCATTGGATATTCTCCTGCTGGTAAAGTATATACCCCTTGAAGATACTCCCCTGCAAGATGAATCCGCCAAAAATCCATTCCCAACCCTGCCATCAGCACCTCATCTTTAAACTTATCGCTATCATTCCAGCGGTGAGAAGAATACCCCAGGCTGGGAATAATCCGGAATTTATCTGGTTTGCCCAAATCCAGACTTATCCTGCCCACATATTCTTTAAACCGGTCCTGCTCAATCTTTTCATAACCCTCGCCATTTAGCACTGCCAATTGATAGTTAATTTTTCCCTCCCAGAGCTCGCCCAGAATTCCCAGCCCAAAATCAGCAGTGGAAAAAAACTTCCAGTAGCTAAAAAATGCCTGGTCCACCAGCCGATACCCCCAATAATTCTGCTCAATATATCCTCCCCAGGGCGGGCTCTGTAAGCCAAAACGAATCTTATGAGCGGGAATTACCCGGCGAATCTCCACATAAGCATATTTAAGGAAAACCCGGCTTAAACCATCTTCATCAGTATAAACATCACTGGTCAGCCGGACTTTGAGCTTATCGCTTAAATCCGCTTTTACTGTAAAATATGCCCGGGTAATTTGAAAAGCTCCATATCCGCCCCTGCCTTCAAGCTGATAGTCGCCCCCTGTCTCCTCCACCTGATATTTACCCTCTTCATTCAAATACTGCTCATAATGAGCCAGAATATAACCAGAAATATTTACCTGCTCCTTTGCGGACAGAGAAAAAGCTAAAAACCCCGCTAACCATATAGCCCAACTTATTCTCCGCATCATCGCCTCCAATTCTCAGATTATTACTTAATCCTTTTTAGCAGATTAAGAAATTATCAGGGCTAATTTTCCAAAAATCAAATTCAAGCCATTTAAAAATTTGCTATTTCCCTCTCAAGTGTTATTTTTAAGAGAAATGGCAGAAAAATATAAATATCTCTTTGGACCGGTTCCAAGCAGAAGGCTGGGAAGGTCTTTGGGAATAGATTTAATTCCTTTTAAGACCTGCTCTTACAATTGCATTTACTGTCAGCTCGGTCAAACTACCAACCAAACCATAGAGCGGAAAGAATATTTCCCAACTGATGAGGTTTTGAAAGAGCTTGAGCAAAAGCTCCAGGAAAATGTTGAAATTGACTTTCTCACCTTTTCCGGCTCAGGCGAGCCCACCCTTCATTCCGGAATTGGCAGAATTATCCAAGAGCTGAAAAAAATTACTTCTCTGCCCATTGCGGTTCTGACCAATGGCTCCTTGCTTTTTGAAAAAGAAGTAAGAAAAGACCTGCTCAAAGCAGATGTAATTCTCCCCACCTTCTCCAGCGTGAATCCGGAAAGTTTCCAGCAAATTCATCGCCCCCATCCCGGACTTCAGCCGGAAAAAATTATCCAGGGAATGATTGAACTGCGAAGAGAATTCAAAGGAGAAATCTGGCTGGAGGTCTTTCTGGTGCAGGGAATAAATGATACTGAAGAAGAAATAAAAGCCTTAAAAAAACTAATAGAAAAAATTGCTCCGGAAAAAATCCAGCTTAACACCTCGGTGCGAATCCCGGCAGAAGAATATTCCCTGACAGTTCCTGAAGACAAAATGGAAAGACTGGCTGAGCTTCTGGGAGAAAAAGCAGAGGTAATTTCAGAATCTTTCCATCTCACCTCCGCTTATCAGAAAGCAGATGAACAGGAAATTTTAAACTACCTGAAAAGAAGACCGGGAACTCTGCAGGATATATGCCAGGGGCTGGGAGTTCATCCAGACCAGGCTTTAAAGTATCTCAATCAACTTCTGGAAAAAGGAAAAATCTCTCTCCGGGTCTGGCAAAACCAGAAAGAATATTACCTGAAAAAATAGTTTAAAACTCCGCAGGCAAGAACATCCAGCCCAGAGCCTTTAATCGGGTGCGAGCAATCTGCTTTTTATCCTGCCTGATATACTGATTAAGCCCGACCCAAATTGCCTGCTTCTCCCCTGATTCCGAAGGCTTGAAAATTAAATACCGGTAGCGCTCAGTGCCCGGCACCAAAATTTGATAAAAATAAGGGTCTTCTGCTCTTACCGGCACCAGCCGGTATTTCTTTCCCGGACGAAGACTTTTTAAAAACAGCTTCCCATTTTTGAACCGGATTTGATATGCTCCCAGGGTTGCCATATTAAACCGGAAATCAGAGAGGAACTCCGGCTCAACTGAGCCATAATATCCTTCAAACTCCTTTGCTACTTTTTCATTTATCTGAGCAGGGGCAATCTTTGCCCCCGGCTCCATTCCCAGAAGAATCTTAACAATCCCGGCACTGATTTCATAAGGAGCCTTATTCATTATATTGCAAAGCACCACCACCCCCAGCCCCAGCTGGGGAGAGAAATAAATCTGGGAGCCAAATCCGGGCACTGCTCCGCCGTGTCCATAAAAATTCCTGCCAGAAAAATTGGTAATGAAAAAACAGATGCCAATCCCTCCTAAACCAGGGTCTAACTGATAATGGGGGGTGAGCATCAGCTTTAAAGTCCCGGGTTTGAGAATTTGCCCGTTCTTACCCTTTCCCTGATTGAGCAGAGCCTGAAGATAAAGGGATAAATCCCTGACACAGGAGAGCATCCCACCTGCTGGTGGAATCGCAGTGCGGAAAAAATGAGAGGAAGCAAATCTCTTCAAAGAGCCTTGATAATGGTATCCCTGCGCCAGGTGAGAAATCAGCTCCTCGCTCTCCTCAAACCCGCTCAATTCCAAGCCCAGCAGAGCAAAGATATTCTCTTCCATATATTCTGAAAACCTCTCTCCGCTGATTTTCTCTAGAAGCAAGCCCAAACCCGCATAACAATAATTACAATAAGCAAATTTCACC
>CAZKMM010000041.1:0-18714 GCA_964553915.1 uncultured bacterium
AATCTTCTCGGTAATAGTCATTGCCATTTTTACACTCCAGAAATATTTTTTAGGGAGCCTGAGAGCGGAGCTGAGAAAGATTCTTCTTGCGATACTCCAGGCGGTTAAGCGAATCTATATAAGCCAGGGCAGAAGCAACAATAATATCGGTGTGTGCCCCAAAACCCGTCACCTCAATTCCCTCCTCCTCAATTCTCACCCGCACCTCTCCCTGAGCATCGGTTCCACCAGTAATGGCATTCACGCTGTAAAGCAAAAGTCGGCTTTTGGTGCCGGTGAGCTTGGCAATGGTTTTGAACGCGGCATCCACCGGACCATCTCCGAACTCTGCATCCCGGACCAAAACCCCGTCTATCTCCATCTGCACGCTGGCAGTGGGCATTACCTCAGTGCCAGAAGTAACATTTATATATCTCAGCTGATATTTTTTGGGAATCTTTAAAATCTCATCCATCACCAGCACTTCCAGGTCTTCATCAAACACTTCTTTTTTCTTATCTGCCAGCTCCTTGAACCGCTTAAAAGCCTGCTCCAGCTCCTCATCGCTCAGCTCAAAGCCCAGCTCCTCCAGACGCTTTCTAAAAGCATGCCTTCCAGAGTGCTTGCCCAGAACCAGTTTGCTGGAGGGAATTCCAACCTTTTCCGGGGTCATAATCTCATAGGTCAGCCGATGTTTGAGCACTCCGTCCTGATGAATCCCTGCCTCGTGGCTGAAAGCATTAGTTCCCACCACTGCCTTGTTCGGCGGAATTACCAGCCCGGTAATCTTTCTTAAAAGCCGACTGGCAGGATAAATCTGCTCGGTAACTATATCAGTATAATAATCCATCAGGTCTTTTCGGGTATTGATTGCCATCACAATCTCTTCCATTGCTGCGTTTCCTGCCCGCTCGCCAATGCCATTGATGGTGCATTCTACCTGCCGGGCACCTGCCCGAATCCCTGCCAGGCTGTTCGCCACTGCCAAGCCCAAATCATTATGACAGTGAACACTTAAAATCACCCTGTCTATATCCGGAGTATGCTCCTTGAGGTATCGGATGAGATTCTCAAATTCAAAAGGAAGAGCATAACCCACAGTATCCGGAATATTTATCACTTCTGCTCCGGCTTTGATTGCCTCTGTGATTACCTGCACCAGATAATCCGGGTCGCTCCTGCTCGCATCCTCGCAGGAGAATTCAATATTATCTATGTATTTTTTGGCAAACTCCAGAGCAGAAACTACGGATTCTATCACCTGCTGGCGGGTCATTTTCAGCTTGTATTCCAGATGAAGGTCTGAGGTGGCAATAAAGATATGGAGCCGGGGGGTCTGAGCTGGCTCCAGTGCCTTTAACGCCTGCTCTATATCTTCTTTTCTGGTGCGGGCAAGGGCGCAGACCTCCGGGGTTTGAATCTCCTGGCTCACCCTTCGCACCGCTTCATAATCCCCCTCGCTGGCGCTGGGAAATCCCGCCTCAATAATATCCACTCCGAGCCTTTCCAGTTGATGGGCGAGAATGAGCTTCTCCTCTATATTCATACTAAATCCCGGTGCCTGCTCTCCGTCCCGAAGGGTGGTATCAAAGATATAAACCTTTTCACTCATCTTCCTTCTCTCCTTGTCCGCTGACCACTTTCATTCTCGCCTGTCTCTCCTTTTGCCTTTGAAGTTTTCGCTCCTGTCTTCTTTTTCTTCTCTCTTCCCGTCTTTTCCTGCGAAGCTCCCGCTCTTTTGGTCTCAGGATTAAAAATTCCTCCAGAAATGCCCAGGAAATATAAGCAAAGGTTGCTCCGAATAGAGTTGGCTGAGGGAAAAGAAAAAGCAGGCTCATTATCACTGCAAATCCGAACAAAGGCAGGTGAATTCCATATCTGGTAAATTTTATATCTTTGAAGGTGCGAAAACGAATCGGGCTAACCATCAAAATCCCTGCTCCAGCAACTGCTACCAGATATGCTATTGCCCAGGGATAAAATTCTAAAGGACCATTTCCCAGGTATCTGGTATAAACCATCACCGGGGTCACGGGCAGACCCGCGGCGCAGGGGCTGGGCATTCCCTGAAAATAACTCTTGGACTGCTCGCTCCCGATCAGGATATTAAACCGGGCAAGCCGAATTGCCGCTCCTGCCAGATAAATAAACCCTACCGCCCAGCCCAGCTCTCCAAAGTGCCCTCCCAGTGCCCAGCGAATCGCAAGAATCGCCGGAGCCAGACCAAAGCTGACCAGGTCTGCCAGGCTATCATATTCTTCGCCAAATTCACTGGTGCCCCGGACCAAGCGGGCTATCCTTCCATCCAGAGCATCCAGCACCGCAGAAATCAAAAGGGCCCAGCTGGCATAAATAAAATTCCCCAGAATGGATTGCTGGATGGAATAAAAACCAAAGAACATACTGGCAGTGGTGACAATGTTGGGAAGGAACACCGCTCCCCGGCGTCTTTTTTCGCGGGAGATGTTTTCTCCGCTCATTTTAGCCTCCCAATAATGCTCTCCCCTGCCCGGACTCTTTCCCCCTTTCTCACTGTAATTTGAGCCTCTAAAGGTAGATAAACATCCAGCCGGCTCCCGAACTTTATCATTCCCACCCGCTGACCAATCTCTGCTTCTTTTCCTGCCCGGGCATAGCAGACAATCCGCCGGGCAATGAACCCGGCAATCTGAACAAACATATAAATCCTTCCTTGCTCATCCCGAACAATAATTGCGTTCTGCTCATTATCCTCACTGGCTTTGTCCAGATTGGCAGAAATAAATTTTCCCGGATGGTAAATCACATCCACCACCTCTCCGCTCCTCGGCACCCGATTGATATGAACATCCAGCGGACTCATAAAAATACTCACCAGCTTCATCTGACGGTGAAGATAGCGGTCTTCAAAAATCTCTTCTTCCACCCGCACCACCTTTCCATCTGCCGGGCTGAGATAAATCCCCTCCTCCTTCGGAGGAGTGCGTTCTGGATTGCGGAAAAAGAGCATTGCAAACCCGCTAAAGAGCAGAGCCGGAATCGTCAACCACCATTTGCCCAAGGGAAGGGTAGCCATAAACAAAATCCAGCTGGTATATACCCAGACCTGCCCTTCTTTGGCAAAGATGTATCCCTGATTCTGCATCAAGCCTCCCTCGGGTCCTGTTTGGTTTCAATCCATTTCATCATCTTTCTCAGCTCTTTTCCTACCTGTTCAATCAAATGATTTCGTTGAGCCCGGGCAAGTGCCTGAAATACTGGTCTGCCTGCCTGATTCTCCAAAATCCATTCCCGGGCAAATTCCCCGCTTTGAATCTCATCAAGAATTTTTTTCATCTCCGCCCGAACCGAAGCATTGATAATCCGCTTCCCCCGGGTCAGGTCTCCATATTCCGCAGTATTGGAAATGGAATAACGCATATAACTGATTCCCCCCTGATAGATTAAATCCACGATTAGCTTCAGCTCGTGCAGGCATTCAAAATAAGCTACCTCTGGCTGATAACCTGCCTCCACCAGAGTTTCAAATCCTGCCCGAATCAGCTCAGTTACCCCTCCGCATAATACCACCTGTTCGCCGAACAGGTCAGTCTCGGTTTCCTCCTTAAAGCTAGTCTCTATCACCCCGGCCCGGGTGGCACCAAGTGCCCTGGCATAAGCTAAAGCCAGCTCTTTTGCTCCTCCGCTCGCATCCTGCTCCACTGCCACCAGAGCCGGAACCCCCCTGCCCTCCTGATACTCTCTCCGAACCAGATGACCCGGTCCTTTGGGTGCAACCATAAAAACATCAACATCTCGGGGAGGAATAATTTGACGAAAGTGAATGTTGAACCCGTGAGAAAATCCCAGTGCCTTGCCAGAGCTTAAATTAGGGGCAATCTCTTCTTTATATACCCCTGCCTGAATTTCGTCCGGGATTAAAATTTGAATCACCTCTGCTTTTTTCACCGCTTCTGAGACGCTGAGGACCTCAAACCCATCTTTTTCTGCCTGCTGGGCACTCTTTCCCGGACGAATCCCTACCAGAACTTTTATTCCGCTATCTCTTAAATTTTGAGCATGAGCATGCCCCTGACTGCCATAGCCAATTATGGCTACGGTCTTTTCCGCAAGATATTTCAAATCCGCATCCTGTTCATAATAAATTTTCGCCATTCTTTCCCCTCCTTTCTTAATTAGTCTAAACCGATTTCAGGTGAGATTCATCTCTAGCCTGCTTTTTCTTTAACCATTGCTACGGTCCCGGAGCGAACCAGCTCCTTAATTCCCAGGGGCTTTAAGAGTCTGAGAAAATTCTCCACCTCTTTTTCATCTCCCATCATTTCCAGGGTGAGACTTTCAGAGCTGGCATCTGCCACCCGGACACCGAATATCTGGGCAATACGCAAAGCCTGGTCTTGCTTTCCCCCTCCGCTTGCCACCCGAACCAGAACCAGCTCCCGGGAAATATACTCCCGCTCCGAAATATTCCAGACCTTCAGCACATCAATCAGTTTATTCAGTTGCTTGATAATCTGCTCCAGCACCCGCTCATCTCCATTGGTAACAATGGTCATTCTGCTCAAAGTTGGGTCCTGGGTTGGTGCCACACTCAGGCTCTCTATGTTATAGCCCCGGGCACTAAACAGCCCGCTGATCCGGCTCAGTGCCCCAAACCGATTCTCCACCAAAAGAGAAATGGTATGCTTCATTTTTTCTTCTCCCTGGCATTCTTCTTTTTCTTTTTTAACGGATAAATTATATCAAACACAGTTTTTCCCGGAGGAATCATCGGAAAGACATTTTCCTCCCTTGCCACCCGAAAGTCCATCAGGCAGGGCTGGTCATTGAACAGGGCTTCTTTCAGCACTGGCTCCACATCTGCCGGGTCGGTGATAACATATCCTTTTGCCCCATAGGCTTCTGCCAGCTTTTTAAAATCCGGCTGACAGGCAACACAGGTATGGGAATATCTTCGGTTATAAAACAGCTCCTGCCACTGCCGAACCATCCCCAGAAATTGATTGTTTAAAATTGCCACCTTCACCGGCACCTGATATTGAACCGCGGTTGCCAGCTCCTGAATATTCATCTGAATACTGCCATCCCCGGCAATATCCACCACAATCTCGTCTGGTCTGCCAATTTTCGCTCCAATTGCCGCGGGAAAGCCATAGCCCATTGTTCCCAATCCGCCTGAACTTAAAAAGTTTCTCGGACGGTCATACTTATAAAAAAGTGCAGCCCACATCTGATTCTGCCCCACCTCGGTAGTGATAATCGCCTCGCCCTTGGTCAGCTCATAAATCTTCTCCACCACATATTGAGGCTTGATTACCTTATTGCTTTTTTCATAGGTAAGAAGATATTCTTCTTTCCATTCTTCAATCTGTTTGAGCCATTTTTTTCTCTGCTTCATATCTGGCTTGGATTTTTCTTCCAGCTCCTTTAAAAGTTGATTTAGCACGGTCCGAACATCGCCCACTATTGGAATATCCACCACCACATTCTTGGAAATGGCACTCGGGTCTATATCAATATGAATAATCTCTGCGTTCGGGGCGAATTCTTCAATCTTCCCGGTCACACGGTCATCAAATCTAGCGCCAATTGCTATAAGCAGGTCGCAGTTCCGAATTGCCATATTTGCACACCAGGTGCCGTGCATACCCAGCATCCCCATAAAAAGCGGATGAGTGCCCGGAAAGGCGCCCAAGCCCATTAAAGTAAGGGTGACCGGAATTTTTTGGCTTTCCGCTAACCTCCGAAGCTCTTTGTGTGCCCCGGAAATAATCACTCCTCCGCCCGCATAAATTACTGGTCGCTCCGCTTTTAAAATCGCCTGAGCGGCACGCTTGACCTGACGGGGATTGCCCTTTAAAACCGGCTTGTAACTTCTAATTTCCACCTTATCTATCTTCTCATATTTCGCTTTTCCGCTCGTGACATCCTTGGGCAGGTCAACAACCACCGGACCCGGGCGACCGGTTCGGGCAATATAAAATGCCTCTTTAATCACCCGATGAATATCCCTCGGGTCCTTGACCAAGTAGTTATATTTTGAAATAGACCGAGTTATGCCCACTGTGTCGGTTTCCTGAAAAGCATCACCGCCGATCAGCTCAGTCGGAACCTGACCGGTAAGTGCCACCATTGGCACTGAATCCATATAAGCAGTGGCAATCCCGGTGGTAAGATTTGATGCTCCGGGACCAGAAGTAGCAATGCATACACCTACTTTTCCAGTGGCTCTGGCATATCCATCCGCAGCATGAGCCGCGCCCTGCTCGTGCCGGGTGAGGATAAAATCAATATCTGCATCAAACAGCACATCAAAAATATGAAGCAAAACCCCACCGGGAAAACCAAACATCACCTCCGCCCCTTCTTCTAAAAGAGTCTCCACCAAAATCTCTGCGCCGGTCTTTTCGCTCATCTTCTCCTCCTATGCTGATAAAACCGCTCCCTGACTGGCAGAGCTGACCAGCCGGGCATAGCGGGCTAGATAACCTTTTTTGATTCTGGGAACAAAGGGCTTTAAGCTCCTTTTCCTTTTTTTCAACTCGCCTGCAGGAACTAAAAGCTCCAGCTTCCGCCTGGGAATATCAATCAAAATCTCATCCCCGTTCTTTACCAGGGCAATGGTCCCTCCCTGCGCCGCCTCCGGGGAAATATGCCCGATGCAGGGTCCCCGGGTTCCGCCGGAAAATCTCCCATCAGTAATTAAAGCTACCTTATCAGAAAGACCCATTCCCACAATCGCACTGGTCGGAGCCAGCATCTCCCTCATCCCTGGTCCTCCCCGGGGTCCTTCATAACGAATCACCACCACCTGCCCGGGTTTAACCCGACCCTCTAAAATCGCCTTCATTGCCTGTTCCTCAGAGTCAAAACAAATCGCCCGTCCTTTAAATACCATCACCTTCTCACTTACCGCACTCTGCTTGACCACCGCTCCTTCGGGCGCCAGATTCCCGAACAAAACCGCAATCCCTCCTTCTCTAGCATAAGGATTATTCAGCGGGCGAATCACCTCTTCATCTATATAATTCGGCTTTTTCCCTACCAGCTGTTTTACCCGCTTCCCGCTTACTGTGGGATTATCTTTCAGAAACTTTCTCAAACGATACAAAACCGCGGGAATTCCTCCTGCCCATTCCAGGTCTTCCATCATATCATCTCCGGCAGGGCGAAGCCGGCAGAGATTCGGGGTCTCCCGGCTCAGCTGGTCAAAGAGTTTTAAAGCCAGCTCCACCTCTGCTTCATAGGCAATGGCAGTTAAATGAAGCACAGAATTGGTGGAACCGCCTAAAGCTAAATCCACCCGAATAGCATTCTCTAAAGCCCGACGGTTAATAATCTGACGAGCGGAAAGCCCCTTCTTTACCAGCTGAACAATCTTAGCCCCACTCTCAAAAGCGAGTCTTCTTTTCCTGGCACTGCCTGCCAGAGCAGTGGCACATCCCGGAAGGCTCATTCCCATTGCCTCTACCAGACAAGCCATAGTATTGGCAGTGTACATCCCCTGGCAGGAGCCAGGACCCGGACAGGCTTCCATTTCCAGAGCATAAAGCTCCTTCTGGCTGATTTTCCCTGCCTGATACAGTCCGACCGCTTCAAAGGTATCCCGAACCAGACTTAATCTCTTTCCCTTATATCTTCCGCTAAGCATTGGACCCGCGGTCACGACAATTGCCGGAATATCCAGCCGGGCACAAGCCATTACCATTCCCGGAGTGATTTTGTCGCAGTTGGTCAAAAGCACGATTCCATCCAGAGAATGAGCCCGGGTGATGCTCTCCACCGCATCCGCAATCAATTCCCGGCTCGCCAGACTGTATTTCATCCCCTCGTGCCCCATTGCTATTCCATCGCAAATTCCCGGAATCCCAACCAGAAAAGGCACTCCTCCCGCAGAATGCACCCCGTTTTCTATTGCCCGCTCCAGCTCCCGCATCCCAATATGACCGGGAATTATATCTGTAAAACTGGTAAATACCCCGATAAAGGGCTGATTCATCTGAGCCCGGGTTATCCCGGTCGCATATAAAAGTGCCCGGTTCGGTGCCCTTTCTATCCCTTTTTTTGCCTGGTCGCTTTTCATTTTAACCTCCTGAAAAATATTAAATCCGGAAATTAAAATAAAACCCCGATGTCTGCCACCGGGGCAAAATCAAAAAGATACTTCTCCCCTCCCGGCTTAAGCCGGGAGTACTACCTTCTTATGAGCGCGAAGAATCTCCTCTATCCGGTCGCGCACCCGGAGCTTCTCTCGCTTGAGCGTGCTCAAGCGAAGCTGTTGTTCTTCACTTAAATAAGCCCTCTCTTCCAGCTCCTTCACCTCTTGCTCCAGAGCCTGATGCCGGCTGAATAATTCCAAAAACTCCTTATCTTCATTCTGAAGTCGGGAGATTAACTCCCGCTCCCATTCATACCAGTTGCTCATTTTATTTACATTATATAAAAATTTTTTACTCTGTCAAATCCCTCCGCTTGACAAAACCAAAATTTTTTGGTCTATAAATATTTGACTCATAAAAGTAGTCCAGAAATAGTGAAAAAGAAGCATCAGCTTCGGAAATTACCTCCCAATTTTAAAAAAGGAGTGAGAGATGAAAGGAACCAGTTCCGCTCAAATCCGAAAAGCTTTAAAGGAAATTGAAAATCAGCTGGAGCCAAAAAGGGAGAATTTAATTCCTGCCCTTCAGCTGGCCCAGGAGAAGCTGGGCTGGCTCCCAAAGGAAGCGATGCTGGGCATCAGCCAGTATTTGAAAATTCCGGAAAGCGAGGTCTGGGGCACTGCCAGTTTTTATGCCCAGTTCCGCTTTTCCCCGGTAGGAAAGAATATGATTGTGGTATGTAGAGGAACTGCCTGTCATGTCCGGGGCAGTGCAGGAATTCTCCGGGAGCTGGAGCGGGAGCTGGGAATCAAGCCCGGAGAAACCACCGAAGATTTAATGTTCTCACTGGAAAGAGTTGCCTGTTTTGGCTCCTGTGCTCTTGCTCCGGTAGTTGTTATTAACGGAAAGGTTTATGGAAGACAAACCACAACCTCGGTGAAGAAATTTATTGAAAAGCTTAAAGCATCTGAAAAGAAAAAACAGGTAGTCAAAAAAGCAAAACATTAAATCGTTAATGGAGGTTGAGTCGTGAATTTAAAGCAATTACGCGAGAAGGCTCAAGAAGAATATCAAAAATTAGTCTCGGGCAAAAATCCGGTAATTTATGTTGGAGCTGCTACCTGCGGGCTGGCAGCAGGTGCTGGGGAACTCCTAGAAATAATTCCTCAGGAGCTTAAGCGATTAAAAATCAAGGCACAAATTGTTCCGGTTGGTTGTATTGGAATGTGCTGTTTTGAACCGATGGTTTATATTCAAAAACCAGGCGTTCCCCAAATTTGCTATTCTCAGGTCACCCCGGAAAAACTTCGTATCATACTCAAAGATTACCTGGTAAAGGATAAACCCCATCCGGAGCTAGCTCTTGGAACTTTTGGAGAAGAAAAAATCAAAGGAATACCATATTTATTTGACCATCCCATGCTTAAGCCCCAGGTTCGCATTGTTCTGAGAAATTGTGGAATTATTAATCCAGAAAAGCTGGAGCATTATCTTGCTCAGGGTGGATTTGTTGGGCTGGAAAAAGCCCTGGCTATGTCTCCGGAGGAGGTGATTGAAGAAGTTAAAAAATCAGGACTGCGAGGGAGAGGAGGAGCAGGATTTCCTACTGGACAAAAATGGGAATTCTGCCGAAAAGCACCCGGCAAAGAAAAGTACTTAATCTGTAATGCAGATGAGGGGGACCCAGGGGCATTTATGGACCGCTCGGTGCTAGAAGGAGACCCTTTTGCGGTATTAGAGGGAATGCTTATTTCCGCTTATGCTATCGGCGCAACTTATGGATACATCTATTGCCGGGCAGAATATCCTCTGGCAATAAAACGCTTAAACAATGCTATTAATCAATTATATTCCCATAATCTTCTCGGAGATAACATTCTCGGAACCAATTTTAGTTTTCATCTTAAAATTAAAGAAGGTGCAGGAGCGTTCGTCTGCGGTGAAGAAACCGCTTTAATTGCCAGTATTGAAGGGAAAAGAGGAATGCCTCGCCAGCGTCCGCCTTTCCCGGCTCAAAAAGGAGTCTTCGGCAAGCCAACCAACATTAACAATGTAGAAACTCTTGCCAATGTTCCCAATATCTTGCGGGAAGGCGCCAAATGGTTTGCTCAGTTTGGAACCGAAAAAAGTAAGGGGACAAAAACCTTTGCTCTTACCGGCAAGGTTAAGCGAACCGGCTTAATTGAAGTTCCTATGGGAATTAAACTTAAAGATATAATTTATAAAATCGGGGGCGGAATCCTTAACGATAAAAAGTTCAAAGCAGCTCAAACCGGCGGTCCCAGTGGGGGATGCATCCCTGCTAAATATCTTGACCTGCCGGTGGATTATGAGCATCTTGCAGAGGTCGGCTCCATTATGGGCTCAGGTGGAATGGTGGTGATGGATGAAGATACCTGTATGGTTGACCTTGCTCGTTATTTTTTGACCTTTACCCAGAGCGAATCCTGCGGAAAATGCACCCCCTGCCGGCTGGGCACCAGACAAATGCTCACTATTCTTGAAGATATCTGCGCCGGTAGAGGAAAGCCCGGAGATATTGAGCTTCTTGGAGAAATTGGCGAGATGGTGAAAAAAGCCAGCCTTTGCGGTCTGGGA
The DNA here is from genome assembly GCA_964553915.1 of uncultured bacterium. Taxonomy (GTDB): domain Bacteria; phylum RBG-13-61-14; class RBG-13-61-14; order RBG-13-61-14; family DRUE01; genus CAZKMM01. The sequence continues at coordinate 10,656 of CAZKMM010000041.1, forward strand.
CAAACCGCACCCAACCCGGTTCTTACCACTATCCGCTATTTCCGTGATGAATATGAGGAGCATATCAAAGAGAAGAAATGCCGGGCCGCAGTCTGCAAAGAGATTGTTCAGGCACCCTGCAAGCATACCTGTCCTGCCGGGGTGGATGTTCCCAGATATATCCGGCTGATTGAGCAGGGAGATTTTCTCTCAGCCCGAAAAGTGGTTCAGGAGAGCATTCCCTTTGCCTGGGTGTGCGGGCTGGTCTGCTTCCATCCCTGCGAGACCAGATGCCGGCGCGGGCTGGTGGATGAGCCAATAGCCATTCGGGCTCTTAAACGCTCCGCAGTGGAATTTGGCGGTGGCGTAGGCGATAGCGAGAAAATGCTGGTTCCTGCCAGCGGGAAAAAAGTAGCGGTGGTGGGCTCCGGTCCTGCTGGTTTAACCACAGCATATTATCTGCGCAAACTCTGCGGACACGAGGTTGATGTTTATGAGGCACTTCCCAAGCCCGGGGGAATGCTTCGCTATGGAATTCCGGAATATCGGCTTCCTCAAAAAATTCTTGACCAGGAAATCAACCGAATAAAAAAGCTGGGCGTAAAAATCAAAACCAATACCCGAATTGATAATATTAAAAAACTCCGCAAAAACTATGATGCGGTATTTGTCAGCGTAGGTGCTCATAATAATATCCCGCTGGGCATTCCCGGAGAGAATTTGGAGGGAATGCTTAACTGTGTGACTCTCCTTCGTCAGGTAAAAATGGGCAAAAAGCCCAGGCTGGGGGCAAAAGTAGCAGTGATTGGAGGAGGAAATTCTGCCATTGATGCCTCCAGAACCGCGCTCCGGCTCGGAGCTAAAGAGGTGATGATTCTCTATCGCCGAACTGAAAAAGAAATGCCGGCTAACCCGGAAGAAATTGCCGAGGCAAGAGAAGAGGGAGTTAAGATTGAATTCCTGGTCGCCCCGGTTCGGGCAAAACGCAAAAACGGAAAAATCCTCCTTACTTTGCAGAAAATGGAGCTGGGGGATATTGATGCCAGCGGAAGACCAAGACCGGTTCCCATCAAAGGCAGTGAATTTGAAATGGAGTTTGACCAGGTCATCACCGCTATTGGTCAGGGTCCGAGCACCAGCAAAAAGATGGGATTGGAGCTGGATAAAAGAGGAAGAATCAAAGTCAATCCTGAAACTCTTGAAACCACCATCTCAGGAGTGTTTGCAGGCGGAGATGCGGTTTTAGGTCCTGCCTCAGTAATTGAGGCAATTGCTCAGGGAAAGCGAGCTGCGATTTTCATTGACCGCTATCTGGGCGGAAAAGGTGAAATTCAGGAGAAGCTCGTGCCCGAAGAGCTGGGCAGGGAAAAACTTCCCAGACCCGAAGAAGAGGGCGAGAGAAGGCGTCCGAAAATGAGGTATCTCTCTGCGAAAACTCGCATCAAATCTTTTGCACAAACCGAGCTGGGCTATACCAAAAAGCAGGCACAAGAAGAAGCTTCAAGATGCCTGCAATGCGACCTTGAAGAAGAATAAAAGGAGTGAAAAAAAATGGCAGAAGCAAAAGCAGAAAAAATGGTAAAAATAACCATTGATGGAAAAGAGCTTGAAGTCCCAGCAGGAATCACTGTGCTGGAAGCAGCCCGTCGGGCCGGGATTCATATCCCCACCCTCTGCGCTGACGACCAGTTAGAGCCTTATGGTGGATGCCGGCTCTGTGTGGTGGAGATAGAAAAAATGCGTGGTCTCCCCCCTTCCTGCGCCACCTATGTTCAGGACGGTATGGTGGTGCGGACCAATACCGAGGAAATCCAGCGGGTAAGAAAGCTGGTGGTGGAGCTACTCCTTTCTGACCATCCTCAGGATTGCCTTACCTGCCCCAAAAATCTCCACTGCGAATTGCAAAAGCTGGCAGAAGAAATGGGCATCCGGGAGCGCAGACTCCGTCAGCTTACTCGTGAAAGCATTTATGATGATTCCAATGCCTTTTTCTTCCGGGATATGCAAAAATGCGTGCTCTGTGCCAAGTGCGTGCGTGCTTGCAAAGAAATTAACGGAACCTCTGCCATAGAAATCACCCGACGGGGTTTTGACAGCCTGATTCAACCCTTTGGGGATGTTCCGCTGGCGGAGAGCATCTGCGAAAGCTGTGGAGAGTGTGTTGAGCGCTGTCCAACCGGCGCCCTCAGCATTAAAAAGCAGGAATGGCCGGAAAAAGAAGTGCCAACCATCTGCCCCTATTGCGGAACCGGCTGTGGTCTTTTACTTGGGGTCAAAGATGGCAAGGTGGTGAGCGTGCGGGGAGATAAAAACAATCCCACCAATTCCGGTCAGCTCTGTGTTAAGGGCAGGTTTGGTTCTTTTGAATTTGTCAATCATCCGGAGCGGCTGAAAAAACCGCTCATCAAAAAGAACGGCAAATTTGAGGAGGTAAGCTGGAAAGAGGCACTGGACTATGTTGCCAGCAAGCTCAAGCCATACATTGGCACCGACCAGGTAGCCTGCCTTTCTTCTGCCAAATGCACCAATGAAGAGAACTATCTGATGCAGAAATTTGCCCGGGCTGTGCTCAAAACCAATAATGTTGACCACTGCGCCCGGCTCTGCCACGCTTCCACGGTTGCCGGTCTTGCCGCAACTTTCGGAAGCGGGGCAATGACCAATAGCATTGACGAGCTGAGAGATACAGAGTTAATCCTTCTTACCGGCTCCAATACCAGCGAGAATCATCCGGTAATTGCTTACCGGATTCGGGAGGCAGTGCGCAGGGGAGCCAGGTTGATTATTTTTGACCCGAGAAAGATTCCACTGGTTCGGGATGCCTGGCTCTGGTGCCGGCAAAAGCCAGGAACTGATGTCGCCTGGATAAATGGCTTGATGCATATCATCATCAAAGAAGGACTGGAAGATAAGAAGTTCATTGAGGAGCGCACCGAGGGATTTGAGGAATTGAAAAACCTGGTAGAGGCATATACGCCGGAACGGGTGGAGAAAATCACTGGCATTCCCAGGGAGAAGCTTTATCAATCTGCTCGGGCTTATGCCAGGGCAGAGCGGGCAAGTATTGTTTATTCTATGGGTATTACCCAGCACACCACCGGAACTGATAATGTCAAATCCCTGGCAAATCTGGCAATGCTCTGTGGACATATTGGTAAGCCTGGAACCGGGGTTAACCCGCTTCGGGGTCAGAACAACGTCCAGGGCGCCTGCGACCTGGGAGCTCTTCCCAATGTCTTTTCTGGCTATCAACGGGTGGATAATGATGAACTGAGAACGAAATTTGAGCAAGCCTGGGGAGTGGAGCTTCCCAGCCAGCCCGGGCTGACTGTGGTGGAGATGATGAATTCTGCAATTGATGGCAAAATCAAGGCTATGTATATAATGGGCGAGAACCCGATGATTTCTGACCCGGACCTCAACCACGTTAAAGAAGCACTGGAAAAACTTGAATTCCTGGTGGTGCAGGACATCTTCCTGACTGAAACCGCTCAGCTGGCAGATGTGGTTCTTCCCGGTGCCTGTTTTGCGGAAAAAACCGGCACCTTTACCAATACCGAGCGACGGGTTCAGCTTCTTCATCAAGCAATTGACCCGCCCGGAGAGGCAAGGCAGGACTGGGAGATTATCTGCGAGCTGGCAGGCAGGCTCGGGTATCAGATGGGTTATGCCAGTCCTTCCGCAATAATGGAGGAAATCCGCCAGCTCACCCCCCAGTATGGAGGAATCAGCTATCGCCGGCTGGAGCAAGGGGAACAGCTCCACTGGCCCTGTCCGAATCAGGACCATCCTGGCACCAAGATTCTTCATCAAGGGAAATTTACCCGGGGCAAAGGCAAATTCTTCCCGGTGGAATTTATTGAGCCAGCAGAAAAGCCAGATAAAAACTATCCCTTTGTGCTCACCACCGGAAGAATTCTTTATCATTTCCATACCGGAACTATGACCCGAAAGAGCCAGGGGCTTAACCAGATTGTTCCCGGACCCTATGTGGAACTGAATCCGGATGATGCCAAAAAACTCCGGATAAAAGATGCCAGCAAAGTGCGGGTAAAAAGCAGAAGGGGACAGATTGTGGTCACCGCTAAAATCACGGACCGGGTGGATGAAGGAGTGGTGTTTATTCCCTTTCACTTTTATGAAGGGGCGGCTAATGTCCTGACCAACCCGGCTCTGGACCCGCAGGCAAAAATCCCGGAGCTAAAAGTCTGCGCAGTTAAGGTAGAAAAACTCTGAAAATTTCAAAACAGGCGCGGGCAGAAAGGATTTTCAAAAACAAGCTTTCCAACTCCTGAGCAGAGGGATTTCTAATGCCTCCCGGGATAATTCCTGAAGGAATAATAGACTGAATTGCCCTTCTCAGCGGGCTGGTGTCCACTCTTTTAAGGAAGAAATTAAAAAAAATGCCCCCCTGCTTAAATAAAAATCTTTTTTCTTTTTTATTGACCCAAGATATTTTGGGGATTAGAATAGATTTGAGGCGGTAATTTGGTTAAAGAAACGGAAAAAGAGTTTTCTCAGGAACACGCTTCCGCTCAGCAGGTAGCGCTGGAGCTTGCCCGGGCTTTTCGGGCAATGGAGCTATATCCCCCGGCACATCCCCAGCTCCGTTCCATTCTTAAAGCATCTTTTCAAAAAATTCATCCCTTTTTAATTGGCTCTTCTGAGCTGGTTTTTACCGTGAAAAGAGATGGAATTTATTTTCAGGGAAAACCGCTTTCCGCTCAGATTCAAGCTCTGGAGCAGTTTGCCCGGGAGCTTCATATCCGGGGGATAAAAACCTTTGCCTTCCGCCCGGAACTTTCGGAGCAGGAATTTGTGGATTTTCTCCGGCTCTTGGTTATTCCTGCAGAGGAATTTCGCTCCGGAAACAAAATTGAACAGCATTTTCGGGAAAAGAAAATCACCTCTATCTGGGTAAATGAGGTTGATTTCAAGAAAGTATTTTTGGGGGCGGGAGGAAAGCAGGAACAAGCGGAGGAGCCAGAAGCAGAGGAAAATCAACAGGAAAAGCAGGCAGAGGAGGAATTTGCTCAACTCTCTCGTCTGGTGCAGGCACTGGATTTAGCAGGAGAGGATTCTCAGGCAGAGCAGATTCTTGCCCAGATCGAGCCAGAGGTAGAGCGATGCCTGGTTAAAAAAAAATATCCGGAGCTCTGGTATCTGACCGGAGAGGTAAGCTATTTTCTGGAGGAAAAAAACCAACTTTTCCCAAAAGCAGGAGAAAAGGCACAAAGCCTTATCCAAAAAATTGCTCAACCGGATTTTGTTAGCTGGCTTTTATATAGATTTATCACGAGTGACCCGGATTCCAGTTATGCCTTTCGTCGCTTTTTCCGTCAGACCAAAAACCAGACCCTTCCTCTGATGCTTCAGCGAATTATGGAGCCAGAGGCGGTTTATTTCCAGAAGCCCCTGCTAGACTTTTTAGTTGAGGAAAAAGATTCTGCCCGGGAACTGATAGAATCCCAGCTCGCCTCTGCCCCCGGCGCCGGGTTGAGAAAGCTGGTCTATCTTCTGGGAGAAATTCGCTCGCCCCAAAGTGTGGAGAAGATTACTCCTTTTTTACATCATCCAGAGACGGCAATTCAACGAGAGGCAATTCGGGCACTGGGAAAAATCCGCTCCCAGGCTTCCAGCCTGGCTTTAGCGGGCTTGCTCGGAGAAAAAAATCTGGAGCAGGAAAGCAAGCTGATTTTAATTCAAATTCTCGGAGAAAGAAAGGAGCTTTTAAGTGTGCCCCGGCTTATGAAGATTGCTCAGAGCCGGCTGGAAAGCCTGGAGGTTCGGGAAAAAGCCGTGGAGGCACTGGGAAGAATCGGCTCCCGAGAGGCAATTCCTGCTCTGGTGTCAATTCTGAAAAAGCCCGGATGGTTTAAGAAGCCTCCGCCGGATTCCCTGCGGATTAAAGCTCTGGAAGCTATCAGTAAATTAAGCCCGGAGCGGGCTCGTCCCCGGCTGGAAGATTTTTCCCGGATGCCGGGGTTGATTGGAGAATATGCCCAGAAACTTCTGGCTCAACTGGAGAATCAAGGAGCAAATAAATGACTGCTCAAGGCTCTATTCCCAAAAAATCTCTGGAGCGTCTGCTCACCTCTATGATAGCTCTGAGCAAAAACCTCACCTTATATCCCCGCCAGCATCCGATTGTTAACCAGCAGGCAGAGGCACTTGCCCGAGAGATTTCTGGATTATTTCAGAATCAAGATAAGCTTTCCCTGGCAATTGTAGAAGAGGTTTTGGTTTTTGAGGGGGTGCCGTTTTATCAGCCCAATCTAGCAATTCGGGAATTTCAGAGAAGGATTGAGGAGCGGGGAGTAAATGCGGTGGAATTTCACCGGGGAGTAAGCCCGGAAGAGCTTCTTGCCTGGGCTGAATTTTTAATTGCTGAGCCAGACCGGGTTCGGGAAAAAAGTGCCAGCAGGTATCTGGCAGAAAAAAATATTGAGCATATCCGGGTGCGGGATGTTCGGGAGGTTTACAACCGGGCGCTGGACACGATTTCTGAGGTGCTGGGCGAGGTGCGGATGGGAAAAATTCCCCGGGCAGAAAAAGCCAAAGAGGTGGTTAAGGATTTAAGCTCCTATCTTTTTCAAGACCGACCGGCTCTGCTCGCCCTTACCCTGCTCAAAAGCTATGATAATTACCTGTTCAACCATTCGGTCAATGTCAGCGTGTTGAGTCTGGCGTTAGCAGATGCTCTGAAAGTTCCGGAGCCAGACCTGCAGGACATCGGCTTGGCTGGTCTGCTTCATGATATTGGAAAGACAATGACTCCCAAATCCGTGATTTTAAAACCGCACAAGCTCACCCCGGAGGAGTGGGAGCTGGTTAAGGAGCATCCGAAAAAGAGTGCAGAGATTGTCAGCAAAATGGAAGGGGTGAGCGAGCTCTGTGTTCGGCTGGTTTATGAGCATCATATCAATTATGACCGCCGGGGATATCCAGAGCTGGAGGAGGGCAGGCAGGTGCATCCATATTCCAAGATTATCACGATTGCGGACTGCTATGATGCCATTACCACCCTCCGCCCCTATCAAAAGCCTTTTCCTCCCAGAGAAGCAATGAGAATTATGGAATCCCTTGCTGGAAAAGTAATAGACCCGGTTTATTTTCAGGAGTTTGTCCGCCTGCTCGGAATTTATCCGGTGGGAAGCCTGGTTCGGCTGGACAGTGGAGAAGTGGCAGTGGTGGTGGAGACTTATGCCCATTCTCCCCTTACCCCGAAAATCAAAATCATCATTGACCCGATGGGGAAAAGACTGCCCGAGCCCATAGAAATCGACCTCTCCCAGCCCGAGCCCGGCTCTGCAGAAAAAAAACTGGTCGCTCCCGCAGACCCCCTGCTTTATGACCTGGAGCCCTCAGAATTTCTCTAATTTCTCCTAAACTCCTCCAGAAAGATTCCGAAAAAATAATGAAATGCAAAAACCGGAAATAATTGCCAGCACCCGAAATCAAATTTCCCTTTTCTTTGCCCGAATCCTGGCACACGAGCTGAATAATATCTTTACCGGCATAGACGGCTTTGCCCAGCTGGTAGAAGAAGAAGAGGGGTATATTTCTGAACTGATTAATATCATCAAAAAAGAAGGCAGAAGAGGAATTATGCTGATTCGCTTCTTTCAGGAATTCATCCATTGCTGTCCAGAGGAAAAAGTAATCAACCTGAAAACAGAAATAAATAAACTCCTTGCCTTTTTTGAGCGGGCGTTTCAAAAAAACCAAATCCAGCTCAAGCTGGATATAGATGAAAATCTAAAAATCAAAACCAACTGGTATTTTCTGGAGCTGGTTTTTGCCCAGCTTCTTTATCAGCTTACCAATCTAGCAAATCTCACCATTAACATCTCTGCTCAGGCTCTCCCGGACCATACCAAGCTGGAAATTTCTCTCCCCCTGCCCGGTCCCGAGCTCCCGGAAAACTACTTTCAGCCCACCTTCCAGCTTGCAGAAGTGGTTTCTAAGTATCTTCCCCTCCAACTGCTCTCCACAGAACAGGAAGATGAGAAGCACATTCTCTCTTTTATGTTTATCCTGAAAACCGAGGAAAAAGTCCAAATTGCCCAGGCAGGATAAA
>CAZKMM010000042.1:0-18691 GCA_964553915.1 uncultured bacterium
TATGGGCGTCTCGGTCTCATAAATTTCGCCATCAATCATATAGCGAAGATTTGCTAAAGGCTTGAGCAAAACCCGGCTTGCTACCCGGGAGAAGACCTCTGGATGTTTGAGTTCTCTTCCCAGCCAGATAGTCGGGATTCTGGGAATGACCTTTAAAGGAGCCAGGGTAGTGGCAACAAAGTGAAAATGCCCGGGCTTTTCATAAGCCCGGGGAGTGGGAGTAAACCCCAGCCCGATTTCTTTGATGCTACAAGCGAGGATGGCGGTGAATTCCCGGGAGGGGATTTCTTCTCCTTCAACCTCAATCTGACAGCGAGCCGGCTCAAATAAAAATTTAATATAGGGTCCATTAACCATAGCCGAGCCAATTGCCCGGGCAATTACCTTAACCGCCTGCCAGGGACCGGTGGAAGTTCCTCCATAATAAGCAGAGAGAAAATTCGGGGGAAGACCCGCACCGCTCATAAATCCATACTGGTCATTGAGCCGGACCAGATGCTGTTTGATGGTCTCCAGAGGCTCGCCTTTCTGGTATTTTTCAATTACTTTTTTCAGGATTTCCAGGGTTTTTCCTTTCAAGCCCACGGAATTGGGCATTGTGTTCATTGTCCCGCCCCGAAGGGCAATGATTTTGGGAAGAGATTTATCTTTGAAGACATTGACCAGAACGCTCAGGGTAAGATGCAGGCTACCATCTCCGCCATTGATTCCCAGAATCTCTATTTCTTTTTTTAAAAATTCCCTTGCCACCTCGGGGAGCTGTTCAATGTTTCTGGTGACAATCACCTCGCCAAAGTCATTAACAATCTCCCGCAATTTTTCCACAATCGCGGGTCTGCGGAGATTTCCCCGGGCAAATGGGTTATGAATAACCGCAATTCCTCCCATCTAAACACTCCCAGAAATTTTGATAAAAAATATCGGATTTATCCGCACTCGTCAAGCCCGGTTTTTAAACCCCTGCCAGTGCCTGCTTTCCCGCAGAAAACATCACCTCCAGAGGCGGGGATTTCCCGGTCCAGAGGCGAAATTGCTCTCCTGCCTGGCGAACCAGCATTTCCAAGCCAGCAATGGTTTTTGCTCCCATTTGCTTTGCTTCTTTAAGAAGCCGGGTTTGAGCCGGATTATAGACAATGTCAAATACCCAGAGCCGGGAATGGAGCCATTGAGCAGGAATTGGGCTTTGCTCCATCTCTGGATACATCCCGACCGAGGTGGCATTGATTAAAAGCTGAGCCCGGCTCAATTCCTTTTTTAAAGGCTCTTCTTCCCAGGCAAGAGCCTGAATCTCTGCCCGGGTTTTTTCTTTAATCTCTTCTGCCAGTGCCTTCGCCCGGGAAAAAGTCCGATTAAAAATCAAAAGCCTGCTTTTCGGAGATTTGCTCGCCAGGGTAAAAGCAATTGACCGACAGGCTCCTCCGGCGCCGAGAATAATAATCCGGCTGGCTTCCAGATTTATCCCATAATCCTTTAAAGCCTGATACACCGCCTCACCATCTGTGTTATAACCGAGCAGTTTCCCTTGCTCATTAACCACGGTATTTACCGCTCCGATTTTTTCTGCCAGCTCATCCAGCTGGTCAAGGTAAGGTATGATTTTTTCTTTGTAGGGGATGGTTATGCTTGCTCCCTGAATGCCTAAAGCCCGAATTCCCTGAACCGCACCCTCCAAATCCAGAACCGAAAAAGCCAGATAAACATAATTAAGACCAAGGGTGCGAAAGGCTGAATTATGAATTTGAGGCGAGACCGAATGTTCTACTGGATTGCCGAGCAAAACGCAGAGCCGGGTGCGGGCATTGATTTCCATTCTCAGCCAGAAAACTTCTCTCGGATTAATCTGATAAATTCCGGGCTGGAGCCACAGCAGGCTCCAATCGCGTTTGCTCCTGCCTGAAAGAGCCGGGGAGCATATTCCGCAAATTCCTCTGCCTGATATTCATAAACCTCTTTTTTGTCTTCCAGCCGGGGACTGCCGGCATTGGGCTGAGCAATCAGAAAAGCAGGAGTATGAGCCCGCATTATCTCAATCAGCTCCACCATCTCGCTCGGACCAATCGTGCAGTTGCTCCCCACCACCATTGCCCCTGCTTCCAGCATTTTATCTATTGCCTGCTCCGGGGTTGTTCCCATAATGGTAAAAAATCCTCGTGGAGTTTTTCTAAAAGTCATATGGGCAACAATCGGCACTTCTTTTGCCAGTTTTTTCACCGCCCGGATGGCAGAGCAGGCTTCCTCCAGGTCAAACATAGTCTCTATGCTGAACAAATCCACCCCTGCAGAAAGGAGAGCTTCTGCCTGTTCAGCAAAAACCTCCTCTGCCTGCTGGGGGGTAAGAGAGCCCATCGGACTCATCATCTCCCCGGTGGGACCGATATCCCCGGCAACCAGAGCCCGGTCTCCACTGGCTTTTTTCGCAATTTCTCCTGCCCGAAGGTTTACCTCCCGGACTTTATCCTCCAGCCCGGCTCCTTTTAATTTGAGCCGGTTTCCGCCAAAGGTGTTGGTTTGAATTACCTCGGCTCCAGCTAAAACATAATCCCGGTGAATTTCCTCTATCTGCTCAGGCTTTTCCAGATTCCACCACTCGGGCGCCTTTCCCACCAGTCCCCGGGCAATCAGCTGGGTGCCCATTGCCCCATCCCAGAAAACCGGGCGGTTTTCTGCCTGTGCCTGATTGAACAGCTCCTTTAAATTCCCTGCCATTTTCAGCCAGCACTTAAAATTTTCTGAAAGAATTGCTCCAGAGCCTGATTAACCTCTTCAGGCTTTTCCAGATTAACAACGTGCCCGGCTCCTTCAATCCGAACCAGCTCGGAGCCAGAAATCTGCTGGTGAAGATAATCACTGTATTTAGGAGGGGTGAGCCGGTCCTGGTCCGCAGAAATAATCAAAGTGGGCAGATGGATATTTTTTATCTGCTCGGTTCGGTCAAAACTATCGCAAGCCCGGAAATCAGCTTCCACCACCTCCGGGGAACGGGTTGCCAGCTCCTTAACCGACTGTTCCACCACCTGAGCAGGGGCATTAGGAGAAAATGCCCACTGAGGAAAAAGCTTGAGATACCCTTCCCAGTTTTCCCGGATGATTTTAAAAAGCTCAGGAAGAACCCGAAGCCGGGCACCAGTGCTCATCAGCACCAGTCCGAGTAGTTGCTCCGGGCTCTTTAAAGCCACCTCCTGGCTGATAGCTCCGCCCATACTTAATCCTACCAGGAAGAATTTTTCCAGCTCCAGAGCATCTGCCAGTTTGAGGACAAAATCCGCATAGCCAGAAATTTCCTCACAGGCAGGAGGGGGACTGAGTGCGTGTCCGGGAAGGTCAACCGCAACCGGGTTGAAATCTTTTTTAAAATATTCCACCTGAGGAATCCACATCAGATATGACCCGCCCGCGCCGTGGACAAAAATAATTGGGGGTCTGGTTTTATCCAGCGGGTAATTTCCGAACCCGGCTCCGTATTTTTCCTGGAGGACTTTTTTAATCATATCTAAAGGATAAATTCAGCAGGGATTTTTGTCAAAAGCTAGAGGACGGTTGTCAAAAGATTATCAATCAATTATTTTTAATTATGGAGATGGGCTTAAAGCGGATAGATGAGAATATCCTTTTGGTGGAAAAAGAAGCCGGGATGCAAATAGAAGCCCGGATTCTGGCTCGTGCGGGCATCCAGATAGAAGAGGGAGCTCTTCGGCAGTTAAAGGATGCCTGCCGGCTTCCGGGAGTGGTTGAGGTCTGGGGAATGCCGGATATCCATCAGGGATATGGGGTGCCAATTGGATGTGTGGTTGGGCTGGATGGATATGTGGTGCCTTCTGCGGTGGGATATGATATTAACTGCGGAATGAGATTGCTTACCACTCCGCTTCCAGCAAAAGAGGTAAATTTCCAGAGGCTGGCTCATTTAATTCATAACTATATCCCTCTGGGAGAAGGCAAGAGCAATGTTGAGCTTTCCCGAAAGGATTTTGAGCTGGTGATTGAAAGAGGGGTGCCTGGTCTGTTTCAGGTAAAGAAGCGGGGACATCGGGTCTGGGATTTCTGGGATGATGAGGAGGAGCAGGCTTGCCTGAATAAAATTGAAGAGGGCGGGTCAATGCCCGGAGATGCCCGGGCAGTGAGTTCTACCGCGCTTAAGCGGGGCATAGACCAGCTGGGCACTTTAGGTGGGGGAAATCATTTTATTGAGCTTCAGGAGGTGGAGCGGGTTTATAATCAGAGCCTGGCAGAGCGGTTCGGGATTTTTGAAGGGCAGTTTGTGGTGATGATTCATTCGGGAAGCCGGGGTTTTGGTCATCAAATCGGAGATGATTATATGAAGCTGGCAAGAAGATGGGATGATGCTCACGGCTCCCGCCAGCCCAATAATCAGCTCTGCTTTTTACCTCTGGATACCAAGGAGGGGCAGGATTATCTTTCTGCGATGAGCTGTGGGGCGAATTTTGCTTTTGTCAATCGGCACCTGATGGCGGTTTTGGTTAAAGGGGCTTTGAGAAAAATTCTGGGAGAGGTTAAAATTGTATTGATTTATGATATTCCTCATAACATTGCTAAATTTGAGCGTCATCAGGGAAGGAATTTATTGATTCATCGCAAGGGTGCTACCCGGGCTTTTGGACCAGCACGGATGCAGGGCACGATTTATCAGGACCTGGGACAGCCGGTTTTAATTCCCGGTTCAATGGGCACTGCCAGCTATCTTTTAGTAGGGAGGGATGAAAGCGAGCTTACCCTTGCCAGCGTAAATCACGGAGCAGGAAGGGTAATGAGCCGGACCCAGGCACGGGGAAAAAAGAAGCGAGCTGGCGCAGTGAGTGATGAGGAATTTGCCCGAAGTATGCAGGGGATATATCTTATCTGTGAGGACAAAAGGGCGATTAAAGAAGAAGCACCAATGGCTTATAAGGATATTGACCTGGTGATTGAGAGCGTAATTGGGGCAAAATTAGCGGAACCGGTCTGCCGGCTGGTGCCAAAGGCGGTTTTAAAGGGCTAGAAAATGGAGGATGTTCGGCTTTTAAAGCAGATTCCGATTTTTCGGGATTTCCGCACCACTGAACTTTTAAGCGTGAATATGGTGGCAAAGTCAAAGGTTTATAAGCCGGGAGAGTTGATTGTTAAGGAGAAGGCAAAAGGAGATGGGCTTTATATTATCAAGCGGGGTCTGGTTAAAGTGGTTAAGCAGGATTCTTTTGGAGAGGAGCATATTTTAGCCTATCTGGGCGAGGGGGAATATTTTGGAGAGATAAGCCTGGTGGATAAGGCACCGAGAAGTGCCAGCGTGATTGCAGAGGAGGAGAGCGAGTGTTTGATTATCAAGCAGGTGGATTTTCAGAACTTAATTGCCGGGAACAAGGAGCTGGAGCGGAAATTTTATAAATCCTTTGCCCGGGTGCTCTGCGAACGGCTCCGGGTGACCAATGAGAACCTCACCTTCAGCAAGGAAATCAACCGGTTAATTCAAGAGGTGGAGAAAAAATGAGCGAGAGGCTGGAGCGATTCTTCACTCGTCTGGTTTCAAGGAGCTTTTGGGACTTAGGGATTCGGGACCCGGACCTGGTGGGTTATATTGTTCAGGTTCTGGTGGAATTTGCTCGCACGGACAAGCTTTACCAGATTCGTGATTTACGGGGAAAAAGGCTGGGGAGCCTGGTGGAGATGCTGATGCATCGCCAGGAGGTAAAAAAGCTGGAGCAGAGCGGTGGCAGATTCTGGGAATACTGGCTGAGCAGGAGAATTGGCGATTTTGCCTTATTTATGAGCGGGCTGTTTCAGGAGTATCTGCGAAGATACGGCTTTTATGAATTTTATCTGGAGAGCGGGAAGAGTTCTTATATTTATGCCAGCGAAATCAAGCCCAGCTTTGAATATCCTCCGGAAAAGCTCCTTTATGAGCTGGGGAGGAATTTTGAGCTATATCATTCTGCTCTTTACTATATGAAAAAAGCCTACTGGGGAAGGTGTGAGTCTGAGGAGCCGTTCAGCGAGTTTGCCAGTCATATTCGCTGGTTGATGTGAGCTTTAGCTGATTTGGGAGGAAAATTTAAGTTTTTGATTTAATCGCCGATAGCTAGATAAAATTCCCACAGCCTGACAAAAATTGTCAAAATATTGGACAAAGCAGGGCAGAAAAAAATGGAGCAAAAGTTCGAAGTTCAGCCTTCAATGATAACCTATTGACTTTATTAAATTTTTTATTTAAAATTGATTGGAGAATTTGGCATAAACCTTGCTTAATTAAATATCAGAAAGAATTGGAAAAACAATGAAAAGATTGAAAAAATTTAAGAAAGGGGGTGGTAGCGGGAGAGAAATTAAAGGTTTAAGGCAACTGGGCTTAACTCAAAAACTCTTAATTTAAGGAGGAGAAGAAATGAAAGAGAAAAAAGGTTTTACCTTGATTGAGCTGATGATTGTGGTGGCGATTATTGGAATTCTGGCTGCGATTGCTATTCCTAACTTCCTTCGTTTCCAGGCACGTGCCAAGCAGAGTGAGGCAAAGCAGAATCTGGGTGCGATTTACACCGCTTATGTCTCTTATTTCAGTGATTATAATATTTATCCAAAGGATGTAGGGACTGCTTGTGGTACTAATCTTGCCTGTACTGATTGGAACTGTTTAACTGCGGCTGATTGGGCTCCCACCGGACAGACCAGATATTCTTATTTCTGTATGGGCACCCAAATTTTCCAAAATCTACTTGGTACCGCTATTGCCAGTTGCACCACAGATAATACCGGGTCTGATGGACAAAACTTTACTGTTCAAGCCTGTGGCAATGTTGATAATGATACCACTCAAGATGAATGGATTGTTGATGATGATAAAGAAATTACCAATACTCTTAATGATGTAAGACAATAAGAATATATTTATCTGGAAAGAAAAACAGGGGGAGGTTTAAATCTCCCCCTGTTTTTTGCTATAATTTGGAAAATGGAGCGCAGGAAAGATTTAATAAATATTTTTTTGTTATTGCTGGTTGCTATTTCCTTTTGGGGCAAGACACTTTTTTCTGACCAGACTCTTTTTATTCTGGATTTATCCACAGAAATAATTCCAAAGAGGTCATTCTGGGCGAGTTCTGGGGGATTTGTTTTATGGAATCCTTATAATTTTTTTGGAATGCCTTATTCGGCGAATCCCCAGTCTCAGGTTTTTTATCCATTGAGTATATTTTATCTTTTATTTGGAGCAGAAAGGGGGCTGGTTTATTTCATTTTTGCTCATCATTTGATTTTTCTCCTGCTCTGCTACTTTGCTTTCAGGAGTTTAAGAAATGGTCCGGAATTAAGTATGCTTTTAAGTTTGGGCTTGGGCTTGGGAGGGGTTTATTGCTCTTTATCGCTCTTAATTGTTCTTCTTGGCACTGTTAGCTGGATGCCAGGGTTGATTTTAATTCTGGGGCGTTTTCTGGAGCGGAGCTGGCTGAAGGCAGGCTTCTTTATGGCGCCATTCCTTGCCCTTCAGGTTCTTGCCGGGGAGATACAACTTGCGGTGATGAGCTGGGTTTTTGTTATTTTTCTGGTATTTTTAAGCGGTGCTCAATATTCTGGGAAGAGATTTTTTAAAATTTTAGGAGCATTTTTTATTGCTGGGATTCTGGGATTTTTATTGAGTGCGGTGCAGATTTTTTTAACTTTAGAAATGATTCCCTTTTCCAGTCGGACCGGGGGATTAAGCATTACCGAGGCTTTAGAATGGTCTTTGAAATCTTTTCGTTTGCTTTCTGTGGTTTTGCCCAATTATTTTTTGCCCGCAGATACCGGGCTGGTCTGGAGCCTGGGATTTTTCAAGGGTTTTGGTTATTTTTTTAGCTTATATCTTGGGGTTTCGGTTTTATTACTCGCGGTATATGGAATTAGAAAGAAGAATCTTGAGGTTTTGATTTGGCTTTTGTTCATTCTGGTTGGACTATTACTGAGCCCGGGGCAAGAGTTGCCATTTTATAAATGGCTCTGGCATTTTCCCCTGTTCAAGCTATTTCGGATTCCGGAGAAATTTTTCCTTTTTGTTAATCTGGGGGTGGTGATGCTTTCCGGAATAGGTTATAAGCTTCTGAATGATAAGAAGAAGATTTATCTCCCCCTTGCTTTTCTTTTTATTGGGCTGGGAATAATTTTATTCTCTCTTCTTATTATCTATCCACTTAAAGTGGAAGAATTTAGTGCGGATTTGATAGCGATTCTTAATTATTTAAAGTTGAGGTCCGTGTTTCGCACTGTGGGATTTTTATCATTAAGTCTTGGGGGGATTTTATTATTAAATGGCGAAAATTTTAAACGCTGGGGGTGGGTTTTGGTGTTGATTATTTTTCTGGACTTATTTAGTGCCCATCGTTTGCTTAATCCTCCTATTTCCCGGAGTTTTTATCATCCCCCCAATTTAATGAGAAAAATCTCCCGCCTGGAAAGAAAATCTCCTCCTCCGATAAGAATTTTATGTTTAACTCCCCCGCAACATGAAATTACTCTTAAAGTTCCTTTAGACCCGGTATATTTTTATTCTAAAATAAGAAACAGTATTATTATTTTATGGCATTTATGTTTTCATCTTAATAGCGTTCGGGGATATAGCTCTTTTTATCTAGAGGATTGCGAGGTTTTTGACCGCTTATTTAAGGGAAAGGATTTAATTGAGAAAAAGGCTCTGGTAGATAGAGCTGGGGTGGAATATTTTTATTACCGATTATGGGGGGGCTTTATCCCTATTTCGGGAGCATTTCCCCGGGCAATGATTTTTTATAAAGCCTATTTCCTTGCTGAGCGAGAGAAAATTTTAAAATTATGGTCTGATTTTAATTTTCCGGTACGAATTCTGGCACTAATTGAGGCGGAGCGGGAAAATAATCTGTCTTATAATCCTCCTTTATTTTCTGAGCCCGCAGAGATAATTCAATATGAAAATGAAAAAGTGGTAATTAAGGTGAAAGCCAGACAATCCGGCTGGCTGGTTCTTTTAGATACCTATTATCCGGGCTGGAAAGCTTATCTTGATGGCAGGGAAGTTAAGATATATCGTGCGGATGGATTCTTCCGGGCAGTAGAAGTGCCGGAAGGTGAGCATATTATAGAATTTGTTTATTTTCCGAAAAGCTTTGTTTATGGGGCTTGGGTTAGCGGAATAAGTTGGGTTCTCTGGCTGATGGGAATATTTATAATTATCCGAAAAAGATGAGAGAAAAATCTCGGCTCTGGCTGATTTTTTTTCTGGTTTTAGTTCTTGCCAGCCCCCTTTTAGAAGGCGGAGAGACCTATCATACTATTATCTGGCTTCGGCTCTGGGTAATTGGCTTTGCTTTATATTATTTTTTGAAGCCAATCAGAGAAGGCAGATTAGAATTTATCTCTCCCCGGGGGAGCTGGATTTTTATTTTGCTTTTGATTCTCTCTGGAACAAGTTTTATAACTTCCCATTATTATTACATTACGGTTTATCATTTTTCTAACCTGTTAGTTTATTTTTTATTATTTTTTCTGGTTCTGGGGATTTTATTTCAGGAGCAAAAGCTGGTTGAGAAATTATTGCTGATTTTAATTCTGGCTTTAGTGCTGGAGGTGATATTTGGATTTTTTGAATATTTCCGGCTTCATCCTTCCCGGGTGCGGGGGAGTTTCTTTAACCCGGCTTATTATGCTGGTTATTTGCTGGCTTTAATCCCTTTTCCTCTTTATGCTTTATTTTACCACCAGGAGATTCTGGGTGAGCGGGGAAGAAGATTTTTGCTTCAGCTGGGTTTAGGAATTATTTTTCTGGCTGGGTTATTTGCTTTACTCAGTTCCGGGAGCCGGGTAGCAATTTTTTCTGTGATTCCTCTGGGAGTGGTTTTTCTGGTCAGGTACCGATGGCGGGCGATTTTGCTTCTGGGGGTGCTTTTGCTGGGAATAATTTTTATTCCCAATCCCTTTCAGAAGCGTTTAAAGAGCATCAATCGTGACCCCTATGCCTGGGAGCGGATTACCATCTGGAAGACCAGCCTGAGAATGATTCAGCATCATCCTTTTGGGGTTGGTTTAGGGATGTATAAATATTATTACAATCGTTATGCTTATCCGGTGCGGATGGTAGAAATCGGTCGTTATGGTAAAGAGGCTCATCGGGCGCATAATGAGATTCTTCACTATGCCTGCGAGTGCGGGGTGATTTTTCCGGTTTTAGCTTTGGGGTTTTTATCCTGGGTATTTTTTCTGGGGTTTAAATTTATTTTTCAGCCGGGAAAGGGAGGTTCTGCCGGGTTAAGCTCAGCTTTTTTTGGCTCATTTCTGGGGATATTTTTTCATTCTCTGGTGGATTCAAATCTCCATCAACCTCCGATTATGGTTTTAGGGGTGGTGGATTTAGCGGTGCTTTTTTATCTTTTTTCAGAGCGGTATCCGGCAGTGGTTCGCAAGAGCAGGTTTAAATTGAATCAGCCCGGGTTTCTTCAGGTTTTCCTTTTGGTCAGTGGTTTTTTTCTTGCTGGATTGATCAGCTATCAGGCATTGATTGCCGGCTTTTATTTTGAAGCAATAAAGACCCCACAGCTTGAGAAACGCTATCAAAAGCTGGTAAGATTAACCCGGTTTCCAAGCGGATATGCCCCTTTATATTACCAGCTGGCTATGGATGCTCAGGGTTTATTTTTCCAGAAAAGGTCGTGGGCTCTGGCGCTTCAAGCGATTAAATATTTTCAATATTCCCTCAAGCTCAATCCTGAGAATTACCTTTACTATCATAACTATGGAGAATTTTTATATCAATTCTCATTGCTGAGCGGGAAGAGGGAGTTAATGGAAGAAGCGGAAAGGTTGGTCAAAAAAGCTCTGGATTTAGCACCGGGGCGAGTATTTGGTTATTCGCTTCTGGCTGAAATTTATTTAAAAAAGGGAGAACTGAGCCAGGCAGAGCAGTGGCTGAGAAAGGGATTAAGTTATGAGCCTTATTATTTAAGAGCTGGTTTGCTTTTGGTAAAGGTTTTATGGGAGCAGGGGAAAAAGGAGCTGGCTGAACAGGAATACCAGGAGCTGGTTCGTGCTTATCAATATGTTACTCAGGAGCTGGCATCCCGCGGTTCGGTTTATAATTTTTATCAACTTTCTTTGGTTCGGTTAAATCAAGAGGAATTATTAAAGTTAAGGAGCCTGCTTGGTTTAGAAGCTGAGGCTCCTTAAACGCTCCACATTCTGGTCTCAAAGTCCACATCCGGCACCTGAAAAGTAATCACTCCGCTCCGGGGATAAGAGGCAAGAATCTGCTCCCGCTCCCGAACATAAACCCGAAACCAGACTTCCTGTTCCGGCTCAAATCCCAGGTCAGAAAAAGCCACTGCCAGTTCAATGATTTCTTCAAAGTGAAGGGTGTTTCGCTCCACAATTTCTAAAGCTCCATCTCGCTTGCGGTAAAGAACAAAAATTTCTTTTTCCGGCTGGCGCCGGTCAAAAGGAAAGATTATTCTCGCATCTTTCGGTTTCTGGAATTTAATCTCAATCATTAACTTTTTTCCCATCTCCTGAATTCGGTGAGGGTCAAGCCGAAGATAAAAATG
Organism: uncultured bacterium; assembly: GCA_964553915.1. Lineage (GTDB taxonomy): Bacteria > RBG-13-61-14 > RBG-13-61-14 > RBG-13-61-14 > DRUE01 > CAZKMM01. Next base: position 11,526 of record CAZKMM010000042.1, read on the forward strand.
GTGCAGGTCAAATCCAAAGTAAATGGCGGAAAAAAATGGCTCCTCAATATAATGAGCGCTGAGGGCTTTCAGCACCTCAAAACATCCTGCCTCCTGCCATTCATAAAAATTGGTTTCTTTGCCGTCAATTACCGGCGAGATTAGTCCGGTGGGCTTTCTGGTCAGCCGAACTGGATGCTCAAAGCGAATTGGCTCTTCTAAAAATAACGGAGGCTCAGCTCCCACTGCCAGATAAACATTCTTCAGATGGGTGCGGAAGATTTCATCAAAATCATTGGCAATTTCTGAATAAAAATCATCTCCATACCACCAGAACCAATCACTTCCTTCCCCGGCAAAAAGCTCTTCTTGAGCCAGGGGGGAAATCCGGGCTTTTTCCTGAAACTGCTGGAAATCTTTTCTTACCCTTCCCAGATATTCCCAGGCAAGATTTTCCTCTGGCTCCCCAATCCAGATTTCAAATTTTCCCTCCATCCAGGTGCCCGGCGAAAGATGAGAAATTTTTTCCGCCTGATAATGCTCCAGTGCCTCAGAGATAGTGGTAAGCTTAACCCAGCTCAGGCTTAACAGCTCAGGGAAAAGTCTGCGAAGAAAATCCCTTCCGCTTTCCGGATAGTTCTCCCAGGGGTTTTCTCCATCCAGGGCAACTACCACCAGGGCTCTTTCTCTGCCCAGATTCTCGCATTCCTTTTTTACTCCTTCCAGCCTGCGGATAAAATCCGCCACTGCCAGCTCTGGGGCAAGGTCTCCGTAGGTGAAACTGAGCAGGTCTGAGAGAGTTCGGTCCCGAAAGACCAGTTTCAGCCCGGTCTCAGCAAATTGCCAGGGCTGATAAATCAATTCCGCCCTTTTCCCTTTCCGGGTCTTTTCCAGAATCTGCTCACAGGTTGCCACCCATTTGACTTTTTCTCCTGCAAGAATTTCCAGCACCGCATCGCTCACCCCGGCTTCGCTCGGCCAGATTCCCTGCGGAGCTTCTGGAAAAATCTTGCTCATATAATCAAGGGCTTTTTGAATCTGAGCCCGGGCATCCTCCGGATAAGCAAAGCGGGGAGGAAGGTTAAGGTTCGGGCTTGCCTGTCGGGCAATTTCCGTATCACAGATTAAGGGAAGAAGCGGATGATAAAAGGGAGTGGTAGAAATTTCTAAATTCCCGGAAACCTGCTTCTTGATATAAACCTCCAAGAGCAGTTTTAAAATCTCTAGCTGAATTTCTAAAACCCGGGTTTTTTCCTGCTCAGTAAAATTCCTTCCCTTTTCCTTTAATTCCCTGAGCTCGGGGAATTCCTCCTCTGCCTTAAAACCAGACCAGGCTAAGTTGAACCAGACCTGAAGGTCAAGCAATTCCTGGCTGGAGAATTCCCGGGCTTTTTCCTTTAAATCTATGCCCGGTCTTACTCCTCTTTTGTAAAGCAGGCGCAGGTATTCCGGATAGGGCTGAATCATCTTTTCTTTCTGGCAGAGGAAAAAGTTTCTGAGCAGAAATATCCGCTCAATTTCGGTTAATTCTTCTGCCGGCTTCTGACTGATTTTGAAGAAGTCATCAACAATATCTTCCCGGGCATATTCCTGAATTTGCCTGACCAGACAGGGGGTGAGGTTAATGGTCATTTTCAGCTCCGGGAATTCCTCGCAGAGCCCGGGAAGGTCATAATAACCTTTAATCCCGTGAAGCCGAACCCAGGGCATCGGGTATCTTTGAGCCAGAGGGTCAGGATAGTAGGGCTGATGCATATGCCAGAGGAAAGCCAGCTCAAGCTCTGCCATTGTTATTGAGCTTAACCGCTTTTGGGCATAAATTCAATGGGCTTTGGCTTTTGCCCATTCTACGGTATGGTCCCGGAAATTTTTCATTGATAGGGGAAGATATTTGGCGCTCACCTCATCGGAGACGCTCTGGGCAATTTTTTTGAACATCGGACCCAGCAAGGGGATATTCGGGGGAATAAAGGCTTTGATGTTAACCACGGTGAGCAGAGAATAACTTACCAGGTAATATTGGTCAGAAACATCCTCCCAGACCTTCCACCTGCCCAGGCATTCATAAACATCGCATTTGCTGTCCTTGTGGAGAATCGCTTTGTCCAGGATTTTAAGGATTTCCTCATCACTGACCAGATAGTTTCCTTTCTCATCTTTATCCTGGAACCAGGGATGAGTTCGGCACAGGTCAATGAATCGCTCCTCCAGGCTCTCCCGCCCCGGCTTGAGCACCGGGAGTTTTTTCACCGCCTCCACAATTTCTTCCTGAGTGGGCATTTTAAAGCTCAAAGCTCGGCTGGCATCATCCTGATGAAAGATTAAAGGTAAAGTCACTGCTTTGGTAAAGCCCATAAACTTCCCCTGAGTCTGGAGCAGAACATAAGTATCCACCGGGCTTTTCTTTCCAAAAGCCACGCTGAAATTGTAAACATAAAACATTTTTTCTATCTCATTGACATTGACCAGATATTCCCAGTAGGGAACCCTGGGGCTTAAAAACACGCATTTTAAATTAACCCCATCTGCTTCGGGCGAGTATTCTTTGTAAACAATAAACCTTCCCCGGTTCATTTCCTGAATCATTTTTTCCAGAAGCTCTTGGTCCTGGAGGTTAAAATATTTGCTGATTCGCTGTTTAATCAGTTCTGCCTCGGCTCTGGAAACCTTAAAATCCCGGGGCTTTTCATTTTTGAAGGTCACCGAGCTGTAAAGTTCTTTTTTATCTAAAGGCTCCTCAATTTTCAGGTTGATTTCCTGGCGAAATTTTATCCTCTGCTCTCTGAAGGTGCTGGCAAGAATCAATAGAGAAATTCCCAAAAGCACCAGCCCGGATAGTTTTTTCACCGACATTTTCCCCTCCTCTTAAAGACTCTTAAGGTTTTAAAACCAGCTTTCCCATTGCCTTCTTTTCATATTCCTCAGGCTCAAGACTTAAAGTGAGATATTCTCCCTTTACCCAGTATTCGGTAAGATTTCCCATTCTTCCGCTCTTGATATTTTCGCTGTTTCCGGTGGTGGTGTTAAAGAGGATATGCTCGGGCTGAGAAAAGTCCACAATCATCCGGGTAGTGGGACCGCCGAAAAAGATATATCCCAGCGGTGCCAGAAAGATGCTTTCGGAATTATTCACGGTGCCGTCAATTCCTTCTCTGGGGTATTTCCCGATCCGGTGTCTTTTTCCGAACAGAGGAATAAAGCCTGCGGGAGTGTAAAAATAAGAATGCTGGAGCTTTCCCCATTGCCATTTTTCTGGATTTTTTCCCAGCTTCTTTTCCAGATATTTTACTGCCTGACGGGCAGATTCTCTTACCAGCTCGGTGCGAGTTTCTTTTTCTTGGGTCTGGATATTATCAAACCAGGGGCTGGTTTTATCTTCCAGAATGTTTTTTAAAGCTATCTCCAGAGTTCCGCCAAAACTTGCCCCGCTATAGCTTTTTCCCAGCTCGTCTTTAAAGGTCAGTTTAATCAGATTACTTCTAATGAGCATATAAACACCGGTGCCGATGGAATCAGTGGTGGCAAAATATCCCTGCTTTTGCCAGTCTTTTAAAGCGGAGAGGGCTTTTTGACATTTTTTATCTTCTGCCCCAGCCAGGTCCTGAATCAGAATCGGGACGATTTTTTCTGCTTCCATTGCCTTGACATCCAGCTGGAGTTTTTTCATATCTTCCACCGAGAATTTTTCTTTGCTCCGAAGCACCTGGTCAATTCTTAAGATTCTCTCCAGGCGGTAGTGGATGCCAATATAATAAGGATATCCTTCCGGATAATTGCGGTTATTGGCAGTGGCAATATATCCTTTTTTCGGGTTATAAATATGAGGCAGTTCTTGAAAAGGAACATATCCCTTCCAGTCGTATTCTCCGCTCCAGCCCGGTCTGGGAATATAGCCCTGGTTATCCGGACGAATTGGAATATGTCCGCTCAGCCAGTAGCCGATATTACCGTTGAGGTCCGCATAAATATGGTTCCAGGCAACCGGTCCCTGGCTCATATTTTTCAGCCCGGCTTTAAATTCCTTCCAGTTGCTCGCCCGTGCCATATCCAGATATCCCTGCAGGAAATTGCCGAAATTAACATCAACCAGTTTAATGGCATAAACCTGGTTTTGCTTGAGCCCGCCCGGGGAATAGCCCAGAAGCTCGGAATCAATAATCGGACCGTGGACAGATTCTTTTACCTGAAAGGGGATTGGCTTTTTTCGTTTTCGGGGAATTAGCTCCTTGCGGATTTTAAATTCCTGCCACTTGCCCCGGTAAAGATATTGATTGGGATTTTGGGGATTGAGCTTTTCAATGAAAAGGTCAATATGGTCGGCGCAGGCATTGGTCAGTGCCCAGGCAATCTTTGCATTGCTCGCTCCACCAAAAGCCGGGAAGCCAGGAAACATCATTCCCGCAACATTAAAGCTTCCGCCCTGAAGATGACAGTGATACCAGAAGGTAGGAAGAAGGATAGATGGCACATGCGGGTCATTGGCAATGATAGGTTCTCCGCTGGCGGATTTTTTCCGCGACACCACCCAGTTATTGCTTCCCAGCCCGGAGCTGAGCTGGAGAATTTCGCCCAGGAGTTCAATCACCTTTTCCATTACCGGATTTTGATATGCTACTGGAAGGTCCTGCACCACAATCGGTGCTTCTTTCGGATAGCTGGGCAAAAAGATTTTGGCTTTTTCTGGACCGAAGAGCTGGAAGAATTTTCCGTAATAATATTCATCCGCAAAACTGAACGCGGTCATAGTCAGCCCGAAGACATCCGCACAGACAAAGCTGTCCCAGGGATGCCATTTTTCTGGCTTGGTGCGGAAGAAATGATACTGGGGAATGGTATCTCCGGCTTCTGCCAGATAGCGGTTGATTCCTCGGGTAAAGGCATCCAGGAGCTTTTTGGCTTCTGGGGGAAGGGTTTTATATCCCTGTTCAGCTCTGCCTTTGTAATTCAGGGCTCGCATCAATTTATCTGCACCAAGCAAGTCATATTTCCCCAGCCGGTATCTTCCGAAGAGCTGGCAGAGTTCTCCCCGACCTGCCCGGCGGAGAAGGTCTAATTGAAAGAAGCGGTCCTGAGCCATTGCATAGCCCAGCCCGAAGAAGAGGTCTTCATCATTTTCTGCCCGGATATGAGGGATGCCGAACTGGTCCCGGATAATCTCCACCTTTGCCTTTAAAGGATATCCGGGATATTCTCCCTGAATAATCTCTTTTCTCTGAATATGCCAGGCACAGGAACTTAAAATTAAAACCAGAGAAACAATAATTGATTTTCTGCCCATCTTTCCCCTCCTTTTTCTCTTGAAATTTTATAGCGGAAAAGCTAATTTATAGCAATTGCTTTTCAGGATAGATAGGTCAGTATTAAAATATAAACACCACTGCTAAGGAGGAGAGAATGGGAGAGAAAAAATACCGATTTGATACCCTGGTGGTTCATCTCGGGAATCAGCCGGAGAAATGGCAGGGCTCCTGTCAGGTGCCGATATATCAGAGTGCTTCTTACCGCTACCAGCGGGCAGAGGATTTAAGTGAGGTATTTGCTGGCAGGCAGGAAGGATTTATCTACCAACGGCTTTCCAATCCCACCAGCCAGGTTCTGGAGGAGCGGTTAGCCGGGCTGGAAGGGGGAAAGAAGGCTCTGGTTTTTTCCAGTGGAATGAGTGCGATTACCAGCACGATTTTATCTCTGGTGCGAAGCGGTGATGAGATTATCAGCGGGAATTCTTTATTCCTGTCCACCTATTTATTTTTTACCCGGTTTTTGCCTCAGATTGGGGTAAAGGCTCATCTGGTAGAAACTGATGCTCCTGAGAATTTTAAGGAGAAAATCAATTCTCGCACCAGGTTGATTTATCTGGAGACGATTGGCAATCCGAAAATGGATGTTCCGGCTCAAAAAGAAATCTGCCAGCTCGCCCAAAAAGAAGGGGTGCCGGTGGTGGTGGATAATACCCTGGCAAGTCCTTATCTTTTTCGTCCGATAGAGGCAGGAGCGAACCTTGTTGTTCACTCCACCACCAAGTTTTTGAACGGGCACGGCAGTGCGGTAGGAGGGGTGGTAATAGACGGAGGGAATTTTGACTGGTCAGGCAAGCGGTTTTCTGATTTTGCCCAGGCAGTGGCGGACTGGGGGGAGCTGGCTTTTATAGAAAAGCTCACTCATGAGGTCTATACCCAGCTCGGCACCTATCAGGCACCGTTCCATTCTTTTCTTACTCTGCTGGGAGTTGAAACCCTGGCTTTAAGAATGGAAAGGCATCTGTCCAATGCTCAGAAATTGGCAGAGTATCTGGAAACCCATCCCAGAGTTAAATGGGTAGATTATCCGGGATTAAAAAGCAGTGCATTTCATTCAGTCGCCCGCGAGCAATTTCAGGGAAAAGGCTATGGAGCTTTGCTTACCTTTGGTCTGGAAAGCCAAGAGAAGTGCTTTAAGTTTATCAATCAGCTAAGGCTTTGCTATCAACTGGCTAATCTTGGCGATGCCAGGACCCTGGTGATTCATCCTTATTCCACCCAGTATGTCAGTTTTGCTGAGGAGGAGAAAAAACAGCTCGGGATTAAGCCGGAGATGATTCGGGTTTCAGTTGGAATAGAGGCAATAGAGGACATTATTGAAGATTTTGAGCAGGCTCTGGCAGAGGTTTGACCGGCTCGGATTTGGTTAAGATAATGGTAAAGAAAATGAAGGGCAGGAAGATAATACTTGCTTTGATTCTCTTTTTCTCAGGGCTTTCGGTTTTGAGTGATGAGAGCAAGGAGTGGCGGAAATTAGAACGGGGAGCGATTCTTGTTAAGAATCAAAAAGACCCGCAAACCAGGGATAGAATTTCCCGGGGCAGGGTTTTAATTCCGGCTCCCTGCGAGGTGGTCTGGGGGATTTTGACTGATTATCAATCTTATCCTCAATTTTATCCCAAGCTTAAAGAGATTAAGCTGTTAAAAAAGGAAGGCAACCGGGTCTGGCTGGATATGGTTTTTTCCAATCTATTTTTGTTTTCGGATTTTAAAGCCCGAATGGTTTATGAGCAAGAGCCTTCCCGATGGTTTTTGAGCTATCAGATAGAGGAGGGGGATTTTAAGAAATTTTACGGAAGCTGGAAATTAAGCCCGGTGAATCAGACCCATACTCTGGTGGAGCTTCGGCTTTATCAATATGTGGGCTGGTGGTGGTTTCCTTTTATTCCC
>CAZKMM010000043.1:0-18648 GCA_964553915.1 uncultured bacterium
TATACTTTTTCAGATGACCACCGCTCCCAGTTTGGGTCTGGCTTTTTTAATGGGGATGCTCAGTTTTTTAACTCCCTGTGTTCTTCCTCTGGTGCCTGCTTATATTTCCTTTATTTCTGGCTATTCTGTAGGCGAGCTTCGGAGCCAGGAGCGGGATAAAAATGTTACTTTTAAGGTGCTGGTTTCTGCGATATTTTTTGTTCTGGGATTTTCTCTGATCTTTGTTCTGCTCGGAGCCAGCGCCAGTGTCCTTGGTCAGGTGATGGCAAGATTTAAACCAATTTTAGTTCGTCTGGCAGGTCTGGTGGTAATTTTTTTTGGGCTCCAGCTTGCCGGAATAATAAAATTTTTGCCTCTGCTTAAAGAACGACGCTATCAGGGAGAGATTAGAGCGGTGGGACCAGCCAAGGCATTTATTTTTGGTCTGGCATTTGCCTTTGGCTGGACCCCCTGCATTGGTCCGATTTTAGGAAGTATTTTAATGCTGGCAATAAATCAGGGGGAGGTGCTTCGGGGAACAATTCTTCTGGCAGGTTATTCTCTGGGACTGGCAATTCCTTTTCTTCTCACCGCGATTTTGATTGACCGGTTTTTTCAATTTTCTTCCTGGATTAAAAAGCATTTTCGCAAAATTGAGCTTGCAGGTGGGATTATTTTAATTCTGGTCGGGCTTTTAATGGTCATCAACCGCTTTGACCTGCTAAAATATTATCTGGAGAGGATTCTTCCTTCTTCAATCTTAAAGTGGGGGTAAAAGATGGGCTTATTATTTGGACCCGCGGGAATTCCCCTGAGCACCAAAAAGAAGACACCGGAAGAAGGGGTTCGGGAATGTGCCCGGCTCGGGCTGGATTGTATGGAGCTGGAGTTTGTTTACGGGGTGCGGATGAGTGAGGAGGGAGCCAGTCGGGTGCGGGAGGCAAAAGAGGAGAGCGGAATTCGGCTCACTGCTCATGGTCCTTATTACATCAATCTTGCCAGCCAGGAGAAGGATAAGTTAGAAGCGAGCCGGAAGCGGGTGCTGGACACTGCCCGAAGGGGGTATCAGTGCGGGGCAGAGAGCATTACTTTTCATCCCGCATTTATTCAGAAGCGTCCCCGGGAAGAGGTTTTAAAGATAGTTGCCGGGGAGCTGAAAACGATTTTGGAGATTTTGAAGAAGGAAAAGGTAGCGGTCTCGGTTCGTCCGGAGCTTACTGGAAAACCGAGCCAGCTGGGGAGTTTGGAGGAACTGGTAGAATTAGGAAGAATGGTTAAAGGGATATTACCCTGTATAGATTTTGCTCATTTATATGCTCGGGAGGCGGGCAGGTATAATTCCTATCAGGATTTTTGCCGGGTTTTAGATATTTTAGTCAAGGGGTTTGGCAAGAAGATTCTTAAGAATATGCATATTCATATTTCTGGGATAGAATATACAGAGAAGGGAGAGAAAAAACATCTGGAACTTGAAAAATCAGATTTTAACTGGAAGGACTGTCTGCGGGCACTGATTGATTATCAGGTAGAGGGATTTTGCATTTGCGAAAGCCCCACTTTAGAAAAGGATGCTCTCCTTTTAAAAGAGACCTATTTAAAGATGTTAAAAGGGAAGAAGTAAATGGACCAAAAGCAGTTAAAATCTCTGGCGGTTTTAGGTTATAATTTTGCTCTTCATATTTTAAGAAGCTTAATTCCCCGCAAAAAAAGGAATCAGGCAGAGGTATTCAAGGGATATTTTAAGTCAGACTGGATTGGAGCCTTTACTCCTGAGGAGCAGGAGCTGATTTTTAATCTGGAAGCCTGCACGGTCTGCGGACTCTGCAATCAGGTTTGTTTACCGGCTTCTTTAGGTGATGGAAGGTTTCTTGGTCCCGAGCATCTGGTCAGTTGTGCCGGTCGTTCTCAACCGGAATATATTTTTGACCTGGATGATTTTTATCATTGCACCTTATGCGGAAAATGTGAGGAGGTCTGCCCGGAGGAGGTAAAAATTTCTCAGCTGGCACTTTTAATGCGGAGGTGGATTGAGCGGGTGAACCCGGAGCGGTTCTGGGAGATTTTTCCCGGGGTAAAAGAGAATCTGGAGAGGTTTGGAAATCCTTTTGGCAAGCCTCGGGAAAGCTCTTCAGATAAACCTGAGCCCGGAGCCAGGATTTTATTTACTGGCTGTTATGAGCAGGTTTTTGGCGAGCCAGGACACTGGCAGGAGCTTTTAAAAAGCCAGGGGATTGAAACCGCTCTGGTGGACAATCTTTGCTGTGGGGGAATTTTAGAGGAGCTGGGAGTGAATAGGTTTGATTCCGGGATGGAGAAGCTTTTAGCTTTCAAACCAGCAGAGATAATCACGATTTGCCCTCACTGTTATTCTGCTTTAAAGAAAAAGGTCTCTGAACAGGTGCCGGTGAAGTTTATTCTGGAATTTATCAGCGCTCCAGCCAGCTCAGTTTTGGCAGGAAAAAAAGTTTTATATTTTGAACCCTGCAGACTTCGTAATTTCCCCGGGCTGAAAGATAGAACGGAAAAATTGCTGAAAGGTTTAGGAGCAGAGCTGGTGAAATATCCTGAAGAGGAACAGGGAGATTGTTGCGGTGCCGGCGGAGGGATAATTTTTTATGAGCAGGATTTTGCCCATCAGCTGGCTGAAAAGAAAGTCCAGCAGGCAAAAAAAACAGGAGCCGAGATTATTTTAACTGAATGCACACTTTGCCAGAACCTTCTCTCTGCTCCTGCAAAGGAGCAGGGGCTTAAAGTTGAGCGTCTGAGCAGGGTTTTAATCAGGCAAGGGGGAAGAAAATGAGAAGATATTTTTTAATTTTAGCAATTCTTTTTGGGCTGGGGGTTTTATGCGGGCTGGAAGCAGAGCAGGGGTTCGCCAAAGAGCCGGCAGGAAATCAGGAGCAGGTGGAAAAGGAATCCAGTTTCTGGAGATTGTTTCGCCGGATTTTTTCCAAGCCTGAGCCAAAATGGCAGGGTTCTGCGTCGGGTTTGACCGAAGTCACTGGCGTGAGGGGAATAGAACGGGAAGGCGAGCTGAAAGAGGTTTATGATTTTTCCGCGGTTCGCTGGATGGAGATGTATTATGTGGATGAGGAGAAATTGGAGGAATTTTTAAAAACCCGGCATCTTGGTCCTTATCGGGGAGGGGAGCGATGAGAAGCAAAAAGATAAAAATCTGGATTTTGGTTTGCATTTGCGGGTTGTTTTGTTTCTGTCCGAAAAAATTTGACCTGGAAAATGTCCAGCCCGAGGATTGGCTGGAGGTAGGGGCAGAGGTTTTAAAAGCGGTTCGTCCTTTTTCTCCAGCAGAGGAAACCCAGCTGGGAAGAATGGTTTCTGCTCGTTTAGCCGGGACTTTTGGCGTCTGGAAGGACCCTGCCTGGACTGAATATATAAATTTAATTGGCAGGAGCCTTGCGGTTTACACAAAACGCACTGATATTAAATACCGATTTGCCATTTTGGACATAGACGAGGTGAATGCTTATTCTGCTCCCGGAGGGTATATTTTTGTCAGTCGGGGCTTGCTTCGGGAATTAAGAAGTGAGGCTGAGCTTGCCTGTATTTTGGGGCACGAGCTCGGGCATATTGTTCACAAGCATGTTATTAAAGAAGTAAGAAAATCTCATCTCTGGCAGGCAGGAGCCAAGCTGGCAATTGCCGGCACAGAATTAACTGCGGAGGAAGAGGAATTTTTAGAAGGGCTTACAGATGTTGCCTGGGATACTTTGGTAGTAAAAGGTTTCAGCAAGCAGGATGAATATCAGGCGGACCGGGAAGGGGTTTGGCTGGCGAGTCAGCTGGGTTATGACCCTTCCGGCTTGATTGCCTTTCTTAAGAGATTGCAAAAGGTGGAAAATAAGCCCGGGGAAAAATTAAAGATTTTTTTCAGCACCCATCCTCGTCCCAGTCTTCGGATAAAACAGCTGGAAAAATTTATGAAAAAGAAGGGCTTGAAGCCAAGACCGAAAAAGGTATTTCAGGAAGAATTTTTAGAATTTAAAGCTCAGCACCCAATTTAATTTTCCAGATGTCTGAAAAACAGAATCATTCTCGGGGATTTTTGCGGAATATCATTTCTTTAGGGATAGTCAGCTTTTTTACTGATATCTCTTCAGAGATGGTCTATCCCCTTCTTCCCCAGCTGGTCAAGGCAGTGGGAGGAACTCCTGCTTCTCTGGGATTGATTGAGGGACTGGCAGAAGCCACTGCCAGTGGTCTGCGGGCAGTTTCTGGATATATCTCAGACCGGTTCCGCCGGAGGAAAATTCTGGTAATACTTGGCTATTCTTTAAGTGCTCTTGCCAAGCCTCTTTTAGGAGCAAGTCGGCTCTGGCAGATGGTTTTGGGATTTCGGTTTTTAGACCGCACTGGTAAAGGGATTCGCACTGCTCCCCGGGATGCCATCCTGGCAGATAGTGCCAGCGAGGCGGAGCGGGGGAAATGGTTCGGGTTTCATCGGGCAATGGATACTCTGGGCGCGGCCCTGGGACCTTTAAGTGCTTTTCTTTTGCTTGGTCTTGGGATTTCTTTTCGCCAGCTCTTTTACTGGGCAGTAATTCCTGCCGGGATTGCGGTTTTAGTTTTAATTCTTCTGGTTAAAGAGGTAAAGCCAAGGGCAGGTGGAGGGAAGTTTCAGCTGAATTTCCGGGGTCTGGACCGAAGGTATCATTATTATCTGCTCATCTCTGGGGTGTTTGTTTTGGGAAATTTCTCCAATACTTTTTTAATCCTTCGGGCACAGGAGCTGGGAATGAGCCTGGCTCGCTCCACTCTTTTATATCTGGTTTACAATTTAAGCTATGCATTTATAAGTATGCCTGCAGGGATGCTTTCCGACCGGATTGGCAGGAAGCGGGTGCTTTTGTTTTCCTTTTTGCTTTTTTCTGCGGTTTATCTCGGGTTTGGATATAATCAGCATCTTTGGGCTCTCTGGGTTTTATTTTTCTTTTATGGTCTGGTGGACGGCACCAAAGAAGGCACCCAGAGGGCTTTAATTGCCGACCTGGTGCCGAGCGAAAAGCGAGCCAGTGCTTATGGGATTTATTTTGCTCTGGTCGGGGTTTTGATGTTTTTTTCCAGCACCATTGCCGGGCTGGTCTGGAAGAAATTTGGGGCAGAGATTGTTTTTACTTACAGTGCCGGACTTGGGCTTATAGCTTCCCTTCTTCTCTTTTTCTTACTTCCCAATCAAATAAATCCCTCTCCAAATCGTATTAATAAATGAGCGGTTTGGAAAACAAAAGTTTCATAACTGATGAGCAGTTATTTGCCCAGTGGCAGAATGGCGATGGAGAGAGCTTTGAGATTTTACTGGAAAGATATCAGGGGAGGCTATTTCGGGTGATTTTAACCTGGGTAAAAGATTTTGAGCAGGCAGAAGATTTATTCCAGGAGACCTGGATGAGAGTAATTAAACATAAAGAAGAATTTGATTCCCAGAGGAAGTTTTCTTCCTGGCTCTTTCAGATTGCCTTAAATCTGGTCCGGGACCAGTGGCGGAAAGAGAAAAAAGAGCAAAAAAAGCAAGAGCCAGAGATTCTGGAACAGATGGCTTCCTGGCACAATCCGGAGCGGGAATATGAAAAAAGGGAGCGAAAAGAAAAATTGCTTTGGGCTCTTTCTCAGCTAAGTGAGCTGGAGCGAGAGGTATTTATGCTTCGGCATTTTGGGGGATTGAGCTTTTCTGAGATAGCAGGGCTTTTAGAGATAAACCTAAATACCGCTTTAAGCCGGATGCATCAGGCGGTTGGTCATCTGCAGAGGATTCTTGGAGGTAAAGAATGAGCCACGAGGAATATCAGGGGCTTTTACTTCGCTATTTTTATCAGGAGCTGGAGGGTGCGGAAAAAGAAGAATTTGAGGCACATCTTTATCAGTGTCGGATTTGCCAGCAGGCTCTTCAGGAGCTTTCAGAGCTTTCTTTTCAACTGGAGGAGCTGGAGGGATTTAAACCCACCCCCCGGCTCCAGAGGGCAATAAAAAAGCAGGCTCAAAAATCCCTTAAAAAACCGCTCTGGGAGAGGATTTTTCAGCCCAGTGCTCAACTTCGCTGGGCAGTGAGTTTTGCTGTGGCGCTAATGATTTTTTCCATCATTGCGGTAATGGTCTGGAGGATTCCGAGCGGGATAGAAAGAGAAGCTTATTCCTTGTGGCAGGTGGCAGAAAATCTGGAAGCTATTTCTAGTGAGAGCCAGTCGCTTGCTTATGTTTTTCCTAACCTTTCTGAGCAGGAGCTTTTAGAGGAAGGATTTGAGAGCAATTACTCTTCTCAATCTGCTGACCCTCTCTCCCAGCTGGAGCTGGAGTTAGAAGAGATAGAGATGCTGGCAGAAGGAATTTTTGAAATTTAACCCTCAAAAAGGAGGTGAAAAAATGAGGGCAAAAATCTTAACCATTTTGTTAGCCGGACTTCTGGCATTTGGCTTGCCTCATATTTTGGGGGCACAGCAAGAGGAGCCATTAATACCCTCAGAAGTAATGCTTCCAGAAGAAGCTCCTTCCTCCCCGGCAATGCAGGGAGCCCAAAAGAGAATGATGGGAATCCAGAGATGGCAACAGAAGAAAAGGCAGTTCAGAGAAATGTATCTGGAGCGGATAAAAGAGCAGGACCCGGAAAGATATCAGCGTCTTTTGAAGATTAAGGAGCTGGCAGAAAAATATCGCCAGAGCGAAAGCGAGGCGGGGAAGAAGAAAATAGAAAAACAGCTTCGCCCTCTGCTGGATGCAGAATTAAAGGCTCAGCAGGAAGATGCTAAAAAGAAGATTGCCCAGCTGGAGAAAAAGCTGAAAGAGATGAAAAAAATCCTGAAAAAACGGGAGCAGAACTGGGATGAGGTGGTGGACTATAATTTGAAAAAAATCACCGGTCAGATGGACTATCTGGAATTTCCCGGTTTAAGACCACCGCCCCGGATACCAGAAGAGCCAGGTCCTCCTGCCCATCCACACAGGCAGGGACCTCATCATCCATAATCATTAGTCTTTGCCCCTCCAGAATCAGGGCGGGGAATTTTTCCCGTCCTGATTCTTTTTAGAAGGCTACTGGACATATCCCAGGCTTTTCAGCACTTTTTTTACTTCTTCTATGGTTCTTTGTGGTTTTACTGAATAGATGTCCAGCTCTTGAATGTAATTATGCATTACGATTCTCAGCTCTTGGTATTTTTTTCGCTCCTGTTTAATTAGATTGTTGAGCTCCAGAGGGTCTTGAGCAAGATTATATAATTCCTCGGGTTCTTTATCTGCCCAGAGATATTTCCATTCTCCGCAGACCAGAGCACATTTTTTCCCCGGTGCCCAGTTCTTTATCTTTTCATAATTTACCTCAGGATACCATCTCCGCTCTGCGAACTGGCAATCACGGATTTGGGGCTGAGTTCCTTTAATTAAAGGAAGCAGAGACTTACCCCGGCAGTGCATTGTATCTTTGAGATTTAGAAATTCCAAAATGGTTGGTGCCAGGTCAATCAAAGAGACCGGAGCATCTACCCTGGCTCCTGCTTTCCAGCCATCAGGAAACCGAATCAATAACGGAACCCGCAACTGCTCCTGATATAAATGCAGACCATGACCATACCAGTTATGCTGACCCAGTCCCTCGCCATGGTCTGCGGTAAGAATTATCAGGGTATTAGATAAAAGCCCCTGCTCTTTTAAATACTGGAAAAAACTCCGCAGCTGTTCATCAAGATAAGAAATTGCATTATCATATTCATTTATATCCTCAAAACTTTTTTCCTGGATATAATAATTCTGCTTTAAGTAGAGCTGGAATTTTTCATCTAGCTGGAATTTTCTTGGGTAATCCTCAGGCAGGTAATAAGGACGATGAGCATCCCAGAAATGTAGGAAAAGGAAAAAAGGTTTTTTCCGATTAATTTCTGAAAGCCATTTCTTTGCCCAGTTAATTACCTCTTTTGCTCTTCTCTGATGTCGTTCTTCTTCTTTTTCAATAGCGCTTTTTTTTATTTTTATCTGATACTCAAAAGGTTTACTTTTAAAAAATTTAAATCCCGGGTTTATCCGATGCCATTCGCCCAGGATTTGACTTCCCACCACTGCCCCGGTCTGCCAGCCCTTTTTCCTTAAAACTTCTGCCAAAAGCGGATATTTCCAGTTTTTAAGTTTCCAGCCGTTAAATAATACCCCGTGCTCTGAGGGATAGCGGGAGGTGAACATTGAAAAATGCGCCGGAAGGGTATGAGAAATCGGAGTATAAGCCTGAGTAAATACCACGCTCTCTTTTGCCAGCTTCTCCAGAAAAGGAGTAGTGCCACGAAAATATCCATAAAGGGAGAGATGGTCCTGCCGAACCGTGTCCCAGACAATAAAAATCACCGAAGGCTTATTTGCCTTGCCAAACCAGCATCCAGAAAAAAGCACCAGCAAAGAAAAGAAAAGCATAAAAAATTTTTTAACTCGCTCCATCATTAACTGGTAATCTCCGGATGAGTTTGAGCTATCATATCTAAAACCAGAGCCGGCCAGGTAAAATTCCGGGCTCCCTTCCCCTCGCCATTTCGGTAATCATAAAATTCCCGAAATCCTTCTGCCAGAATCATCAGGGCAAATCTCCGGGTAAGCTCCCGTGCCGGTTCTGAATAGCCATATTCTAAAAGGGTCTCGCACATCATCCAGTTAAAATTACACCAGATACAGTGCCCCCGCCAGAGAAGTAAATCCTCAAAATAAATCTTTTCCCTTGCCAGTTCATCCCGGGAATTAAAAGAGATGATATAGGTGTCCCAGAATTCTTCTGGATTAAAAAGATGTTCTTCTATCATTCTTCGGGCAATTTTTTCCGGAACCAAGCCGGTAAAAGCCGGGAGCAGAGAGGCAAGGGTTTTTCTCTTTGCCAGTTTGGGCTCTTTTAAATCATAGCGGGAGAAAAACATTCCCGCTTTTTCATCCCAGTGAATTTTGAAAAGGGTTTCTATCATCTTTTCTGCTTTTTTCTGCCAGTAGCTGGTTTTTTCGCTTCTGCCCAGAGCCTGATTGAGCCGTGCCAGAGAAACTATCCCCCGAATTGTAATAGAAATAACAGTTAAATCCTCAAAGACAAAAACATTTTGCTCCGCGATTTTTTTTATATCCCAGCCGAGCTTTGCCCAGCGGTCAAGCAGGTGGGGATAGAGATTCATTCTTTTCAGAGCACCCAGCGGGGTTTTAAAATTTAGTTTTAAAGCCTGGTCATAACAGGGAGTATTATCCGTGCCGGACTCCCAGGGATGAATAATGCAGGGAAGACCATCGCCAAACAGGTCCCGGGTGGTGGTAAGGTATTCCCCGCATTTTTCTAAAGCAGGTAGAGCCTGGCGAACAAAAGCTTTGTCTTGGGTGAGGTTATAAATTTTTTCTGCACTGACCATATAGCTGGGCGGGTCAATCAGCCAGGAGCGGAAATTCTCATCAAACATATTTTTAATCATCTGGTCGCCGATGGCGGTAATGGGGTTAGCGGAACTGGTTGCCTGTTTAAATCCGATTTGATGGGGAATTCTGCCATCTTCACAGCTCATTGCGCAGAGTGCCAGAACCTCTTTCTTGGCAAGCTCAGGCTCAAATCTAGTTAAGGCGATTGCGTGCCAGCCGGAATCCCAGCCAAATAAATAGCGATACTGCTTATAAGAGGGCATATGAAAAACCAGCCCATCAATCTCCACCCGATTTCTGGCATAAACCTCCCGAGCGGTTTGTTTTAAGCTCTTCCAATCCTCAGAAGTAAGCTCCCGCTCCGGAATAGGAACCGGGGGCTTGAGCCTTTTTGCCTGACTCGTTATCGGTATTATTAAAGAACTTCCTGCTCCTGCCAGAGCCAGCTGGATAAATTCTCTCCGATTAAATTTCCCTCCCAATTTTCCCTCCTTAAAATTTTTATTTTTAAAATTATAATCCAACCTGAAATTTTTTAGAAGCCCGGTCGGAGCAGATACATATAATAGCTGGTCAGGGTATAAAGCGGAGCCAGGGGATTGTGTCCGCAGAGCCGGTCTTTAACCGCAACCACAGAAACCGGAGCCTGGCTGTATTTGAAAAACAAAGAATCGTGCCCCACACAAAGCCCAAGTGCCAGGTTGAAATCAGTTTTTGCCTGATTTAAATAAAGTGCCTGCCCGATGGGATTGCAGGCGGTTTCTCTGGTGCCAATTAAAATTTTCTCCTCATCCTTTACTCCCAGCTCTTCTTTTTCTATTCTCCCGAACTTGCAAATTACACTTACCACCTCAAATCCCTGTGCCCGAAGAAAACGGGCAAAAAGCTCTGCTTCTTTTTGAAGACCAATGCAGAAAGCAAGACCGAGCTTTTTATATCCCATCTTTCTGGCAAACTCCACAATTTCCTGAATCCGGGGCTTGCCAGGATGAGGTAGATAGGGTTTTCGCTCCCGCTCCAGATAGCCTTCCCCTTCCTGCACCGAAGCCAATCGGGCAAATTCCTTAATCTCCGGCTCCTGATAAATCTGCCGAATTTTCTCTATCAGTTCTTTTTCCCGCAGGGTGGGGCAGGATTTATCTCCCTTGCCTCCCTCAACAAAGCAGGCACGCTCAAAAAGCGGAATCTGACAGTTAGCACAATCCGCAGATTTGCCCATTTTCCCCCTCCTTGGCTAAAAATTTTGCCTTAATTATAGCTCTGCAGGAGGATTGGGTAAATCTTTAGGTCTTTTTTCCTTTTTTACTTTCCCGGGCTTTTTCCAGGATTCTTTTTCGCACCTGAGGGGGAAGGTTTCGCCAGAGCTCTTTTTCTAAGTGGAATTTTTTGGCAGTGGCAACCAGCAGGATTAAATGCGAGCGAATAATCTTTTGATTTTGCTTATGGAGCTGTTTCAGGTTGAGCTGATTTAATTTTTCCCGAGCCTGGGCAATGCTCTGTTTAAATTCCTCGCTGAACGCCTCCGGGCTTTGCTCTATTTCTTTCTCTGCTTTATAAATAATGTAGTTGAGGGCAACCAGCTGGCGGTCGCTTCGGGCAAGGGCTTTGAGCATTTTCATATATCCCCGAATTTCTTTTCGGGCAATCCTTCGGGCTTGAAAGTAGGTCAGATGCTTTTGCTCATAAGCGGTTTTTAAAACCTGGCTTTTTTCTTTGAGCTTCTGGTCCTGTTCTTTAATTCGGGTTTGAATCCTGGTCGCCCTCTGATAAAAATTATCAATCAGCCGGGAAGAATGCTGAATAAAAAACTGCTCTCTTGCCTGAAACCAGCTTCGCCATTCCTCAGGAGTGCGGGCTTTTCTTTTCCTTTTCTGCCATTTTCTCTCCGGGCTTACCTCCACCTCCTCTCCCTGCTTTACCGAGACAAGATTTTCCTCCCCGCTCACCTCCACTTCTCCTTCCTCCACGCTCACCAGAGCAGAGCCGTCCATTGCCTGTGCCATCTCAAACTCGGTGCCCCGCACCCCGGCTACCACGCTTAAACCTTCCACAGAAAAGC
Source organism: uncultured bacterium (assembly GCA_964553915.1). Classification (GTDB taxonomy): domain Bacteria; phylum RBG-13-61-14; class RBG-13-61-14; order RBG-13-61-14; family DRUE01; genus CAZKMM01. The sequence continues at coordinate 11,414 of CAZKMM010000043.1, forward strand.
TCGGCTCCCCGGTGCGGGAAGGCATAATCCGGGCAAAGATTCTTCCCAGAAAAAGCAGGATGGAATTATTCGCTTCTACCGAAGGGTCATTGAGCTGGATTCTGGAGTTCTCCCGGATTTCCAGCTCACTGCCATCATCAAATACTAAAACCGCTTTTCCATCTTCGCTGGTTTCAATTACCTGTTCGCTTTTGACTGTTTCTCCAATTTGAGCGAGATGCTGGGTTCCATCCGGGTTGATAATCCAGACCTTTCCTTCAACTTTAATCAGCTCTCCTGCCTGAATTTCCCAGGCTAATAAACTGCTGGAAAAAAGAAGAGAGAATAATGCCAGTAATCTAAAAGCTCTTTTTAGCCAGCTCATTTCTTTCTCTCCTTTTGAGGCTTTGGTTTATTATACGATATTTCTAGCAATTTATTTGATGAAATTTCAGCTTAAGCCCCAGTATCTTCTCAAGCTCCAGAGCAAGCCTGCCAGAATTAAAAAGATAATCAGGCTGGCAGAATTGTTCCAGAGAGGAAAATCCTTTATCGCGGTAGCTTGTTCTTGTGTTATTTGAGGAAATTTAATTCCCCGAAGAGATTGGTTTATGGTTAAAAATTTCCCCCCGCTTGCCTCAGCAAGGAGCTGGAGTTCATTTTTACCCAAAGAAAGGTCCTGCATTTCTCTGCTGGTTTTTTCTACCACCAGAATCTCTTCGTCGCTTCCCAGCGTCTCTCGGTTTTTTTCTGCCCGGGCTCGGAACCGATACCCACCGGGACAGGGTAAAGAAAATTTGAATTGATAGTTTCCGCCACCGATTTCCTGTCCGGGGATTTTTTCCAGGGGTTTTTCCGGGCAGTTTTCTGGAATTTTTACCGGCTCCAGATAAGTATTTGCGGATTCCACCGGTTGATAGGTGCGGTCTCTCACCTGAAATAAAAGCTGGATTTCCTCTCCCGGCTCATAATGGTCTTTGCTCGCACTGAGGCTTAAAGGCTTCATTTCTTTTTCCCGCATCAGCCACCTTAAAGCCCGCTCCCAGAAAATCTGATAGTATTTAGCCCGGGATTCATTCTCCCCCAGATTAAACCGCCACTGCCATAAACTATCTGTGGCTATTGCTAAAACCCTTCCCTTGCCCGGCTCAATAATGCCAATAATTGGAGCCTTTTCCTCTTTGCTCTGGACCAAAACCAGAGCCTGGGGCTTTGCCCGAAGAACCTGATTATATCCTTTAAATTTTCCCGCCTCTTTCCAGACCTGCTGATTTTTAAACAGGTCTTTTTCCAGCCGGGTCAGAGGATGATGTTCTCCTGCCGGGGTCAGCTCAAGCTCAAATTCTTCTTCTTTGTAGCTGGGCACCTGAAAGCTAAATTCAAAAGGAAGAATTTTTTCTAAAGGTTCTGTAAAGAGGTCTTTAATGTAAGCCCGGGGTCCGCCGATGTAAATCAGTCCTCCTCCTTTTAAAACATAGTCCCGAAGGTTTTTAATATATCCGGGAAGCATATAGGCTCTGCCGAAAAAGTTCTGGAAAATCACCAGGTCAAAGCTCTCCAGTTCTTCGGTAAAAAGTTTATGAGTGGGAAAGGGAATGAGTGCCAGCTCGTCCTCTCGTGCCATTGGGTCATCATAGTATTCCCGAAGAATGTAAAAACTCACCAGGTCCACTGCCGGGTTTTTCTTTAAGGTCCGGCGGAGGAATTTTTCATCCCAGCTCGGATTTCCCACAATATAAAGAATCCGGATTCGGTCCCGGAGAATGCTCAGAGGAAATACTTTTTGGTTATTTTCAAAATTAACTTCTCCCTGATACTCGGGCAGTTCTATTCGGAAAAGAAATCTTCCCATTCGGGAGGGAACAAATTCCAGCTCTATGGTATTTTCTCCGGTTTTCAGTTCAAATTGTTTGCTGGCAATGAGTTCTTCTTCCTGCCAGAGCTGAAGCTGGCTTTGAGCCGGGAGCCTGCCCTGAGCCCGAATTTTCACCTGTAAAAGCAAAGGATTTTTTACATAGCCATAAGCATCATATTTGAGCTGGGAGATTGCCAGGTCAGTAATCTCCTGTTTTTCTGAGCAGAGCAGGGGATAAATTCTGCCCAAATCCTTAAGCTGGTTTTTAAGTGAAGAGATAATTTTTTTCTTCTGGGTCCGGGAAAGCTCCTGAACATAGCGGTTAAGCTCTCCCCAGTCCCTGCCCTCGCTGAGCAGAAGCACCCCTGCCCAGGGTTTTCCTCCGAAGCGGGTGCGGAGACCGGAAAGGGCATTTAAAATCCTGGTGTCATTTCCTTCTGCTTTTAACTGGTCAAGAGCAGAAAAGGCAATGGGAGAGATTTCTTTATCAAATTTAAACCAGACCAGCTGGTAATCTGTTTCCAGTTTTTCCAGGAATTTTTTTTCTTCTTTAATCCATTTTTTTGCCAGTTCTATTCGGGTTAAGTTTTTTCCGCCCGGAGCATTCATACTTTGGGAGCTATCAATCAGAATTGCCAGCTTTGTCTTGGTTTTTTTGGTCTCAAGGAGCCGGATTTGAGGCTCCCAGAAGATAAACACCGCAAATAAAAGAGCAAGAAGATGAAGCAAAAGGATTAAAATTTTTTGCCAGGTTCTAGCCAGGGGCTTAACCAGAAAATATCCGCTTAATAAGAATAGAACAATCAGCCCTCCGCCGAGCCATAAATTTAAAGGTTTTTCCCAGCCCGCAAAATGCAGGAGTGCCTGATTAAATCCCGCAGTATTTATTCCCAGAATTTTTGCCAGCTTAAAAATCATCTTCGGGTGCGCTTCCTTCTTTCAGAAATAAAAGGAATGTGAATCAGGTCTTTTTTGTAATTAGCGGTCAGGGCATAAAGGATGATGTTAACAAAAAGCCGAATTGCTATCTCCCGCTGGGCTTCTCCTCCCGGCTCCACTGGATAACGATAATTTTCTCCTGCCCGGTCTATGGCTCCTCCCAGGTCATTTTGAGAATAGATTAAAACCGTGAGGTCGCCCCGGGTAATTCCGGATAAATAAGGCACGCTCGCTTTTCTCCCCACCACTTTGTCCAGAAGATAATAAGATTGAAATACGGTATGGTCGCTGGGAAGTCGGGTTAGTTTGGCTTCAGGAAAGATTCTTTTCAGCTCCTGCTGGAAGCTCTGGTCAAAACCACTTCCCGGCTCTGCCAGAGCATCATCCACCAGCATAAATCCCCCGGCATCAAACCAGCGCCTGAGCCGGATTATTTCCTTTTCAGAAAAAGGCTCAAATTCATCTTCTCCGCTGAAATATAAAAAAGGATAGAAAAAGAGTTTTGAATCAGAAAGGCGAATTTCCACCCGCTCCGGAGAAGCAGGAATGCTGGTGCGTTGATCTAAGATTTTTGCCAGAGAGCGTGCTACCCCGGGTCTGGGATTCCACTGCAAGCCTTTGCCATAAACCAGCTGGGCAAAATAAAAGTCAAACTTTTTGGGACGAAAGGGAGTAATAAACCCCAAGCCCGAGGCAAAAGAGCTGGTGAGGAATAGTTTTAAAAACTCTCTTCGTTTCATTCCTGACCGCTCCGGAATAAGATTAAAATCTCCAGCCCCAGAAGAAGAATCAGCCCGAGGAGGAAATAAGAATGAATGGGCTTTTTGATTTTTTCCTGCTGAGTTTTTGCTTGTGCTTGCTGGGTTTGAGTTTTTTCGCTTTCCAGATAGATTGCCTGAGCCGGGATGAGCTTTTTCAATTCTCTAAAAGATATTTTTCTCAGGTCAGATTCTTCTGGATTTAACCCTACCGAAAGAATCAGGTCTGCATTTATCTTTTTGAGAGGTTCAGTTCTGGGTAGATAGAAGAAATAGTAAATTCCCGGAGCAGGCAGGGAGGGAATTCTTATCAGGTTCTTTTCTCCGGTTTTTTCCGGACGAAGGCGGAATTCTCTGCTGGTGCTGGTTTGTATCAGTGCAGAGTTTTTTTCCGAAGGGAGCAAAAGCTCAATTTGTTCTCCCACCAGGCTCTGGGTGGGGCTGGCTTCTAAAAGTGCTCCTGCCAGATACAGAACAATTTGATGGAATAAAGGAAGATATACCGGATAAATACAGAGGTCATTCCAGTCCCGGTCAATCGTGGAGGCAAATACCATTACCCTGCCTTTCCCAAAGCTTTTTTCTACCAGTAATGGGGTGCGGTCATTAAGCTCCAGCACTACATCGTTTCTGGGAGCAAAGCTATGGGCAAAAAGGAAGAATTTATAAAAATTCGCCCGGGAAGGGTCGCCCTGGCTCAGGGAGGAAAAAGGCATTAAAACCGGATGCCGGTCAGGAGAGCCAATAAAACCGGAAGCGATATGAAGGGGCTGAACTTCTGATTTTGCCTCTGCCCCGGCAAAGGGAACTTTCACTCCCCGGAGCTGGCGGGGAAGAAGCTCTGCCAGCATTTGATTATATCTTTCTGGCTCCACCTTATCTCCCAGGGTGATTAAAAGCCCCCCTCCTTTCTGGACAAACTGGCGGGTCTGCTCAGCTTCTTTTTGGTTCAAAAGCGCACAATTTGCCAGTATTAAAACCTGAAAGCTGGTTAAATCTTCCTGCTCCAGCATTGATTCGCTAATTACCTTGGGGTCTATCCTGCTCAGAGCATTCAGCCTGGGATTAAGAGCCCGCTCCAAAAAATAGCTCTCTCGCTCCAGAGCCGGCCGGGACCAGTCTCCATCAACAATCAGAGCTTTTACTCTTCCTCCTGCCCGGAGATGAAAATAAGCCAGATTATCTTCAAAAAGAGAATCATTTTTTCCCAGTTCTATTTTCCCTTCCGCAACAATTCCTTCACTTAAAGAGATGGTGAATTTTTTTTCTTTTGCCTGGTAGGGGCGAAGCTGAATTGTTCCTCGTGCTAGAATTTCTTCTCCCAGCCATAGTTTTAAAGGGAGCTCTTCGCTTTCAGGAGAAAAATTATATACCATCACTGAAACCGTAATTTCACTGGCTCCGGTTCGCTCAATTTCTACTCTGCCCAGAGCAAAATTTTTGGATTCTTCTTTTTGGGCAAGGTCGTAAAAATAAATCTCACCCTTAAATTCTTCCAGTTTCTGGAAAGGAGCAAAGCTGGTTTTCTGCAAATCAGAGATGACAAAAATTTTTTTCTCTCTTTCCAGTTCGGGCTCAAGGATTTTTTCTGCCTGTTCAATGCTGGTAAGGAGCTGAGCAGGAAGAAAGGTTGGCTTGGCTTGTTCCAGTTTCTTTCTCAGCTCTGAAGGGTTTTCTCCTACCAGAGCTTTTCCAGAAGCCGGAAGAAGCAGACCGAGCCGGTCTAGTTCTGAGCTCTGGAGCAGGAAACCTTCCAGTAATTTTTTGCCCTGCTCAAACAGGGATTTTCCTTCTTTTTTCCTCCTCATACTCAGAGAATCATCAAGGATAAAAACCATTGCTTTAGGAGCTTTTCCCAGGGCAAGATGAGGGGCAGAAATTAACCGGTAAGGTCCTGCCAGTGCCAGCACCAGAGAAGCAATTACCATCATCCTTACCATCAGGAGCAGATACTCCCAGAATCTTCTTCTCCTTCGGGTCTGCTCCTCAGCATCTAAAAGCAAAAGGATTGCCCCAAAAGGAATTCTTCTTGCCCGTCTTCTCTGCCAGAGATGAATCAGCAGGGGAATCAGCACTGCAAAAAGTCCCCAGAGGTATGAAGGAGAAGCAAAGTTCATCTTCTGCTCCGCCTCCAGCGCCGTTGTGCCCGGCGTAAAAGATATTCAGTGAGAATCTGCACCGGGTCCTGAGCAGTAGAGATGCTCTGGTAGTCTATTTCCAGCTCTGCTCCGAGCCTCTCCAGAGATTCTCTCAAGCGGTTTAACCGCTTAAGATAGGTTTTCCTCAACTGGTGGGGGTCAATTAAAATTCTTCCTTCAGCTTCCAGCCCCTCAAACCAGCTCAATCCCCGAAAAGGAAATTCCAGCTCTTCGGGACTTAAAATTTGAAAGAGAATCAGCTCTGCTCCCCGATGCCGGAGCAATTTAATGCTCTTTTCCAGTTGATTTTGTGGCTCTAAAAAATCGCTGACCAGAACTAACAAAGAGCGGGCAGGAATTCTGCTGGCAAGCTCAGAGAGATTTTTTGCCAGCTGAGTTTTTCCCAGAGGATGGTTTTGGGCAAATAGTTGGCAAAGTGCCAGAAAATGCCTCTCTCCGCTTCTCGCCGGCACCCAGAGAAGCTCTCCCTGAGAAATCACCCCAGCACCCACCTCATCTCCCTGACGAAGTAAAAGCCAGCTGAGGGCAAGAGCAAGGATTTGCCCGTAGTCAAATTTGTTTAAGAGCTTTTTCTCCGGGGGATATGCCATAGACCCGCTGGCATCTAGGAGTAGATATGCCCGAATTCTGGTCTCATCTTCAAACTGCTTGATAAAATACCGGTCGGTCTTGGCATAAAGCTTCCAGTCAATCAGCCTGATTTCATCTCCCGGGGCATAAGGTTTATGCTCGGAAAATTCTATGCTCGTCCCCCGATGCCGGGAGCGGTGAATTCCAATTAAAACTCCTTCTGCCACCTCCCGGGCTTTAAGCTCCAGCTCTTTTGCCCGCTCCAGCAGTTCTAAGGTTTGCTCTCTGCCTTTTCCCAGAAACATTTTTATTTGGATTCTTCAGGCACATACTGAAGGAGTTTCTGGATAATCTGGCTGGAATCTATCCCTTCTGCTTCTGCCCGGTAGTTGACAATAATCCGATGCTTGAGCACCGGCTCTGCCAGTGCCCGGACATCCTCACAGCTTACCGCAAATCTGCCGTTGAGCAGAGCCCGGGCTTTGCCTCCCAGAATCAAATACTGGCTGGCTCTGGGACCTGCTCCCCAGGCAACCCATTCCCGAATAAAATCCGGAGCCAGCGGGTCCCCGGGTCTGCTGGAGCGAACCAGCCGAACCGCATAGCTGATAACATAATCTGCCACCGGCACCCGGCGGACCAGTTCTTGAAGCTCCAGGATTCTTTCCCGGTCTAAAATTTTTTTCAGCTCCGGCTCCTGCCAGCCAGTAGTGGTGCGGACGATTTCCATCTCTTCTTCCAGCTCCGGATAATGGACATCAATTTGAAACATAAACCGGTCCAGCTGTGCCTCAGGAAGAGGATAGGTTCCTTCCTGCTCAATCGGATTTTGAGTGGCAAAAACCAGAAAAGGAAGTTCCAGCTTATAGGTAATTCCTCCGGCGGTCACCTGATATTCCTGCATACTTTGCAGTAAAGCCGCTTGAGTTTTGGGAGAGGTGCGGTTGATTTCATCTGCTAGAATTACATTGGCAA
>CAZKMM010000044.1:0-18646 GCA_964553915.1 uncultured bacterium
CTGGCACGACCCCAAAATAGAAATCTACCGCTTCCAGGCAATAGTCTTCTCAGAAAAGGACCCAGAATTAAGTCCTCACTAATAAATAAAATGAGGGGGGTATTATGATTGGAAAAGAAATTATTAAAAGTTTTGTTCTGGGTATACTTATTGGTTCTATACTTTTAATTTGCGAGCAGGGACTTTTGTTCGTTACTCAAAGAGTTTTTTATCCTCTCCAATACTGGCTTATTTTTTATTGGTTGGTTTACGGGGTCTTGGGGAGCATTGCTGGAATTTTATGGTTAATAATAAAACGGGGTTTCCTTTCTAAAAATATAATAAAGTTTGTTATTGCAGGTGCTGGAATTTTGGTTTTAATTTGTTCTTCCTCTTATCTTGCATCTATTTCTAAAAATAAGGAGATAATTCTCAAAGCAATAATACTAATATCTTTAAACATTGCTATTATACTTTCAATCTTCCTGATTAATCCTGAGAGAATTTTACAGCAACTGTTCGCTTTAGCAATTGTTCTTTTACTTTTTATTTCTTGGGCACTTTTATTCCCTGAAGCCTTCTCATTTAATTCAGAATTGGCTTTAGTTTGGCACTGCCTGAATTCTGTTTTGCTCTTCATTATCTTTTTTTATTTCCTCTCAATCCCAGAGAAAATTATTTATTACCTAACAATGCCTGTTCTGCTCTTAAGTATTGGATTTTCTTTCTCTCATTCCACATTGAAAGAGCATCTTGAGCCAAAAGTTTCGCTTTCCTCTTCCAAAATTTCTGTAAACTCTTCCTCCTTCCCGGATATAATCCTGATTGTTTTAGATACCGCAAGAAAAGAAAATTTTTCTTTATATGGTTATCCCAGAAAAACCACTCCGTTCCTGGAAGAATTAGCCAAAACCAGCCAGGTTTATACTAATATGATTTCGGCCGCTCCTTGGACCCCGCCCTCGCATGCTTCTCTATTTACGGGTCTTTTTCCCCGGACACACCATATACACAATCGGGTCAAGAAAGATAATTTTTATCCCAAGTTAAGTAATGAAGCCCAAACCCTTGCGGAAATTCTTCATAGCCTCGGTTATCAAACCATTGCTGTGGTTGCCAATATCGGCTTTCTTAGTCCAGAATCTGGCTTACTTCAAGGGTTCCAAATTTATCATACACCTAAAAATCCCTGGAGTGGAGCAATTAAAATAGATTTAATAAGAATAATAGCTTGTATTTTTGATCAGAAACTTGCAAGTAAGGTTTTTAAACCTTATTTTCGAGCTGAGGATATTAATAAAATAACTTTTCACACTCTTCAAAATATTGATTCTCGTCCACTTTTTCTTTTTCTCAATTATATGGATGTTCATGAACCTCTTTATCCTCCTCCGCCGTATCATAACCTCTTTTCAGGAAGAAATTTATATTATTTTTTATTTCACCATTCACAAACCGTCTTAGACTTACGAGAAGGGGAAAAAATAGATCCAAAAATTCAAAAGCATTTAATTTCTCAATATGATGGTTCCCTTGCTTACCTTGATGCTCAACTTAAATTACTTTTTGAAGAATTGAAAAAAATTAAGCGATTTAATTCTGCTCTTATTATTATAACCTCTGACCACGGAGAGTATCTTGGAGAGCATAACTTTCTTATTCATCATAATGTTTATGAAGAGGTACTCCGAATCCCGTTAATTATAAGATTACCAAATGGTAAAAATTCGGGAGTGTATCATCAATGGGTGCAAACTGTTGATATATTCCCAACTATCCTCGCTTACCTTAAATTACCCATCCCCAAAGGCATAGAAGGAAAACCCATTCCCACGGTCCTTTCAAATAATCAACCCAATACTTCATATCCGGATTATGTCTGGAAATATCCTTTTGCAGAATATTACGCGAGCCTGAGTGATGAAGTGATTGAAAAAAGTCGTTATCCATCATGGTATGCTAGACGCTATGGCACAAATTATAAGGCAATCTATGTAGATAAATACAAATTGATTACCTCTTCACGGTTCCCTCCGGAATTATATGACTTAACCCTAGACCCAAAAGAAAAAAACAATCTGGCTAAAGAATTCCCTCAGTTAGTGACAGAATATACAACTTTGCTTCAACAATTCCTTGAGCACCCCTCGCCCATCAATATTCCTGAAAAAGAAGTATTTCTCAAAAAAGAACAAATCAAAAGGCTAAAAGCACTTGGATATCTAAGATAAAACATTTAGCTCTTCAAAAACATTAACTCTGTAAATCTTTTATAGAATTAAGTACCTCTTTCTGTTCTTCTTTGCTTAACTCTGGAAAAATGGGCAGGGCGAGGGATTCAGTGCTTCGTTTTTCTGCATTGGGAAATTTTTCATCCTGAGAGATTCCCATCTGAAAACAGCTATATTTATGAAAAGGTCGCTGGTAATAAATTGCATAGCCAATTTTTTTCTCCTGAAAAGCCTTTACCATCTCATCTCTTTTTTCCGTGCAAATTACATAGCTATTATAGGTATGTCGGATTCCTTCCCGCTCCCGGGGAAGCTTAACTGGAAGGGAAGAAAGCTGGTTATGATAAAATTCTGCTTTCTCTCTTCGCTCCTTTATCCACTGCTCCAGATATTTTAATTTTACCCGAAGCACGCTCGCCTGAATCTCATCCAGCCTGCTATTGGTTCCCACCACCCTCCGGTCTTGTTCTCCTTTTGCTCCGTGCACCCGAAGTTCCAGCACCCTCTGATATAATTGCTCAGAATCAGTCACCACCAGCCCGGCATCGCCATATCCTCCCAGAACCTTGGTGGGATAAAAACTAAAGCAACCTATATCACCGATGGTTCCTGTTTTTTTGCCATTGATTTCCGCACCTATTGCCTGGCAGGCATCTTCAATCACATAAAGGTCATATTTTCGGGCAATTTCCATAATCTGGTTCATCCGGGCTGGCTCGCCAAAAAGATGCACGGGCAAAATTGCCTGGGTTCTGCCGGTGATTTTTTTCGGGATTTGCTCCGGGTCAAGGTTAAATCCATCCGGCTCTATATCCACAAATATCGGCACTGCTCCCACCCAGCTAATTGCTCCGGCACTGGCAAAAAAACTGTAAACCGAGGTAATAACCTCATCACCCTCACCAATTCCCAGGGCACGAAGAGTCAGAATCAACGCATCAGTCCCGCTCGCCACTCCTATCGCATATTTTACTCCCAGATATTCTGCGATTTCTTTCTCAAAAGCCTCTACCTCTCTGCCTAAAATAAAATGCTGGCTCTCCACCACTCGCAAAATAGCTTCATCTATTTCTTGCTTGATTCTCTGATACTGCCTTTTTAAATCCAGAAACGGAACCGCCATCTTTCCCTCCAGCTTTCCCGCTATTGTCCAGATTTTGAGCGGAATTGTCAATTTATCATCCTCACTTTCCTGCCCCTATAAGATGACAAACCATTTCTATCCTGATATATTTTTGCCAGCAAAAGGAGGAGAAAATGAGCCAGCTCAAATTATTCTTCCTCCCTCATACTCACTGGGACCGGGAGTGGTATCTGAGCTTTGAAGAGTTCAGGTCTCAACTGCTCCAACTGATTGACCAGCTAATTGAAATTATGAAAAAAAATCCCAGCTACATATTCCTGCTGGATGGACAAACCATCATTCTTGAGGATTATTTTCAAATCCGGGGGAAAAATCTAGGGCTTTTAAAATTGATTGAGCAGGGAAGAATAAAAATCGGTCCCTGGTATGTTCTGCCGGATGAGTTTCTGGTCAGCGGTGAGGCTTTAATCCGCAACCTTAAGCTGGGAAGAAAAATCTCCCGGGAGCTGGGCACCGAGCCGGTCTCGGTGGGCTATCTCCCTGATATGTTCGGTCATATTTCCCAGATGCCGGAAATTTTAAGCGGTTTTGGAATAGAGTCTGCTCTGGTCTGGCGCGGGGTTCCGAAAATGGAGCGGAATCAATTCTTCTGGAAAAGTCCTTCGGGAAAGAAGATTTTAGCCATATATCTTCCTTTGGGCTATGGTTTTATTTTTAATCTTTCCCGAGTGCTGGAGGAATTTTTAAATCAGGTGGGGCTTTTTCTTGGTTTAATTCAGGCACAGGACCCGAGCGGAGTTTATCTTTTTCTGGTGGGCACGGACCACTGGTTTCCGGACCCGGAGCTTGCCCGAACCATAAAAAAAGCCCAAGAGCATAAGCAGGAATGGGAGCTGAAAATGGCTCCATTAGAGGAATATATCTCCGTCCTTAAACCCGAGCTGAAAGATATTCCCGAATATCAGGGCGAGCTTCGCAGTCCTGCCCGCACCCAGATTCTTCCGGGAACCGCTTCTGCCCGGCTTTATTTAAAAGAAATGAATTTCCGGGCTCAGGCACTTCTGGAAAAATATCTGGAGCCTGCTCTTGCTCTCAGCTTTTTTAACCGGAAAAATTCTCATCAAAAGGAGCTGGAATACCTCTGGAAATTACTCCTTTCCAATCATCCCCATGATTCTATCTGCGGGTGTAGTATTGACCCGGTGCACCGGGAAATGGAGACCAGATACGAAAAAATCTTCCAGCTGGGCAAAACCCTTTTAAAATCCTCCCTTTGCCATTTAACTTTTTTAGGAGATGCTCAACCTGAGAGAGTTCTTTTCTGGAACCCTTCGGGCAGAACTCAATCCGGGGTGATCACTTTTAGAACCCGGCTTCCAATTAAAACCCCGCTGACCGCTCTAGATGAGCAGGGAAGAAAAATCTTTTTTGAAGAAATAAAGCCCAAAGAAAAAGACCAGCTTCTTTATCAAATTCTGGTTCCTTCAGCTTTTTCCTGGCTGGCATTCAATTACTTTATGGCAGAGCAGATTTTCGGGCTTTATCTTCAGAAAATCTTCTGGAAAAAAACCAAAAGCGCCCTGGAAATAAAAATTGGCTTGGGAGATGAGCCCATAGATTTTCCGCTGGAAAAGTATCTGAAAAAAATTAAAAGCAAAATTGAGAAAGAAAAAATCCCCCTGATTCATTTCCAGCTTTATCGTCTGGGAGAGAAAAGGCTTCTGGGAATTGCTGGGGAGCTTAAACCCGGGCTGAATTGCTTCAAAATAGTTAAGGAAAAGAAAATTCCAGAAAAGACCCCGGAATTCAGAAGCTCAGAAAAAGGCATAGAAAATCATCTGCTCAAAATCCAGCCCACCCCTTCAGGCAAACTGAAAATTTTAGACAAAGAAACCCAGCGAGAAATTATTATGGAATTCTCTGACCGGGCAGACCGGGGCGACAGTTATAATTTTGACCCTCTCCCTGATGATATTCCCATCACTGAACCTAAGAAATTCCGGGTGAAAAAAATTCAGAGCGGGAAAAGTTATGCTCAAATGGTGCTGGAACATATATATCAAATTCCTTTTGAGCTTTCTCCAGACCGAAAAAAACGAGCTGGAAAAAAAGTCCTGCTCCGGCTTCAAACCCGTCTCTGGCTCTATTCCGGAATCAAGCGGGTGGATTTCCAGACCAGATTTTTTAACTCTGCCAGAGACCATCGCCTGCAGGTGGACTTCTGGTTTCCTGACCTGGTGGAGCATTTCTGGGCAGAGAGCGGATTTGACCTGGTAAAAAGAGCAGTGATAGAAGAATCTCCTCCCCCTTCTCCCTCTCTAACCGAAATCTCCCAGCTGGTTCTGGGAAGCGAAGCAGAATCCAGCTCCAGCCCGATTCAGAATTTTGCCTTTTTAGAAAAAGATGGACAGGGAATGATTCTGGCAGGAAAGGGGCTGAGTGAGGTAATTTGTTCCCACCATCTGCAGGAGAAAAAGACCTCGCTCAGTTTTACTCTCTGCCGAAGTATTGGCTGGCTCTCTCGCACAGACCTGACTTACCGAACCGGAATGGCAGGTCCGCCCATTCCAGTTCCTGAGGCACAATGCTTGAGAGAATTTAACTGGGAATATTCTTTGATGCTTTTTTCCCATCCTCCAGATAAAGGAGAAATTTTTTCTCAGGCATATCAGTTTGTTTTTCCGCCCCTGGTTTTTCTGGCAGGCTCTGTTCCGGAAATTCCTTTTCAGCTCAAAAGCCCAAAAATAATTTTATCTGCTCTTTACCCTTCAAAAGACCGGCTTATTGCCCGATTTTTCAATCCCGCTGAAAACAAAGAAATACTGGAGCTTGAACTCAGTGCCAAAATCTCAAACATAGAGCCAGTAAATCTGGAGGAAAAACCAATCCCTTATCCAGAACTTCATTTCCAGGGGCAATTTTTAAAAGCAGAACTTAATCCCGGAGAAATCTTTACCCTTGCCCTGCAGAGAAACCATTAAAAACCTTGAGCAAAAATTACTGAGTTTCTGCCAGGTGAATCCTTTCCCCGACTTTGAGTTCCTGCAGGCTCTCAGTAACCAGCGCGGTAGAGGTATGCGGATGAACATCCAGCACCACCAGTTTGCCAATCACTTTATCAGGCAGGACTTTCTTTCCTCCTTTCTCCTTGACAACTTTGCCGGGCAAATATATCTCAAACAAATTACCCGGCTCTAAGCCATCTGCTTTTCCCAGGTCAATATAAACAATATCACCCTGCCCAAATCGCGGGGTACCACGCTTATTAGCCACAATATAACCTTCCAGCTTCTGGGAAGATTTAATTACAGGAATCTCTGCGCTCAGGGGAGGAAGATAAGGTCTGATATAATCTCCCGCCTTCATCTCCTGATAAGAATTCACCACCTCTGCCTCACTGGCACTCTCAGTGAGCTTGGCAATCTTTATCTCTCCTAAATTTAAGATTTTATATCCGATTTTTTTTCTGGTTTTAGGATGCCGAATCTCAGATTCAATCCGAAAAACACTGAACAGGTCACCGGGTTTAACTCCCGCGGAAGAGCCAATATCAACATAAACAATGTCCTGCTCTCCGACCATAACCCGACCATCATAGGTTCCAATTATTTTCCCTGCTTTTTCAAACTCTCCGGGTTCAATCCAGCCGGTGGAAGAACTCTGGGTGTAAATTACTTTAACCACCCTCCCGTATTCGTCTCTTAAAACCTTAGCCTCTTCTCCCATTGGTTCAGCACTGGCTCCTTCACTGGGCTGGACTTCTTCCGAAGGACCTTCTTCTCCTACCTGGGGAATAGTTTCTACTTCTGCTTCTGGTGGAGGAGTAAGTTTTTCTCCCGCGGGATATAAATTGAGCACATCGCCCGGATAAATCAGATTGGGGTCAATGATAAAGGGATTTCGTTCCCAGATTTTGGGCCAGTAATAGGGGCTGGCTAAAAACCTCTTGGCAATATCCCAGAGAGTATCTCCGGGTTGAACCACATAAACAATCTTTCTGGTTTCTTCCTGGGAAGTGGGAGCTGAAGAAGGCTCTTGGGTTTGTCCAAAAATCGGGATGACGAAAAGTAAAATCGCTCCCAGAATCAACCACCTTTTCCGCATTTTTCCCCTCCTTGCTGGAACCAGGTCATTTTTCTAGCTTCTTTTTAGACAGAGTAGCATAATCGCTAAATGGATACAAGGAAATAATATCCCGGTAAATTTTTTTCGCCTGCTCCGGCTTGCCTAATTCTTCCCAGAGCTGGCCGGCAAGAAATAAAGCCTCTGGAGCATAATCACAGGCAGGATAGCGGTCTGCCAGTTTTATAAAATTATCTTTTGCCTGGTCTTTTTTCCCCTGCTTTTTTTGCACCAAGCCCAGATGATACAAAAGCCAGCAGGAATATTTTGGCTCCGGATTGCGTTTAAGCTCAGATTTTGCTAAATCCTCAGCATTTTTATAATCTTCTGCTTCAATGAATTTAAGAATTTGCTCTCGGGCATCTTGAGCATTGCCTGGATTTTCTTCCGGGTTTTGTTCTATTTTTATTACCACCGACTTTTTCTCTTTTTTAGTTTTATCTGGCTCTATCTTAACCACAGGCAGGGAAGGAAGAGTCTGGGATGATTTTTGAGCAGGTGCCTGCTTGGTAATTTGTGGAGATTTTCCTTCTGAGGGATGACAGGACTGCTCCAGCCTTTCTATCCGGCTTAATAGCAAATCCAGCCGGGCTTTTAAATCCTCCAGTTCTTTTCTTAACTCCAGATTTTCTTTCTCTACCCGCTGGAGCTTTTCTTCAAGCTCTTTTTGCTTTCTCCCGGCTAAGAGAGGAAGAGAAAAGAGAAAAATGAAAAGAAAGATTAAAAACCTTACTTTCGGATTCATTAATAAAATTATATCTTTCTTTTTTTATTAAAGTCAACCTGATATTGACAAACTCAGAAAAAAATGCTAATTTAGTTGAAGCCTTTTAAGCTGGCTCCGTGAGGTCAGCAAAGGCAGGTGATAAATGAAAAAAACTAAAAGCAAAATTTCACCTTCTCCTGCGGGAGAAGGTTTTTTTTAAAAAATGGCAAGAGAAAAAATATTAATGGATGCAGAGGAAATCCGCCGGGCGCTCTATCGGATTGCCCATGAAATCCTGGAGCGAAATAAAGGCACTAAGGATTTAGTTTTAATTGGAATCCGCACCGGGGGAGAGGAGATTGCCTCTCGTCTGGCAAAAATCATTAAGGAAAGTGAAGGCAAAGAGGTTCCTTTTGGTTTTATGGATATAACTATGTATCGGGATGACCTTTATCATATGAGCCATCAGCCTGAGGTTCATAAAACCGTAATCAACTTCGCGGTAGAAGATAAGGTGGTGGTGCTGGTAGATGATGTTCTTTTTACCGGAAGAACCTGCAGAGCAGCAATGGATGCCCTGATTGACCTGGGCAGACCCCGGGCTATCTGGCTCGCAGTCCTGATTGACCGGGGACATCGGGAATTTCCCATCAGAGCAGATTTTGTAGGGAAAAACATCCCCACCGCCCGAACTGATTTGGTGGAGGTTCAACTAGACCCAAAGGAAAAAAAAGACCGGGTGGTGCTTTTAGAATCTAAGAAAAAATCCAAATGAAGCTTAAACACAAAAACCTTTTAGGATTAAAAGATTATGCCAGAGAAGAAATAGAATTTATTTTAGAGCAAGCCCAGACCTTTAAAGAAATCAATTACCGCCCGATTAAGAAAGTTCCTGCCCTGCGGGGAAAAACCGTGGTCAACCTCTTTTTTGAACCGAGCACCCGAACCAAAACCAGCTTTGAAATTGCCGGAAAACGACTGAGCGCAGATGTGGTTAATTTCTCTGCCAGCCAGAGCTCCTTAACCAAAGGAGAAACTCTAGGAGATACCGCCCGGAACATTGAAGCAATGAAGCCAGACCTTTTAGTGCTAAGAAGCTCATCCGCCGGGGTGCCGGAGATGCTTGCCCGGCTTATCTCCACCCCGGTAATAAATGCCGGGGACGGCTTCCACGAACATCCTACTCAGGCGCTTCTGGATCTGTTCACAGTGCGGGAGAAGAAAGGGGAAATAGAAGGATTAAAAATCGCTATTGTCGGAGATATTCGGCACAGCCGGGTAGCCCGTTCAAATATTTACGGCTTTTCCAAACTCGGAGCAGAGGTGGTGGTTGTGGGTCCTCCGACAATGATTCCACCCGGGATTGAAAAACTCGGCTGTAAAGTAAGCTATGACCTGGACCAGGTCATTCCTGAAATGGATGTAATTATGATGCTCAGAATTCAACTGGAGCGGGGCAGTGCCCGGTTCTTCCCTTCCCTGCGGGAATATTCCCGGCTTTACGGCTTGAATGAAAAAAGGCTTTCCCGGGCAAAAAAAGATGTGTTAATTATGCATCCAGGACCGGTTAATCGGGGAGTGGAACTTTCTCCTGAGGTGGCAGATGGTCCTTATTCAGTAATCCTGGAACAGGTGGAAAACGGGGTGGCAGTGAGAATGGCTCTGCTTTATCTTTTCTGTGGAGGAGTAGATGAGGCTCTTACTTAAAGGAGCACGGCTGGTTGACCCCAGCCAGAAAATAGATGCTCCTAAAAACCTCCTGATTGAAAAAGGCAGGGTGGAGGCAATTTTAAAGCCCACGGAAAAAGTGAGCAATGCCAGGGTGATTGACCTTTCCGGCAAGATTATCACTCCGGGGCTGGTGGATATACATACCCACCTCCGGGAGCCAGGATATGAATATAAAGAAACCATTGCCACTGGCACCCGCTCTGCTCTTTATGGTGGATTCACCGCAATTGCCTGTATGGCAAATACTGACCCGGTAAATGACAGTCCTGCGGTCACTGAATATATCCTGGAGCGGGCAAGAGAAGCTGGCTCGGTGCGGGTTTTTCCCATCGGTGCCATCAGTAAAGAGCTTGAAGGAAAAGAACTTTCGGAAATGGGCTCTATGGCTCAGGCAGGGGCGCAGGGATTTTCTGATGACGGCAACCCAGTAATGGATGCGGACCTAATGCGTCGGGCTCTGGAATATGCCCGGGCGCTGGACCGGGTAATCATTTCTCATCCCCAAGATTTAAATCTCTCTGCTGGTGGGGTGATGAATGAAAGTCCGGTCTCTACCAAGCTTGGGTTGGGGGGGATACCTGCCAGCGCGGAAGAGGTAATGGTCGCCCGGGATATAATCCTGGCAAAAATGACCAAAGGAAAACTCCATCTGGCTCATCTTTCCACCAAGGGTTCAATTCAGCTGGTAAAAAGAGCCAAAGAGGAAGGCATCTTTTTCAGCTGTGAGACCTGCCCTCATTATTTCACCCTCACAGAACAGGCAGTAGCCCAAAGCGGATACCATCCCAACACCAAGGTAAACCCTCCGCTGAGGAGCGAGGAGGACAAAGAAGCCATTATTCAGGCACTTGCGGAGGGAGTAATTGACTGCATTTCTTCAGACCATGCTCCTCATAGTCTGGCAGAAAAAGAGGTGGAATTTGACCGGGCAGATTTTGGGATTTCTGGTCTGGAGACCAGCCTGGCTCTTGGCTTACAGTTGGTTCATCAAAAAAAGCTCAGCCTTTCCCGGCTGGTGGAGCTGATGAGCACCAATCCTGCTAAAATCCTGGGAATAGATGCAGGGAGCTTAAAGCCCGGCTCCCGGGCAGATATAACCGTAATTGACCTGGAAAAGAAATGGAAGGTTCAGCCAGAAAAATTTAAATCTCTGGGCAAGAACACCCCTTTTGCGGGAATGGAGCTGAAAGGAAAAGCGGTAATGGTGATAGTTGCCGGAAAAATTTTTGACCTGGAAAAATGAGAAAAAAAACAAAAGCGGTTCTCTGCCTGATTGACGGCACGATTTTAGAGGGCTGGAATTTTGGCTCTGAGGGTGAGACCATTGGCGAGGTGGTTTTTCATACTGGTATGACCGGTTATCAGGAGATATTAACTGACCCTTCATATCGGGGTCAGATAGTCACAATGACCTACACCCAGATTGGTAATACCGGAATCAATGATGAGGATATGGAAAGCTGGCGGGTGTGGGTCAATGGGTTCATTGTTCGGGAATACATAGATTTTCCTTCTAACTTCCGCTCCAAAATCACCCTGGATGAATTCTTAAAAAAACAGGGAATTGTGGGAATTGAAGGAATAGACACCAGATTCATAACCCGACATATCCGGGAGCAGGGCTCTATGCAGGGGATTATCTCCACTGAGGATTTTAATCCAGAAAGCCTCCTGGAAAAACTCCAAAAAGCCCCGGGAATTGTGGGAAGAGACCTGGTTAAAGAAGTCACCTGCTCTGAGCCTTATGATTTCTATGAAGGAACCTGGGAGCTGGAAAAAGGCTACAAAAAAGACCTTCCCGAACCTAAATTTAAAGTGGTGGCAATAGACTGCGGGATTAAAACCAACATCCTGCGGATGCTTTCAGACCGAAGGATTTTTGTCCGGATAGTTCCTGCCCAAACTCCTCCGGAGGAGATTCTTAAAGAAAATCCTGATGGAATCTTTGTCTCCAATGGTCCGGGCGACCCGGCAGGATGCGATTATGTTGCTCATACTTTAAAAGAAATTGTCCAGAAAAAGCCCGGGCTCCCCATCTTTGGCATCTGTCTCGGGCATCAGATTCTTTCCCGGACTTTTGGAGCTGAGACCGAAAAGCTCAAGTTTGGTCATCACGGTGCCAATCATCCGGTAATGAGGCTTGCCACTAAAGAGGTGGAAATCACCAGCCAGAACCACTGCTTTGCAGTAAAAATGGACTACTTTAATCAGCCGGACTGCCCGTTTGAACTTACTCATCTTAATCTCAATGACCATACAGTAGAAGGAATGGCTCACAAGAGGCTTCCGATTTTCAGCGTGCAATATCATCCAGAAGCATCGCCCGGTCCTCATGATTCTCAGTATCTATTTGAGCAATTTGTCAATCTTTTGGAAGAAAAATGAAGCAGATTTTAAGCCAGATTCTGGACAAGATAGAACTATACGCAGGCGAGGAGCGATTTGCTCAGGAGCTGGAGCGGGCAAAAGAAAAATTCTTCAATCCCGTAGGCTTTGCCTCAGAAAACAGCGAAATTGCAGAACTGGAGCTGGCTAATTTTATTGAATGGTTTATTTTTGACTGGAAGCTGGAAGAAGGAAAAAGCCTGTGGGAAAAATTTTTTAAAGAGCAGGGAGAAAACCTTACTCCCTTAGAAAAAACTCTTCTGGAGGGATTTGCTCATCAGTTCTATAGCCTATTCTTGGTCAAAAAAATCACCAATCAGCAGGCGGTGGTAAAAGACATCATCACCAGAAAAAAAATCAATCCGGTTTACGGACTAAGTGCTGGGATAGAAAAAGGGGATTTTATCCTTGCCCGGATTGTCTTCCCTGCCGGGCAGGCTTGTTTTACTGAGGCTTTTTTTTATCTGCCCAGGACCCTGGCAAAATTCTATCAAAAGAAAGCCCGGCTGGTGAGAAAAAATCAGCTGGAAAAAGAAAAATTCCTTGAGGAGCTTCGCTCGATTGCCATCAAATTTCAACGCTATCCGAGGATGAAGCTGGAAGAATATTACCAATGAGTGAGAGGATGAAACAAGAGGAAAAATTTATTCCCGCCTATTTAAAGCTGGGTCCGGGAGAATTTGAGCTGAGAACCAAAAAGGCTTTTGAGCTTTTAAGTCCCTGCCGGCTCTGTCCGAGAAAATGCCAGGTGGAGAGGCTCAAGGGAGAGCCGGGTTTCTGCCAGGCAGGAGCCAAACCTGAGGTGAGCAGTTATAACCTTCATTTTGGAGAGGAGCCGGGAATTTCCGGCTGGAGAGGTTCGGGCACCATCTTTTTCACTCATTGCAATCTCCGCTGTGTCTTCTGTCAGAACTATCCCATCAGCCAGCTCGGACACGGGAATCTCACCAGCAGTGAGGGGCTGGCAGAAATGATGCTGGAATTACAACAAGATGGCGCCCACAACATAAATTTTGTCACGCCCACTCATATGGTTCCCTGGATTATAGAAGCACTGGCAATTGCCCGGGAAAGGGGTTTGAGAATTCCTCTGGTTTATAATTCCGGCGGTTATGATTCTTTAGAAGAACTGGAGCTACTTGATGGAATTGTGGATATTTATATGCCGGATATGAAATACAATGACAATAAAGTTGCAGAAAAATACTCTAAAGCCCCGGATTATGTGGAAGTGAACCGAAGGGCAATTAAAGAAATGCACCGCCAGGTGGGAGATTTGAGCTTTGATGATACCGGCATAGCTCTGCGGGGACTTTTAATTCGGCATTTAATCCTTCCCGAAGGTCTTGCCGGCACCGAAGGAATAATGAAATTTATTGCCGAGGAAGTCTCTCAAGAAACTGCAATCAGTTTAATGAGCCAGTATTTTCCGGCTCATCGGGCTTTTGAATTTCCGGAGATTTCCCGGAGAATTTCCCGGGAGGAGTATTATCAGGCAGAGCGGGCTATGGAGCAGGTAGGATTATATCGGGGATGGAAGCAGGGGATTTATTAAGCAATGCCCAGGCGTGAGGACATAAAAAAGATTCTTATCATTGGCTCGGGACCGATTGTCATTGGTCAAGCCTGCGAGTTTGATTATTCTGGCACCCAGGCAGTTAAAGCCTTAAAAGAAGAAGGCTATGAAGTGGTGCTGGTAAATTCCAATCCTGCCACAATTATGACCGACCCGGAATTTGCCCACCGCACCTACATTGAACCCATTACCCCGGAGATGGTGGCAAAAGTGATAGAAGTAGAGCGACCTGATGCTCTGCTTCCCACCCTGGGCGGACAAACCGCACTCAATACTGCGGTTGCCCTTGCAGAGATGGGGGTTTTAGAAGAATTCAAGGTTAAGTTAATTGGTGCTAATGTTCAAGCCATTCGCAAGGCAGAAAACCGTGAGCTGTTTAAAAAATCTATGGAAAAAATCGGGCTTAAGCTTCCCAGAAGCGGGCTGGCAACTTCAATGGAGCAAGCCCGACAAATAATCAAAGAAGTAGGCTATCCTGCCATTATTCGCCCGAGCTTCACCCTGGGCGGAACCGGAGGAAATGTCGCTACCAACCAAGCGGAATTTGAAGAATATGCTCAATGGGGATTGAAAGAAAGCCCGGTCAGTGAAATTCTGATTGAGCAAAGTGTAATTGGCTGGAAAGAATTTGAGCTGGAAGTAATGCGCGACCTTAAAGACAATGTGGTAATTATCTGCCCGATTGAGAACTTTGACCCGATGGGAATTCATACTGGCGATTCCATTACAGTTGCCCCGGCTCAGACTCTTACTGATAAGGAATATCAAATTATGCGGGACGCCGCGATTGCGATTATTCGGGAAATTGGAGTGGATACCGGCGGGTCTAATATTCAATTTGCGGTTAATCCAGAAAACGGCGAGCTGGTGGTAATAGAAATGAACCCGAGGGTAAGCAGGAGCTCTGCTCTGGCAAGTAAAGCTACCGGCTTTCCCATTGCCAAAATCGCAGCCAAACTGGCAGTGGGATACACCCTGGATGAAATCAGGAACGACATCACCCGGGAAACTCCTGCCAGCTTTGAGCCTACCATTGATTATGTGGTGGTCAAGGTGCCCAGATTTACCTTTGAAAAATTCCCCGGCACCGAAGATAAGCTCACCACCCAGATGAAAAGCGTGGGTGAAGTAATGGCAATTGGCAGAACCTTTAAAGAATCGCTCCAGAAAGCTATCCGCTCGCTGGAAATAGATAGCTATGGGTTTGAGCCCCAGGTAAAATTAAATGGAAAGCCCTCCTCCCAAGCTCTGGAATTGATTCGGGAAAGCATTCGCATTCCAAATTCCAGACGACTCTGGTATATTGCAGACGGCTTCCGGGCAGGATTAAGCGTTGATGAAATTTATCAGCTCTCTTATATTGACCCCTGGTTCCTCCGCCAGATTCAGGAGATTGTGGAATTTGAAAATCAGCTTGCCAGGAAAAAATCTCTCAAAGAGTTAGACCCCGAGAGCCTCTGGCAGGCAAAACAGATGGGATTTTCTGACCGCAGGCTTGCCCAACTTTTAAACACCACCGAAGCAGAAATCCAGAAATTAAGAAAAAAATATAACTTCCGAGGTGTGTATAAAACCGTGGATACCTGCGCCGCGGAATTTGAAGCCTATACTCCTTATCTTTATTCCACCTATGACCGGGAAGATGAGGCAAATCCCACCAAAAGAAAAAAAGTGGTGATTCTGGGCGGAGGTCCCAACCGAATCGGGCAGGGAATTGAGTTTGATTACTGCTGTGTCCATGCGGTTTTTGCCCTCAGGGAACTCGGATATGAAACCATTATGGTCAACTGCAACCCGGAGACCGTAAGCACAGATTATGATACCTCAGACCGACTTTATTTTGAGCCCCTCACCTTTGAAAATGTCCTGGAAATTGTTCGGGAGGAAAATCCCCTCGGGATAATTGTTCAGTTCGGCGGACAAACCCCGCTCAAGCTCGCAGTTCCTCTGGAGAAGACAGGGGTAAAAATTCTCGGCACCAGCCCGGATTCCATAGACCGGGCAGAAGACCGAAAGCGATTTGCAGAGCTCCTCAGAAAGCTCGGGCTCAAACAGGCAGAAAACGGCACTGCCCGCTCCTTTGAAGAAGCGGTAAAAATTGCCCGGGAAATTGGTTATCCAGTGCTGGTTCGTCCCAGCTATGTTTTGGGCGGAAGAGCAATGGAGATTGTCTATGATGAAGAGGACCTGCGAAGATATATGAAAGAAGCGGTTCGGGTCTCTCCTGACCATCCGATTCTGATTGACCGCTTCCTCCAGGAGGCCATTGAAGTAGATGTGGACTGCGTGGCAGACGGGGAGCTGGTGGTGATTGGCGGAATTATGGAGCATATTGAAGAAGCCGGGGTTCATTCTGGCGACAGTGCCTGTGTGCTTCCGCCTTATTCTCTGGACTGGGAGATTCAAAGAGAAATTGCCCGACAGACCCGGGCTCTTGCCCTGGAGCTTCAGGTAAAAGGATTGATGAATGTCCAGTATGCGGTTAAAGATGGAGAAATCTATGTTCTGGAAGTGAATCCCCGGGCAAGCAGAACCATCCCCTTTGTCTCAAAAGCAATTGGCAAGCCTCTGGCTAAAATTGCCGCCAAAGTAATGGTGGGAAAACCCCTCAAAGAGCTGGGATTTACCGAGGAGATTATCCCGGAGCATCTTGCGGTAAAAGAAGCGGTATTCCCTTTTACCAAATTCCCCAAGGTAGATGTCCTTTTGGGACCGGAGATGAAAAGCACTGGAGAAGTAATGGGGATAGATTATTCCTTTCCCTCTGCTTATGCCAAGAGTCAGCTCGGAGCAGGAATGAATCTTCCCACTTCTGGCACTGCTTTTATCAGTGTTAAGGACCACGATAAACCTCTGGTGGTAAGGGTGGCAGAAATTCTACTCCGGGAAGGATTCCGAATTGTTGCCACCCGGGGAACTGCCCGCTTCCTTCAAGAAGCTGGACTGAAACAGGTGGAAAAGGTAAATAAGGTCAAAGAAGGCTCGCCTCATATTGTAGATTTTATCAATCAGGGAAAGATTCAGCTGGTAATCAACACCACTCAGGGCAAGGAAGAAATCCGGGACAGCTTCAGCATCAGAAGAAGTGCTCTTTTGAAAAATATCCCCTATTTTACCACTATTCCCGGAGCTTATGCCGGGGCGCTGGCGATCTCCTGGCTTCGGGGAAAAGAGCTTTTAGTTAAGCCCCTTCAGGATTATTATCAGGACCGACCGCAACAACTTAAATTGATTTAAAAGAGAAAATTATTATAATCTTTAACTGCAATGGCTATCCAAAACGAACCCATCACCAAAAAAGGCTATGAAAAGCTCCGGGCAGAATTGGAGCGAATGAGGGGCGAGGAGCGAATTAAAATTGCCAAAGAAATTGAACATGCCCGTTCCTATGGAGATTTAAGCGAGAACGCAGAATATCAATATGCCAAAGAAAAGCAGGCGTTAATTGAAGCAAAAATCCGGGACCTGGAAGATAAACTCGCCCGTGCCCGGGTGATAGACCCAGCCCAGCTCAGCGGAGATAAAGTCACCTTTGGCGCCTGGGTAGAACTGGAGGATATTGAGAGCAAAGAAAGGGTTCAATACCAAATTGTCGGCAGTTTTGAAGCAGAGCCTGAGCAGGGGAAAATCTCCTACCAGAGCCCGCTTGCCCGGGCTTTAATTGGAAAAGAAGAAGGAGATGATGTGGTAATCAAAACTCCTAAAGGAGAAAAAACCTACGAGATTGTTAAGGTAGAATTCAAGCCCGACTAAGCTTTATCTTTTAAGGCAAGCAGGTGATAGATTTTCTCAATCAATTCTTTCCTTTCCCAGGGTTTTTCTATTTCCAGTTGAACGGTTCCATTCCGGAGCGCCCGACGAATGGAAGGAGAACTTAGCCCACTTACCAGTAAACCTCTTTTTATCTCCGGATATAATAACTTCACCTTTTGTAATAGCTCCACTCCGTTCATCTCTCTTAAAGAAAAACTTGCCAGAATCAAATCTACTTTATTAACCGCCAGCTTGGTTAAAGCCTGCTC
Organism: uncultured bacterium; assembly: GCA_964553915.1. GTDB lineage: Bacteria > RBG-13-61-14 > RBG-13-61-14 > RBG-13-61-14 > DRUE01 > CAZKMM01. The sequence goes on from CAZKMM010000044.1 coordinate 17,837, forward strand.
CGAGGTATAAGCCCGAAGCACAGAAAACCCCTCCCTCTCCAGAAGCTCCGCCAGACGGGAAACAATTAAAGCCTCTTCGTCTGCCACTAAAATTACCGGCTCCATCTATAAAAAATTTCGGAAGATTTTGGGGAAATTATAATTTTTAATTTTGGCAGGTTAAACTTTTCTTGCTATGATAATAATAATGGTCAAGCCCAAAAGATACATTGTCTGGTCCGTAAACGAAATAGACCTGAACAATCCCCATCTTCGCAAGTGGTATCTTCAGCAGGTCCTGGTCCACGGCAGAGAAGAAGATATAAAAGAACTGGATTTTGATGAGGTAAAAAAACTTCTCTCTGAGCTTAACCTCCCTCCAGAAATAAGGAGCCTGTGGAATGAAATCTTTTCCCTGCTGGATGAAAAAACTGCAAAAAGCCAAGTTATTTAAATCACCGGGTAAAAATTAAAAAAAGCTAATAGAGCAAAAATAAAAAAGCCCCGCTAAAAAGCGGGGCTTTAAATTTAATCCCGGCAGCGACCTACTTTCCCACTCCGCAAGCGGAGCAGTATCATCGGCCCTGGAGGGCTTAACGACCGAGTTCGGGATGGGATCGGGTGTTTCCCCTCCGGTATGGCCACCGGGAAATTTATTTTCACAACTGCGAGAATTAGCCTGCAAGAATCGGCGCAGGCTCGGTTTGATTCTCATCCATCAAAGCCGGCTTTTTCGGGCAGAGAATAATTTTGTGGTCAAGCCTCACGGGCGATTAGTACCGGTCAGCTCCACGCCTCGCGGCGCTTCCACCTCCGGCCTATCAACCTCCT
>CAZKMM010000045.1:0-18345 GCA_964553915.1 uncultured bacterium
CGGGCGAGCTTATTTTCAAGGAATTGCTAGATAAAGGCGTGAATCTTCAAGCGGTGGTGGTGGAATCCGGGAGACCCACCACAGTTAAAACCCGAATTATTGCTCATAGCCAGCAGGTGGTTCGGTTTGACCGGGAGGTAAAAAATCCCATCAGTGAGCAGAGCAGAAATATGATTCTGGAGGCAATTAAGGATTTCATCAAAGAGATAGATGTAATTTTAATTTCCGATTACGCAAAAGGGGTAGTAAATTCTGCTTTAACCGGAGAGCTTTTTCCTCTGGCTTCTAAAGAGAGAAAACCGGTTATTGTTGACCCAAAGATTTCCAATCTTAACTGCTATCAGGGGGCAGAGATAATCACTCCTAATCATTTTGAGGTTTCTCAGGCGGTGCGGTTTGAGGTGGAGAGTAACCAGGAGGTGGAGCAGGCAGGAAAGATTCTCCTTGAGGAGCTAGAGGTTTCCGCAATCTTAATCACCCGAGGCGAGCGAGGAATGAGCCTGATTGAAAGAAATGGCACAGCAAGGCATATTCCTGCTCAAGCCCGGGAGGTTTATGATGTTACCGGTGCTGGCGATACGGTGCTCAGCACCCTGGGAGCAAGTCTGGCAGTGGGGATGGATTTATACTCCGCCTGCCTTTTAGCCAATCTTTCTGCTGGTATTGGGGTGGGTAAGTTAGGCACCTCGGTGGTAAGTAGAGAAGAGCTGGAAGAAGCTTTGGTCAATGGTTTTTAAATGAGCCCGGAGCAAGAAATTAAAGACTTCTTTCAGAAAAAAGATATTACCATTTTTGCCGGCGGTTCAATCAAGGAGATTAAAGATAGCTTTCCTCTGAACAAGGAGCTGGACCTTTCCCGGCTAAACTATGCCATAATTTTCGCTTATCCCCTTCCTCGCCAGGTTCTGGAAGGAATTAAAGAGCGCCCTACTTTACTTTATAAACATATTTACCGCCAGGTTAATTTCCTTCTTGACCGCACCGCTTTGGAGCTTGCCCGGGGGCTGGAAGCTAAAGGGAAAAAAGCCCTTCCGATTCCTGCCAGCCAGATTATTGACTGGGAGAAAAAACTCGGACATCTCTCTCACCGCCAGGTGGGGGTTCATCTTGGGCTAGGATTTTATGGAAGGAATAATCTTCTGGTTCATCCGGAATATGGTTCTCAGCTTCGTTTAGTCACGGTTTTAACTGACTGGGAGATAGACCTTCCCGGACCGGTAAAAGGTCAAGAGCTGAGCTGTGGAGACTGCACCGCCTGTGTGAAGGTCTGCCCGGCAAAAGCGATTCATACTTCTCCGGCAGATTTTGACCGAACCGCCTGCTTTTCCCAGGTAAGAGAATTTGAAAAAATGAGAGGAATTGGAGTGGGCATTTGTGGAATCTGCGTCAAAGCCTGTTCAGGAAAAAGAAAATGAGCATACCCAAACCAGCGGAGCCGGTTAAATTGGTTTTAAGTGCTATTTATTCCCTGCGGGAGGTGTGGCATCAGCTTATTTTTAAGCTGGAGGAAAAATTTGGCAGGATTGATTATGCTTCCAAAGAAATGGACTTTGACTGGACTGATTATTATTATCAGGAGATGGGCAAGCCTCTTTTTCGCCAGTTTCTCAGTTTTGAAAAACTTATCTCTCCGGAGCAGTTGGTAGAAATTAAGCTTTTTACCAATCAACTGGAGCAGGAAACAGCCGAGCAGGGCAGGAGAAGAGTTAATCTTGACCCAGGGTATCTGAGCTTAGACCATTTAGTTTTAGCCACAGGCAAGCCCTGTGCTCACCGGATTTATCTTTCTCAGGGCATCTGGGCAGACCTTCATTTAATTTATCAATCGGGTAATTATCAGCCCCTTCCCTGGACCTATCCAGATTATAGAAGCTCTGCCATCATCTCAATGTTTAACCGGCTTCGTCAGGTTCTTCGCTTTCAACTTAAAGAGAGGGAGAGGTAAATGCTGGTAAGTATGACCGGCTTTGCCAGTGTTCAGGGGGAAGTAAAAGGATATCTTCTGCGGGCAGAAGCTCGTGCTTTAAATCATCGGTTTTTTGAATTTCGGGCTCGAGTGCCGGTTTTTCTCAATGCTTTTGAACTGGAAATGGAATCCCTGGCAAAAAAATTTTTTGAACGAGGGAAGATTGAGCTGAATATCTTTATTGAAAAAGAACCAGAGAACCTAGAATTCAACTGGAGCCGGGCAACTGCCCGTGCCTGGTTAAAGCTCTTAGAAGAAATGAGAAGCGAACTGGGGCTTAAAGATGCAATAACCCTGGAATTGCTCCTGAGCCAAAAAAATGTTATGATTATTGAGCCTGAGAGATGGGGGAAGGAATCCTGGGCAGAGCTGGAGAAATTATTAAGGAACTGTTTTGAGCAACTAGCTCTTGCCCGGGAGCAGGAAGGAAAGAAATTAGAAAAAGACCTTCTGAAAAGGCTGGAAAAAATCAAACAGCTCAAAGAGGAGATAGAAAAGCAGAGGCTGGAGGTGAGGGAAGAGTTAAAGAAAAGAATTAAGTCTCAGGTGAAAATTCTTCTTTCTGAGTTTTCTCAATTGGAGGAAAAGCGTCTGGAGCAAGAGGTTGCCTATCTGGCAATACGCGCTGAGATTAGTGAAGAACTGGTGAGAATCTCCAGCCATCTGGAGCAATTTCATAAATACCTGGCTCAGCCGGGAGCAAAGGGAAAGAAGCTGGATTTTCTCTCCCAAGAGCTAAACCGAGAATTTAACACCATCAGCGCTAAAGCCCAAAATGCTCAGGTTAGCCACTGGGTAGTGGAAGCCAAAAGCGAGCTGGAAAAAATCCGGGAACAGTTACATAATATTGAATAAAAATAAAATGAGGAGGTAGTAAAGGTGAAACTGTTAAATGTTGGTTTTGGAAATGTGGTGGTGGCAGACCGGGTTATTGCGGTTGTTTCTCCCAGCTCCGCTCCGATTAAACGCCTTAAAGAAACCGCCAAGAAAGAAGGAAAATTAATAGATGCCACCCAGGGAAGGCGGACCCGTTCTATTATCGTTACTGATTCTGACCATATTATTCTTTCCGCGGTGCAGGCAGAAACCATTGCTCAAAGACTAGAAGAAACCAACCGAAAAGTCTAGACTTAATGTCCAGAGCCGGGCTTTTATTCATTGTTTCTGCCCCAAGTGGAGCAGGAAAGACAACTCTTTGCAAAGAGGTCTTAAGAAGAATTAACCAGAGTAAGAGCAAGCCCTTAAAATGGTCCTGCTCATATACCACCCGCCCTCCCCGGGAAGGAGAAAAAAATGGAGAAGATTATTTTTTTGTCAGCGAGGAAGAGTTTGACCAGATGATTGCCCGGGGTGAGTTCGCCGAATGGGCTTATGTCCATGGGCATCGTTACGGCACAAGCTTAAGATATTTAAAAGAGGCAGAAGAACAAGGAATCGACCTGCTTTTGGAAATAGATTGTCAGGGAGCTCGTCAGCTCAGAGAGAAATATGGAAGTGGATGTTTTATTTTTATTCTTCCTCCCAGTCTGGAGGAGCTTAGAAAAAGGTTAGAAAAAAGAGCGACAGAGTCCAAAGAGATGATAGAGCGAAGACTTACCCGGGCAAAAGAAGAGCTTGAAGAATATCCTCTCTACGATTATATTATTATAAATGATGATTTTGCTCAGGCGAGCAAGGAATTAGAGGGGATTATCTGGGCTGAGCGAGCGAAAAAAGAAAATCGCGTTCAGGAGATTCAGAACATCTTAGACCAATTTCGGAGGTAAAAAATGGCAAGAATCACGGTTGAGGATTGTTTACAGCAGGTAAATAATCGGTTTGCTCTGGTAAGGATGGCAGTTAAAAGAGTCAAACAGCTCCTGGAGGGAGCTCCACTTCTGGTTCAAGCGGACAATAAAGAGATTATTTTAGCTTTAAGGGAGATTGCGGCTGGTAAGGTAAAAATGGTCTTGCCTGCAGAAAAAAAAGCTTCTAAAAAAACTCCTCGTTATGTTCCGGTAAGAATTGATGAGGAACGGTTCTAATCCAAAGCTCCCTTGATTCGAATAAATGAAATAATAGACCGCCTCCGGGATTATAAGCCAAAAGCAGAAGTTGAATTAATTCGCAAGGCTTATGTCTGGAGTGCTCGGCTTCATCGTGACCAGTTGAGAAAAAGCGGACTCCCCTATCTTTCCCATCCCCTGGAAGTTGCCGGGATTCTTACCGAGCTGAAAGCTGATGAACCCACCATCTGTGCAGGACTGCTTCACGACACAATGGAGGACTGCGGAGTAAGCAAAGCCCAGCTGGAAAAAGAGTTCGGAGAAGAAATAGCAGAGCTAGTAGATGGAGTGACCCGGGTGGGGAAAATTAGCAAAAGCACCAAGCCAGAAATTCAGGCAGAATATCTGGGGAAAATGATTCTGGCAATGGCAAAGGATTTAAGGGTAATTTTAATCAAGCTGGCAGACCGGCTTCATAATATGCGCACCCTGGACTTTCTTCCCGAAGAAAAACAAAGGGAAATCGCAGAAGAAACTCTGGAAATATATGCCCCAATTGCTCACCGGCTTGGAATTTACTGGATGAAGACCGAGCTGGAGGACTTGAGCTTTCGGTTTTTAAAGCCAGAGATATATTATCGGCTGGTAGAAGAAGTCTCTCAAATTGCCCGCCAGCATCAGGATTACATCAAGCGGGTGGAGAAGATTTTAAAAGAAAAGCTGAAAGAAGCGGGTCTCAACTGCGAGGTTCAGGGGAGGCTCAAGCATTATTACAGCATTTACCAAAAGATGGAACAGCAGAAATTAAGCCTGGAGGAAATCACTGATATTTATGGCTTCCGAATCCTGACCAATACTATCAGAGAATGTTATGAAGCCCTTTATGTCATTCACTCCTTCTGGGCACCAGTGCCGGGAAAAATAAAAGATTACATTGCTCTTCCCAAGCCCAACGAGTATCAGTCTTTACATACCACAGTAATTGGTCCAGAAGGCGAGCGGGTGGAGATTCAAATCCGCACCTATGAAATGCACGAGACCGCAGAAAAAGGAATCGCGGCTCACTGGAGATATAAAGAGGGAATCAAATCTTTAGAGGAGGAAAAAGACCATTTCACCTGGATACATCGCTTGGTAGAATTTAAAGAAGAAGTGAGCGACCCACATCAGTTTTTAGAGACAGTCAAAAGTGACCTTTTTCCCGAGGAGGTCTTTGTCTTTACTCCTAAGGGAGAATTTAAGGTGTTTCCCAAGGGTGCTACTCCTATTGATTTTGCTTATGCTATTCATACCGAGCTGGGAAATCACTGTGCTGGTGCCCGGGTTAACAACCGGCTGGTGCCTTTATCTTATAAACTGGAAAGTGGAGATGTGGTGGAAATAATCACCAGCAAAGATGCTCATCCAGTTAAAGCCTGGCTGGACCTGGCAGTCACTCCTCGGGCCAGAACCAAAATCCAGCACTGGCTCCACACTCAGGAACTGAAAAAAGTCCGGGAACTGGGAAGAGAAATAATTGAAACCCAGCTTTTAAAATTTGACCTTCACCTCCCAGAGTTGATTAAATCAGGTAAAATTGACCAGATTACAAAAGAATTCAATTTCTCTGACCATAAAAAACTTTTTGAAGCAATTGGCAGAGGAAAAATCTCTTACCGAAAGGTGCTTGCCCGGATTCTCCCCAGAGACCAGTTGAGAAGAATTGCTCCGGTTCGGGCAAGAAAGCAAAAAGCTCCATCCACCCCAGAATTGAAAAGACCTAAAAAAGGCATTGTCATTAAAAGCGCAGATGAACTTCTAATTGAACTGGCTCCTTGCTGTCAACCTCTGCCCGGTGAGGATGTGGTGGCATATTTAATGGAGGATTCAGGATTGATTGTCCACCGGAGCGACTGCCCAAGAATTCTGGAGCTAGACCCGGATAAAATTCTTCCTGCCCGCTGGAGCACCAGAGTAAAAGGAACCTTCCCTGCCACTATTGAGGTGCTCAGCAACGACCAGAAAGGGCTTTTACATAAAATGACCGGAATCATTGCCCGGCAGGGTATCAATATTACCAAAGCCCTGGTTCGCACCACTGAAGATAAAAAAGCAGTGCTTACCTTTGAAATGTCTATAAAAAATGTTGGAGAACTACAAAAGGTAATCAGCCGACTGGAAAAGCTGAAAAATGTAATCAGTGTCCAGAGAATTCCTGGATAATTAAACCGCTTTTTCTACTCTCCCACTCCGAAGACACCGAGTGCAGACCAGCATCCGCTTATTGCCCCGGGGAGTTTTTACCCGCACCCTCTGCAAATTCGGATAAAACCTCCGCCTGGTCTTGCGGTTAGAATGGGAAATATTATGCCCGAATTGGGAACCTTTACCGCAAATCTCACAACGATAACTCAATTTCTTACCTCCAGATAAAAAATGCTCCTATAAAAATGGTAGGCACGGCGGGATTTGAACCCGCGACCCCTGCCGCGTCAAGGCAGTGCTCTCCCGCTGAGCTACGTGCCTATTTTGTTTTTATTTTAAAATAATCCCCTAAAAAGTCAAGACCAGAACCCGCCTCCTAACCATAAAAGAAGGAATGTTTTGGCTTAAAAATCTAACTAAATATATTCTTGACAAATTTAAAAGAGTCAATTTAAGATTGCTAAAAGAAATTTAAAAGGAGGAAAAGATGAAAAGATTAAAGAAGGCTTTAATAGCCAGCCTGATTTTATGCTTCAGCTCCCTCTTTGCTCAAGCGGTAGAAAAAATTGACTGCTCCGCTCCGGTTAAAACCAGGCAGGGTTTGGTTAAAGGTAGGGAAGAAGCGGAGTTTTCCGCCTGCGTCTGGAAAGGGATTCCTTATGCTCAGCCACCCGTGGGGAAGCTTCGGCTTCGTGCCCCTCAACCCCCGCTTCCTCATCAAGGAATTCTGGAAGCTTATGAAGTAGGACCAATCTGCCCTCAGGCAGAGACGATTTTTGCTGGAGGAAGCATCAAGGAGCAGAGCGAAGATTGTTTATATTTAAATATCTGGCGTCCGCAAAAGCCAGGCTCGTTCCCGGTGATGGTCTGGTTTCACGGCGGTGGCTTCCGCCAGGGCTCGGGAGGATATCCTATGTATGATGGAGCCAGGCTCTCTGCAGAATATAATGTGGTGGTGGTGACGATTAATTACCGGCTGGGGGCTCTGGGCTTTATGGCTTTGCCCGAGCTGACCCAGGAGGACCCGAATCATTCCAGTGGAAATTATGGCTTACTTGACCAGATTCAAGCCCTGCGCTGGATTCAGGAAAATATCGCCAGCTTTGGTGGAGACCCGAATAATATCACCATCTTCGGGCAATCCGCGGGAGGGATGAGCACCTGTGCCCTGCTCGCTTCTCCTCTGGCAAAAGGATTATTTCATCGGGCAATAAGTATGAGCGGTTCCTGTTCTGATGCCACTCCGCTGGAAGAAGCCTATGAAATGGGAAGAAGAATGGTGGAAAAAATTGGCTGTTCTGACAAAGGCAAGGAGCTTTTAGCCTGCCTTCGGCAAAAGCCAGCCCAAGATTTTGTCTTCAAGATAAAAAACACCGTAATTAACGGAATGAAAGGGGGAATTACCTTTGACCTCAAAATAGATGGCTATGTTTTAAAAGAACAGCCCATTGATGCCATTGCCAAAGGCGAATTCAATAAAGTGCCAGTAATGGTTGGACATACCCGGGATGAGATTAAACTTTATACTATCTTCATTCCAGGAACAAGCCTCTGGTCAAAATGGTGGGTTAATCGCCTGCTGAAAAAACTTTTGGGTGAATATTACCCGGAAATAATGACAATGTATTCTTATTCTGATTACAAAAGACCGGTTCATCTTTTCTTTGCGGTTTGCGATGAGGCTTTTATCTCCCGGGGAGTGGACTCCGCAGAAAAACTATCTAAATATGTCCCGGTCTATCTCTATCGCTTTGACTGGGATGATACCAAGTTTCCCAATAAAATGGGAGCCTTTCACAGTCTAGATGTGCCTTTTGTTTTCGGGCATTTTACCCTGGATTCAGGGCTTGCTCGCCTGCTTGCCAATAAAAAAGTGGTAGAAAAAGCCAAGCCTCTCTCCGAGCAAATGATGGCGTATTACACCAACTTTGCAAAATACGGAAATCCGAACAGAGATAATCTGCCTTACTGGACTGCTTATGCCCCGGAGAAAAAAGAAAGAATTATCTTTGATACCCCGATCAGGGTTGCTCCCATCGGAGAAAAAGAATTTGAAAGATATTCTTATTTCTCACAGTTTCAAATTATGGGAATGAAGCTGGAAAAAAAGAGGTAATGCCAATTTTTACTTCTGGAGAAATTTTGCCTATAACCAACATAATTTGAGCAAATAACAATTTTTGAAAGTAAAGCCCGGTAAAGTTCAAAAGGCATCAGCAAACACCAGATTACTCCCAATACTTGAAGGTTCTAAAAGAAATGATAATATAAATATCCAGAGTAATTTGAAAAATCGGAAAAATAAAATTAAAAAAATAAGAGGTGCGAAAGTGGCGGAACTGGTAGACGCGCTGGATTCAGGATCCAGTGGCCGATAAGGCCGTGGGGGTTCGACTCCCCCCTTTCGCACCAGAAAATCTATTTAAATAGTAATTCCTTAAATTTATTCTGCCTCTAACTTTTCCTCTTCTTTAATAATTCCCAAAAGCTTTTGCGCCAGAGGTTTGAAATTCCTTCGCTCCAATTTTCCTGCCGGAGAACGGGGTATCTCCTCCACCAACAATACATATTTGGGCTTTTTATATCCAGCTAACTTTCCTTCACAATACTGGATAATATCCTCAGAAGTTAAATTTGCCCCGGGCTCAGCAACCACCAGCGCGGCTATGGCTTCTCCCCATCTTGGATGAGGAACCCCACATACTCCCACATCCTTTACCAAAGGATGAGTTTTTATCACCTCTTCTACCTCTTCAGGATATACCTTTTCCCCACCTGTATTAATTACTGTCGGACCTCTGCCAATAAAATGGAAATATCCCTCTTCATCAACTATTCCTTCATCTCCAACCAAAAACCACCTTTCTCCGTCAATCACCTTCCAGCTTTTTGCGGTTTTTTCCGGGTCTTTCCAGTATCCCAGAGCAATAAATCCCCCATAAGCCAGTTCCGCTCTCTCTCCCGGCAGGGCATCCTTACCAGCAAGAGGATTTATCGCTCGCACCGGATAAAGCCCGGAACGGGTAAGTTTGATTTTTAACTGCCCAATTTCCGAATCCCCGGGAGTAGACACCTGAGTAAAAGCGGTGCTTACCTCGGTGGTGCCTAATTCATCAAGTAGCACCACCCCGGGGATTCGCTCCAGAAGTCTCTTTTTAATATGAGGAGACCATCTCACGCCCGAGGAAATAATAGCGGACAGACTGCTAATATCATATTCCTTTCGTTCTAATTCCTCTAACATTGGAAGCGCATAAGCATCACCAACAATGACAATTAAATTTGCCTTCCATCTCTCCACGCTCTCCCAGAGCTCCTGGGGATTAAAGGGATGACGCTGAGTTAAATAAATGCTGGTTCCACCCGCAGCCCCGATTAAAGAAAAATTGGTCTCATAAGCAGCTCCGTGAAAAAGCTGAGCCGCAACAATCAGCCGAAGTTTTCCACCCATCAGTTTATAATTAAGCGAACTGCCCAAGAGCCTTAAAAATAAAGCATCCAAAACCCTGGAACCACGAGCCCTGGTAATCAGCCTTTTAAAAAACTGGCTCCGAACCAGCCAGCCGGGAAGAATTGGGGGCAATAAAACCTTTGCTTTTCTAAAAGCTTCCGGGTCCAGGTCCGGAAGCCTTTCCAGAAAAGGTCCCAGGGCACTGAGCATAATCACATCCAGCCCCCGAACCCTCATTTTATAATCCCATACGGTCCCTTTAGGAAAACCGGTGGTTCCACCAGTATAAAAAAGAAAAGCAAAATCCGAGTTGGTTACCTTCCAGGGTAATTCCGGCTCACTGGGAGGATATTTCTGGATTAAATCAGAATAAACTACCCCGCCCTCCGGTGCCCGGGAGCCAAAGACAATCACATATCGTAATAATTCCAGCTCAGAAAGGATTTGCTCCAGCTGGGATAATTCCTCTTCTTCAATAAAAATCCCAGCCGAGTCTGAATCTTCCAGGATATATTTTAGCTCGTTCGCGACAAATCGGGGATTAACATTTACCGGCACCGCTCCAATTCGGGAGAGGGCAAAATAAGCCTCCATCCATTCTATCCGGTTGAAGCTCATTATTGCGAATCGTTCTTCCTTTTTCACCCCCATATCTAAAAGAGCATTTGCCAGCCGGTTTACATTCCGGTCAAATTCTCGCCAGGTAAGAATTCGCTCTCCCTGAATAAAAGCCTGAACCTCAGGAATGGTTTGAGCAATAATCTTAAGCCTCCCACCCCAGGTATGCTGGCTCTGGTCTCCATCCGGGTAATTCTGGCGGTAGCTTTCAAAAGAGGAGATACCTGACATTTTCGCCTCCTTCTGTCAGTTTGATGATGCTAAAATATCCCTTAGCCTTAAATACTCCCAAATGATTATTTGCTCCTTCTTAAGTTAGCCAAGAATAAGGTTAAAAAGCTTTGTTTAACAAAATTCCAGAGAATCTTCCGCCTTAGGAAGGAAATAATTAGAGGAGACCGCTTATATCCCTTTCTAGACTTCATTATTTTTAAAAAATTTATCTATTTTCATACCTTACTTTTCAATAATAACCGAAACAAAAAATTTTTGTCAACCAAATTTTTATTGACACTATTCTACCTGCTTTGATATTCTTGGATTAAGAGAGGGAGGAAAAAATGAGCAAGAAACTAATTGGGATTCTGGCTTTGGTAATTTTCCTTTTGAGTGCCGGTGCAATTGCTCAAGAGATTTGTTCTCAGCCAGTAATGACCAGCGAAGGACTGGTTAAGGGAATTAAAGATTCCAGATATCCGGTTTGTGCCTGGCTGGGAATTCCTTATGCCCAGCCCCCGGTAGGCGAGCTCCGGTTTCGTGCTCCCCAGCCTCCCCAGGCTCATTCCGGGATTTTAGAAGCTGAGGAATTTGGACCTGCCTGCCTTCAAGAAAAATCTCTTTTCTCTGGCGGTAAAAGCATCTACGGATACAGCGAAGACTGTCTTACCTTAAATATCTGGCGACCAAACAAGAAGGGAAAATTCCCGGTAATGTTCTGGATTTATGGCGGTGGCTATACTGGTGGAGCCAGCAACTATGAAATGTATAATGGTGCCCGACTTTCTGCGGAGCAGGAAGTGGTAGTGGTCTCCATCAATTACCGCCTGAATATTTTTGGCTTTTTTGCCCATCCAGAGGCGAGTGAGGAAGACCCGAACCATTCCAGCGGAAATTATGGCATTTTGGACCAGATTCAAGCTCTCAAGTGGGTAAAGAATAATATTGCTCATTTTGGAGGTGATGCGGAAAATATTACCATTTTTGGAGAATCTGCTGGTGGGGTTTCGGTTTGTGCTCTTCTGGCTTCCCCTCTGACAAAGGGGCTGTTTCAAAGAGCAATCATAGAAAGTGGAGCCTGCGACCTGTTCGCACCAATTGAAAAAGGCTACAAAGATGGGGAGGAATTCGCGAAGTTTGCAGGCTGTGAGGGAAAAGATGTTTTATCCTGTTTGAGAGCAATACCAGCAAAGAAGTTGTTTCGGAAGTATAAGGCGAGCAAGTTCCCGGTCAGTGGTTATGTGGATGGATATGTTCTGCCCCAGCTTCCCATTGAGCTAATTAAAAAAGGAGAATTCAATCAGGTGCCGGTAATAGTGGGAAATAATCGGGACGAGATGAACCTGTTTCTTATTCCAGCAGGGTATTATCTTCTTCCCGGATTTATTATCAAATCCATCCTGAAGAAGGCTTTGGGTGAAGAACTTTATCAAGAGGTGGAACAGCTTTATCCTCGGGATAAATTTGGCTGTATGGCAAAACGAACTTTAATCGGAGGAAACGAAGCATTTAGCTCTCGGGGCTTTATGTCTGCAGAGGCAATCTCTGATTTTTCTACGGTTTATCTTTATCAATTTGATTGGGATGATTACCCTCTGGGGAAATTGATGGGTGCCTTTCACGGGCTGGAAATCCCTTTTGTCTTTGGCAACACCAGGTTAAAAAGGGATTCCCTGCGGTTAGTGATGGGAACTAAAAAAGTGGCTAAAAAGGCAGAACCACTGGCAAAAATAATGATGAGCTACTGGGCTAATTTTGCCCGAAATGGAAACCCTGATGGAGAGGGTCTGCCAAAGTGGATTCCCTACCAAAAAGAAAATCGGCTAAGAATTCATTTTGACCTTCCCACCCTGGAAATGAAACCCATTCCCCCGGACCAGCTTGAGCGGTATCAGTTCTGGGCATCAATTGATGTCAACAAGCTGGAAGGATTTTTGGGCGGAGAATAAAAATTTTCCCGGCTTAAGAAATTTTCGGGAATTGGGATTTTGGGCTGATTTTCTCTACCAGAGCCTTATGCTCCGGGCAACCTATAATCTTAAAATCCTTGCGGTAAGACCGAAGAAAATTATTAAGAAATTTATTTTTAACCTCCACCACCCTTTGATAACTAGAATAAACTCTCTCCCCGCTCAAAGCTCCGAATTTAACCGCTTCCATCAGAGCCTGAAAAATTCTTTCCACATTCTCTTCTCCCTCAGTGGTTAAAACCAGATCAGCTCCTGCCCGAAGAGCCATAAAAGCCCGGTCTTCTAAAGGAAGAAAATCCAGGGCTCCCATTTCCAGAGAGTCAACAATTACCAGTCCAGAGAAGTTCAATTCCTTTCTAAGCAATTCCTGGATAATCTTTTCACTCAAACTGGCAGGATGATAAGGGTCAAGAGATGGAAAGAATAAATGACCGACCATAATCATCTCCACTCCAGATTCTATGGCTTTTTTGAAAGGCACCAGTTCCCGGGAATAAATCAATTCTTTATCCGCATCAATTCTGGGCAGGGTTTGATGAGAATCCTCTTTGCCTGCGCCATGTCCGGGAAAATGTTTGGCACAGGCTATTATTCCCTGAGCTTGAATTCCCCGGATAAATCCAACTCCGAGCCGGGCAACCAGCTCCGGCTCTGAACCAAAAGAGCGGTCGCCAATTACCTGATTCTCTGGATTCAAATCCAAATCTAAAACCGGAGCAAAATCCAGATTAATCCCTACCGCTCTTAGCTCTCTGCCCAGAGCTTCTCCCACCTGATAAGAAATCTTTTCATCTCCATATCTGCCCAGTAATCGCATTGGGGGAAACTGGGTAAAAGGCTCTTTCAGGCGGTTCACTCTTCCCCCTTCCTGGTCTATGGCAATAAAGAGCGGATGCTCTGGGGAAAGCTCTGCCATTTTTTCAATCAGCGAGCGAAGATGAGCAGGAGAGCTGGTTTGCGGGAAAAGAATCACTCCTCCAACTTTCCCGGAACTTATCAGCTTTTTTATCTGCCGGCTAAGCTTATTAGCTTTTAATCCAACGATTATTAACTGCCCTATTATCCTTTCCAGTTCTTCCATTACCAGCCCCTTCTGGCTTTTTCTTCTACCCGAAAATAATCCGCGAGAAAATCACCTAAAAGATTAAAACTGATAATCAAAATAAAAACCGCCAGACCTGGAAAAATCGTTAAATGCGGGGCGGTGCGAAGAAAATTCAACCCGTGATTCAAAAGCGTGCCATAGCTGGGAAGTTTCTGGGTGCCCAGACCAAGAAAGCTTAAAGAGGCTTCTGCCAGAATAGCTGAGGCAACTCCAAAACTTGCCTGAACCAGAACCGGTCCCAGTAGATTAGGCGCTAGATGGCGAAAAATAATCCGAAACCAGCCCGCACCTATTGCCCGAGCAGATTCAAAATAAGCTTTTTCTCTCTCTACCAGAACCTGTCCCCGAACCAATCTGGCATAACCGGTCCAGCCCAGAAGACTTAAAGCAAAAATTACATTCCCCAAACCCGGTCCTAACACCGCGGTGAGGGCAATAGCAAGGAGAATCCCGGGAAAGGCAAGAAGTAAATCTATTATCCTCATAATCATCTGGTCAACCGCTCCACCCATCACTCCGGAAAAAGCTCCTACCAAAAATCCAACCAGAGCAGAAATCATAACCACGCTCACTCCCACCAAAAGAGAAACCCGGGCACTATATATGATTAAAGAAAATAAATCTCTTCCCAGTTTATCCTGACCAAGAAGATGAGCTCTGGAAGGAGGTTCTAGCCCCTGGCAGAGGTTCTGTTCAAAAGGAGAATAAGGAGCGAGCAGAGGAGCAAAAATTCCCATTATCAGGAAAGCCAAAAGCACTCCGAGCACCAGATAAAAAACCGGTTTTCTCATTTCTGACTCCAGAGCCGAACCCGGGCATCAACCAGAGCATAAAAGAGGTCTACCAGTAAATTTACTACCAGATAACTAAAAGCAATTACCAGAACACAAGCCTGTACCAGCGGAAAATCCCGGGCAAAGATAGCATTGATCAAAAGCCTGCCAATGCCGGGCCAGGCGAAAATAGTTTCAGTGATCACTGCTCCGGAAAGCAGGGCACCAAACTGCAGACCAAGCACAGTAAGAATCGGAATCAAAGCATTTCTTAAGCCGTGTTTAAGTATTACCAGCTTTTCTGAAAGTCCTTTGGCACGAGCGGTCTTCAAATAGCCGGCATTTAAAACCTCCAGCATACTCGTCCGACTGATTCTGAGCAAAAACCCGCTCATTGCCATCCCCAGGGTAAGAGAAGGAAGAATTAAATGACTGAAACCTCCTCGCCCCGAAACCGGTAGCCAGCCTAATTTTAAAGAAAAAAGGATTATTAAAAGCGGTCCCAACCAGAAATTAGGAATTGACACCCCCACCAGGCTAAAAATCCGGAAAGAAAAATCCCAGGCGGTATCTTTTTTTCTGGCAGAGATTATTCCCAGGGGCAGGGAAAAAACCACTGCCCAGAACATAGAAAAAACCGCCAGCTCAAAAGTAGCTAAAAGCCGGGGAGCTATCACCCGAAAAACCGGCTGATGATAAAAAATAGAAATCATCTCTCCCCTGAGCAGGTCCTGGAAGAAAAGTCCCAGTTGAATATAAAGGGGCTGGTCCAGGTGAAGCTGATGCCGGAGCGATTCCACCTGAGCTGGACGCGCGGACTCTCCCAGCATCATCAAAACCGGGTCTCCAGGGATTAAATGAAGGAAAAAGAACACTATCAGACTTACTCCTAAAAGAACCGGAAAAAACCATAAAAGCCGACGAGCCAGATAAGAGCTCATTGCTCCCACCTTGATTGAATTAAACCCGTCCATTCTCCGCCCGAACCCAGCTTAAAACCAGCCAGCTCCTTGCGAGAAACCACAATGTCCATAGAATACCAGAGACTGATATAAGGAAGCTCCTGAGAAATGATTTTCTGAACCTGAGAATAAATCCTTTTCCGCTCCTGCCGGTCAGTGATTCTTCTTGCCTGGTCCAGTAATTGGTCCAGTTCTGGGTTAGAATATCCTCCCCGATTTGCTCCCTTTGGAGGTAAACTCTGAGAGTGGAAAATGGTATAAAAAATATCCGGCTCCACCACTCCCACCCAGGTTAGGGTATAAATCTGGAAATTTCCTGCCTGAATATCAGAAAAGAGCGTGCCCCATTCCAGGCTCCTAACTTCCACCTCAATCCCCACCTTGCTTAATTGATGAGCAATTGCCTGAGCAATCCAGCGCCGAACCTGATTCTGACTGGTTTTATATACCAGACGAAAACGGGGAAGCGGTCCATCACCATCGGGGTCAGGGTATCCCGCCCGGTCTAAAAGTTCTTTTGCCCGCTCCGGCTGATAGGAATATTTTTCTACCTCTGGCTCATAAGCCCAGTGCCGGGGAGAAAGAAGGGTATCTGCTTTAAACACCGTATCTTTTAAAAGGCAATGGATTATCTCCTCACGATTGGTCGCATAAGCAATTGCCTTTCTTACCAGCAGGTTGGAAAGAATCGGGTCTCTGAGATTAAATCCCAGGTAGCTGTAATTTATTCCCGGTTTCATCCAGAGCTTTAGCTCGGGATTTTCTTTTAATCTGGGCAATTCATCAGGAGGAATCGGGCTTTGAAGCAACTGCACTTCCCCCTTTTCCAGACTGAGCAGACGGGTGGTGTCTTCAGGAATAATCTTAAAAATAATCTTTTCAAAATAGGGTCTTTTGGAATAATAAGGATTAGGTACTAAAACCACTTTTGAGCCCGGGATAAATTCCTTTATTTGATAGGCTCCAGCTCCGTAGAGCTGATGGAGCTCCAGCGAGGTTTTTTCCGCAAGTTCTTTGGGCAAAATTCCTATTCCCAGCTCAACCAGAATCGGGGCATAAGCCTGCGTGAGCACAAGCTGGAAATTATTTTCATCAAGGATTTTTATTTTCTGAATCTTTTGGGCAAGGTCAAGGTAAGGGGAATTGAGTCCTGGGAGCAGAAGGCTCTCTAAAGTAGCTTTAACATCCTGGCTGGTGAGAATTTTTCCGCTGGCAAAACAAATCCCGGGCTTCAATTTAAACTGATAAGTCCGTTCATCCAACTGCTGGTAGCTCTCCACCAGCTCTGGCACTGGCTCTAAATTATCTCCAATGCAGAAAAGCCCGGGAAAGACCAGGGGCAAAATTTGAACCGCATAAGCATCCCGAGCCAGTCTCGGGTCCAGCGTGCTGGGAGATGCCTCTATTCCCACCACAATCTCTCTTTTATGCAAATAATCCCTTTCCCCGGCACAACCTGCCAGAAAGAAAAAGATAAGAAATAAAAGTTTTCCCGACTTCATCTGTTTTTATTTTCTGATTGGAGAAAAAGATGTCAATCGCTGATTTTACTTTTTCCAGGAGCGTGGTAAATTGAATTTCCAAAAACAATGATTCGGGAAAAAATCCTTAAAGCCCTCTCCAGCCTGATTTATCTCCACCATCGGAAAATTTTACTTGCAGGAGTTCTAATCAGCCTGCTAATGGGATATTTCTACCATAAATTAGAACTCCGTTTAAATTTAATTGACCTGCTTAACAAAAATGACCCGGCGGTGAAAATGTATGAATATGCCGCGAAAAATTTTGGCACTCTTTCTTTTCTCTTCCTGGTTTTAGAATCAGATGACCTGGAGAAAGCTAAACAATATGCCCATCAGCTCGAACCAAGAATTCTCAAACATAAAAAATTTGTCAAAAGGGTTTATTACCAGTATGATTTTGAAATTTTCTTAAACCACCTTTTTTATTACCTGGACCAGAAAGAATTAACTGAGCTGGAAAAATTTCTCAAGGAAAATCAAGAAGAGATAAAAACCCTGCGAAGCAAACCCGGGCTGGTCAATCTTCTCAGCCTGCTTGACCATTCCCTTGCTCAGATTTTGTCCCGGGGAGAAATTCCCGAAGAGCAGTTGAAACAGATAAACCTTTTCCAACCGCTGGAGAAAATTTTTAACTTTTTTCAGGAGTCTCTGGAGGGAAAAGAGCCGGATATCAATGTATTGAAAAAGGAGCTTGCTCAATCTCTTACTCAAACTCGTTTTGCCTCTCTCCGCTTTAATCCCTTAGAGCCTTATATCATTTCTCAAGACCGAAAGCATCTGCTTTTTTTGATTGCTCCCCCAATGCCGGTGGACGATTTTGAGCTTGCTACCGAATTTGTAGACACCGTAAACAAGGAGCTGGCTCAACTGGATAAAGAAATGCCCGGCGTTCGTCATTATCTTACCGGTAACGCCGCGGTAATGAGAGATGATAATATCATTGTCCGTCAGGATATGCTCAGAACCACTCTTATTGCCTTTTTTCTGATTATGCTTCTTTTTGCTTATAGCTTTAGGAATTTATCTTCTATTGCCTTTGCCGGGCTTTGTTTGGGGATAGGTCTGCTCTGGGCTTTTGGCACCGCTTATCTTATGGTCGGATATTTAACAGTTATCACCGCGGTTTTTGGAGCTATTCTTCTCGGCTTGGGTATTGATTATGCTATCCTGGTTCTTTCTCGTTATACCGAAGAAAGACATCGGGGACATACCATAAAAGAATCTCTTGACATCACCCTTACCCAGACCGGAAAAGGAATTATCACCGGAGCCACTGCCACCAGTCTGGCTTTTTATTCTATTGCCTCTGGAAGCTTCCGGGGGGGCAAAGAAATGGGGCTTATCTCCGGAACCGGGATTATCATCTTTGTGATTGTTATGCTTTTAATCCTGAGCTCGCTTTTGGTCTTCTGGGATGCCCGTAGCTCTTTAAAAGCTCCGGTCCAGAAAAAATTTGACCCGAAAATTATGAAACTATTAAGCAGGCTGGTGACCAGATTTCCCATTCCTCTCTTTAGCATTTTTGCTCTTTTTTTCGCCGGGATGGTTTATCTCCTTCCCAGATATCAATTTGAATATAACTACCTGAATAT
>CAZKMM010000046.1:0-17949 GCA_964553915.1 uncultured bacterium
TTCGCTCTCTTGGGATTCCTCCCACCGCTCCGCTATATCAGATGTATAAATCCGGGGAATTTCAGCCCCTTAATGATATAGAAATGGTTCAAGAGATTAAACTTTTGATTGAAAATCTGGAGGGAATCACCAGTTATCTAGTTTCTGACCATATCCTTAATCTCCTTGGGGAGCTGGAAGGAAAATTTCCAGAAGATAAAGAAAAACTGATAAAAATCTGTGAGCGGTTTTTATCTTTATCTGAGCAGGAACAATTGATTTTTATCATCGGTCGCCGGACCGGGATGATGGAAACTCTGGATGACCTTTTTGACCCGGACAAAAGAGCCAGAGCAGAAATAGTGGTCAATCGGCTGGGTTTAAAAACTCCAGAGCAGGCTCAAGAATTAGTCCAAAAAATCGTAGAGAAGTTTATTTAAAACAACCGCAAAAGTCTTTAAGAAAACATTTCAAATTCTTTCCTCCGCTATTCAAAATCTGGAATTTGAAATTTGAGATTTTAAAATTCGGAACGGAATTGCTAAAAATCCCCCAATTTCAAATCCTACTCCATTCCATAAAAACAAATCCCAGATTTTCCTCCTCCAAGCTATCATTTATCCTTGATTCCCTTCTGGGGTGTTTGACACAATCTTCGCATCTCTTTTAAAAACTCCTCTTTTTCTTTCTCCTGACGAAACCTCTTTCTTTGATTATCATCAAGTCTTCTCTGTCCCTGAATCTCAGAATTTTTTAAAGACTCAATCCAGCCATAAAGCTGTCTTGAAATCTCTTCACATCTCTTTTTAAGCTCTGTAATCTGAGATTTGAGATCAGGCTCCAACCTCTCCAGAAGGCAAAGCATTGACCGAACTTCTCCAGCAGACCCCCGGGCAATATAAAGAAAACTCAAAAGTTCATTGGTGGTTCCCCTCTCAAACCCCTCCGCAATATTGTTTGAGATAGAAAGGCTTGCCCGCTCAAGCTGGTCACAGAAATTTTTCCTCTTATTTAAAGGAGCGGTTGAGGTTAATTGGTAAATTGATTGTGAGAGCTCAATTGCAGAATTCCACACGGGCAAAGATTCAAAGCGGGTATATTTCATAGCCCAAATTATATAAAGAGCATTTAAGAATTTCAAATTTCAAATCTCAAATTTCAAATTTCAGATTGATGAGAGTTATGCTAAAAATAAAATCTAATGGCAGAGATAGAAATTGACGGCAGTTTTGGAGAAGGTGGCGGGCAAATTCTCAGAACCGCTCTGAGCCTGAGCCTGCTGACCGGAAAGAGCCTTCGGATTTATAATTTGCGAGCAAAACGAGCCAAGCCCGGGCTTCGTGCCCAGCATCTCTGTGCGGTGGATTCTGCGGTAAAAATCAGCCAGAGCCAGGTGCAGGGAGCAGAGATTGGCTCCAAAGAAATCCTTTTCTTTCCCGAACCTGTCCGGGCAGGGAAATACCAAATCAATATTGGAACCGCGGGCTCAACCTCTCTGGTATTTCAAACCCTTCTTCCAGCCTTACTTTTTCAAGACCAGCCCAGTGAACTGCAAATCATTGGTGGAACCCATAATCCTAAAAGCCCGAGCTTTGACTTTATTAAAGACTGCTTTTTAGAGTTGCTTAAAAAACTGGGAATAAAGGTGGAAGCAAAGATTTTAAGATATGGCTTTTATCCCCGGGGCGGGGGAGAGGTGATTTATAAAATTTATCCCTGGAAAGAATCAGCTACTTATTTAAAACTCACCGAGCTGGTGGAATGGAAAAATCTAACCGGAGAAATTCTCCTGGCAGGACTGCCCGGACATATTGCAGAGCGAGAACGAGCCGAGCTGGAAAAAAGGCTGGGATTAAGCTCAGAGCAAATAAAAACAAACTTCCTTCCTTCTGACCAGGGACCGGGTAATGCGATTATTCTTCGGTGCTTTTCTCAGGAGCGGGTGGAGGTATTTACCGGTTATGGTGAGCCGGGAAAAAAAGCAGAACGGGTAGCCGGGGAGCTTGCCCGAATGGTAAAAAATTTTCTCAAAAGCCAGGCACAGGTGGATTTACATCTGGCAGACCAGATTTTATTATATCTGGCTCTGAGCAAAGGAGGAGAATTTACCACCAGCTTCCTCTCCTCGCACTTCCATACCAATTTAAAAATCATCCAGCAGTTTTTAGAAATAGAGACACAAATATATTCCCTTGCTTCAGACCGCTGGCTGGTGAAAATAATCCCCAAAAATTAAAAGTGATTTAAACCGGCAAAAGCTTTTTAACTAATTCTAAATTTTTCCTTCCAGAGCAGGTAATGGGCAATCATCCAGATTCTGCTGGTATGGTCTCTGCCTTGCTCTTGATGTTCTTTCAGGATTTTTTGAGCTAACTTCATATCAATAAAATCTTCTTTTCGGGCAAGCTCTCCCTGAAAAAGCTCTAAAAAGAAATCCCTGAGCCGGTCTTTAATCCAGAGCTGAAGCGGAATCCCAAACCCCTGCTTGGGGCGATATACCAGCTTTCGGGAAAGATAGTTAAGAAGATAACTTTTTAAAATATATTTTTTATCTAAGCCGGGCAGTTTATAAGAAAAAGGCAGGGAAAAAACCTTTTCCACCAGTTTATGGTCTAAAAGCGGAACCCTCACCTCCAGAGAATTTGCCATACTCATCCGGTCAGTCATCATCAAAATATCTTCATTAAGATAGGTGTTAATATCCAGCCAGAGCAGAGCGTTAAATTTATCCTCCCCAGGATATTCCCAGGCAAAACGGGCTAATTGCAAGTAGGGATTATGCTCCTTTCGTTCCTCAGGAGCCAGATTAGAAAAATCAATTAACTGTCCCTGCTCCAACCAGGGATAAAATCCTCCCAGAGTGATAAAGCGGAGATGCCTTAAGACTAAATCCGGCTCCTCAAACCCCAGAGCTCGGGCAAACCTTCTCCTCCATCCGGGAATCTGGTCTGAAGAGGAAAGCCGGTTAAACAAAGGCATTAAAGCCTTTTTCCGCAGAAATCCCGGCACCAGCCGGTAATAGTAGGCGATCAGTTTATCTGCTAAATGATGCTGATAGCCAGCAAAAACCTCATCACCACCACTGCCTGCCAGAGCAACTACAATTTCACTCCGACAAGCCTGACAGAGCAGATAATTCGCCACCGCAGTATAATTCCCATGCGGTTCATCAAAATGCCAGATAATTTTGTCCAGTAAATCCTCCAAATCCTCTGCCCGATTATAAAGAATCTGGTGTTCTGCTCCCAGGCTCTGGGCTACCTCCCTTGCCCAGCGGGTTTCATCCCATCTCTCTTCTTCAAAGCCAACTGTATAAGCCTTAATTTTTGCTTTCGCTCCCTTCAGACAGGCGGTGGTAACCGTGGAAGAATCCAGCCCCCCGGATAGAAATACCCCGATGGGAACATCGCTGACCAGCTCCTCGCTTACCGCCCTTTCAATCTCTTCAAATACCTCTTCACAGGCTTGAGAAAAATCCGGAGCTTTGCTCTCCTTTAACTCTGGAAGCTGATAATACCGAGCTAAAATTACCTGCTCATCTTTCAGATACAAAAAATGCCCAGCAGGTAGTTTATTTACACCCAAAACCCCGCTTCGGGGAGAAGGAATGTAAAGGGAAATAAAATATTGATAAATTGCTACCGGATCCAGCCGACGCTCTATCTCCGGCTCGCAAAGCAAAGCTTTTAATTCACTGGCAAAACTTACCCCGCCTTTTCCCTGAAAATAATAAAGAGGCTTGACCCCAAACCGGTCTCTTACCAGAAGCAGGCTCTGCTCGCTCCGGTCATAAATGGCAAAGGCAAAAACCCCACGAAGCCGACCAAGAAACTCCAAGCCCCACTCCAGATAAGCATTCAGCACCACCTCCGCATCACTTTTGGTCTTAAACTTTCTTCCCCGGGCTTCTAGCTCCTCCCTTAACTGGGGAAAGTTATATACTTCACCATTGTAAACTATCACACCGGTTGAGCAGGCACTAACAATCGGCTGGGTGCCGGTCTCCGGGTCAATTACCTTTAACCGCCGGTGCCCCAGCCCCACCCTGCCTTCAAAAAAATATCCCTCTTCATCCGGACCCCGATGAATCATCTTTTGCGCCATCTTCTGGATTAAATCCTGAGAAGGCGGAGGCTGGGAGGGAAAAGAAAATTTACCGCAAATGCCACACATTCTACTTATGACTATTTAGGGCTATAACCAAGAGAAAGGGCTTTTTTATAAAGAGAACGAGCCTTAACCAAATTACCCAGTTTCTTATGCACCACCGCAAGATTGTAATAAGCAATGGCATATTCCGAGTCAATTTTAAGAGCTTTTTCAAACAATTTTTTTGCCTCTTGAAGATTTTTTCGCTGAGCATAAATCACTCCCATATTATGATAGGCAATGGCAATAAACCGCTCTATATTCTTAATCTCCGCATTGAGCACCCGAATAATGTTCTCCCATTCCCGAAGAGAATCCTCACCTCGCTCAAACCTGCGCTGAGCAGAATTAAAAAGGTCTATAGCAAGCTTGACCCGGTCAGAAAGGTCTTCTATCCTTAGCGACCTTCTCTGGACATCAATCTTGCCGATTTGCTTCTCACCTGCCACTGATTCCATTGTATGAAAAGCCCAAAAATTTGCAATTAGAAAAAAGCTGGCTTGAAGAACCAGAAATGAATAAAATAAATTATTAAATCAGGAATTTTTTATTATTTTTAGGAAAAAATTTTGTGAGAAGAATGCTTTATCTTTCCCTGGCAAGATTTTTGATCAGGCTCAGCTGTTCTTCTAATTGATTGATCAGCTTTTGATTTTCCTTTTTTAATTTCCGAATTTTTATTGCCTGGTCCAGTCCTCTGATTATCTCCTTGCGGTCCCAGGGCTTGGTAAAAAAGCGGAAAATTTCTGCCTCATTGGTGGCTTTTATTGCGGTATCCATATCCCCAAAGCCGGTAAGCATAATCCGAATTACATCTGGATAATGGTCTTTAATAATCCGAAGAAGAGAAAGCCCATTAATCCCGGGCATTTTCAGGTCAGAAATGACCACATCTACCTCTTTATCTCTAAGAATTTGGAGAGCACTTTTAGCATCTTCTGCCTCCAGAATTTCATAAGGCTCCTCCCGAAGTGCCCGAACCAGTGCCTTCCGGACAAACTCCTCATCATCCACGAGCAAAATTACTCCATTTCCCATTTCCGGCACCTCCTTCGTTTTTTAAATTATTCGGAAGAAATTTTTAATAATTGAGCAAAGAGAAAAAGATACCGGTTCAATGCGGAATAGAATTGGGAAAGGAGCCCGGGTAATTTTAGCCTTTAAGCGTGGAAAAATTTAACTCAATTTCTTCTATCAATTTTTCCTTTTCCTCAAACCTGGCGAGCGGTGGTTTTTCCTCCAGCTCCACCCCGGGCTCATAACTAAATACCTCTTTTATCTCCCGATTAACCATAAAAATTAGACGGGAAAGCGGGATATTAGAAGGACATACCTCCTGACACTGTCCGCAATTAAGACAGGAATCTGATACATGAAAAGCCCGGATAATAGAAAAAGTCCATCCCGGAGGAACCGCTCCTGGCTTGATAACTCCCCTCCCTGGTTCAAGTACGCATTCATCACAATAACAAATTGGACAGGCATCACGACAGCCACAACACTTGATGCATTGATTAAACTGACTCTTCCAATATTCAAACCTTTCCTCCAGGTTCATCTTTTTATATTCTCCAAAATCCCGCTCCTGCCAGTAATGTGCCAGTTCAATGGCAGACTGCTCTTTTTGAGCACGCTCTTTTATCTCCTCAGAAGTAGGCTTTTCTGTCTCTAAATAACCAGCCTGAATTGCTGAGTTAAGAATTTCACCCCCTCGCTCGGAACACACTTCAATAAAAGTAGCTTTTTTCTTCTCACCACCCCATCTTCCAAAAGCCAGGTCCGCCATTCTGGGTATGGGCACCTCGCACCTTCGGCAATTATCTCTTCTTCCAAAGCCTTTTTCTTCCAGCTCTTTTAAATCCTTTGTTATCTCTTTGCCATCATTCAAAATAAGGGTAAGTTTTCCTTCATCAATATGATGACCTGCTACTTCTTCAGGATTTACACCAAATTCTTTCTCTGCCATCTCTTTTGCTACCGCAGGAAATAATGTGCCTGTGCAGGAAAGTCCGAGCAAAATAATATTTTCTAAATTTATCTTGTTGCGTTTGGCAATTTCAATAACTGCCCGGATATCACAGCTTCTTCCAACAAAAGCCATCTTCATATCAAAGGCGCCATTTAAATATTCTTTAACAAGTCTGGGCAGGTTTTCAGAAACACAATAAAAAACCCCTGCACTATCTATTAAATCTTTTGGCTCAGTAATAACCGCAGGCATTCCATGATAGAGCGTAATGGGTTTAACCGTGACCACAACATCAACCTTTTTTGATTCTAACAAGTATTTAAGAATTTCAGTTAAAGCTCCACCTGAACCTGCTTTTTCCCTTAAATCTTCTTTCTTGCTCCAAGCTAAATACATATCTCCTTTCATTGTCAGAACCTCCTTTATAGTTGAATCTTTACCGCACAAACCTTGAATTCAGGCATTTTGCAACTGGGGTCAGAAGCAGGATTGGTAAGGAGATTAGCTGGTTGGTCGCCAAAATGGAAAGGTAAAAACACCATACCTTTAGTTACCTGTTCAGTTATCCAAACCTTTGCTCTAATCTCTCCTCGCCTGCTGGAGATGGTTATTTCCTGTCCTTCTCTAACCCCGAGCTGGTCAGCATCTTCTGGATTGATCTGCACATAAACTTCAGCTACCTCCTTTCTTAAACTCTCGGTGCGAAGGGTCATTGTCCCGGAGTGGTAATGGAATAGATTTCTTCCTGTGGTGAGAATGAATGGATATTCTTGGTCAGGCGTCTCCGCTGGAGGAATCCATTTAACCACCTGAAAATGACCTTTTCCATCAGGGGTATTGAATTTTTCCATAAACATTGTGGGAGTGCCGGGATGGTCTTCTTTGGGACAGGGCCATTGAATTCCTCCAGGAGTGCTTTCTATTTTTTCATAAGTAAGCCCGGCATATTGAGGCACCACTTTCCTTATTTCTTCAAAAATCTCGCCCGCAGAGTTAAAATTAAACTGCTTCTCATAGCCCATTTTCTTGCCCAGCTGGCAAATAATCCACCAATCAGGCTTAGCTTCTCCCGGTGGCTCCACCAATTTATTTATCTTCTGAACCCTTCGGTCAATGTAAGCATAAACTCCTTCCCGCTCCACCCAGGCACAGGCAGGAAGAATAAGATGAGCAAGCTTTGCAGTTTCAGTCATAAAAATATCCTGAACCACCAGAAATTTTTTACTGCTCAAAGATTTTTTTACTTCGTTAAGGTCAGGACCTGCTACCATTGGGTTAGTGCCAATCACATAAACCACCGGACATTTATGAATAATATCCATATAAGTAAGCCCGGGTTTAGAAGGAAGTCCTTTTACTCCCCAGGCTTCTTCAAAGTATTTTACAGTTTCATCACCTACCCTTTTAAAGCCCGGATAAAATACATTCACACAGCCCATATCCCCAGAGCCTTCTCCATTGATTTGCCCCCGCATCGGACTAACTCCTGCACCCGGCTTGGAAAATTGTCCGCAAAGTAAAGCCAAATCTGCCATCGCTTTGACATTATCACCCCCGCAGATATGCTGGGTGATTCCTTCATCATAAAGTATGGTTCCGACCTTTGCCTGAGCATAAAGCCGGGCTGATTCTTTAATAAGCTCAAGAGAAACCCCGGTAATCTCCTGAGCCTTTTCCAGGCTAAAAGCATCAAGATAACGCTTTAACTCATCAAACCCAGCGGTTCGCTTTTCAATAAATTCCTTATTCTCCAGCCCCTCTTCCAAAATGACCTTCATCATTGCATTGGCAAGAGCAATATCTGAGCCGGGCTTGAGCTGAAGATGAATATCAGCTAAAAGCTGGGCGCTGAGCGTCTTTCTCGGGTCAATTACAACTACCTTGGCACCTTTTTGTTTTGCCCGAAGCACTCGCTTGGTGATCATTGGAAAGGTCTCTTTGATGTTTACCCCCCAGACCAGAAAGCAGGTGACTTTATCTAAATCCAGCTCTGAGACCTCCATCACCCCTGACCCTACCGTAGGACCAAGCCCTGCAACCGTGGCAGAATGACAGAAGCGAGCGCAATATTCCACGCTATTGGTCTTCATCGCTACTCTAACAAATTTCTGAATGATATAACCTTCTTCATTCGTGGTCTTGGCACTGACCACCGCACCAAATTCTTCTGGTTTGGTATCTTTAAAGTTTTCAGCCATTACCTCAAAAGCCTGCTCCCAGCTAATCGGCTTAAACTCACCATCTTTCTTAAGAAGGGGCTTGGTCAACCGGTCCGGATGATAAAGATATTCATTGGCGTGCCTGCCTTTGGGACAATTGCTCCCCTGATTAACGGGATGCTCTTTCCAGGGCTCTATCCCGATAATCCTTCCATCTTTGATTACCAGATGCATCCCACAACCACAGCTACAATAAGGACAAATTGCCGATTTATACTCCAGCATCGCTTACTCCTCCTTTCTTTAAAGGATTGGGACCGAGTTCTTTCAGAGTCTCAACAAACTCATTAACTACCTCTGGAACCTTGACTCCCTCCGAGGCACTAATCCATTCCAGCCGAACCCTCCTTCGGTCAATGCCTAAAGTATCAAGCATTTTCCAGAGTTCATTAACTCTTCTGCGGGCAAGCAAATTGCCCCGTTCATAATGGCAATCCCCCGGATGACAGCCAGCAACCAGAACTCCATCAGCTCCCAAAGCTAAAGCGCGCACAATATAAAGCGGAGAAACACTTCCGGAACACATCACCCGAACAATTTTGATGTTGGGAGGATATTTTAGACGGGAACTTCCTGCCAGGTCAGCTCCAGTGTAAGCACACCAATTACAGAAGAATCCTACTACCCGAGGCTCAAAACTCTCCATCTTCTTTCCTCCTTAGTTGATGTTGACTTTTACTACTTATTTGAGAACCGCTATCTAAAAAAAATTTTGATATAATAATATCAGTTTATAAAAATTTGTCAATAAAATTTTAACCCCCCGAAGGTTTTTTTTGCTTTCTTAGCTTTCCACCAAAAATTTGTTGGCAAAATTACCATATGTTATGATTTTGAGAGATGGAGGATTTGTTCGGCAATCAAAAAACAAGCAGAAAGAAAAAGGAGCTGGAATTTGCTCCCCTGGCGGAGCGGATGCGACCTCAGAATCTCGGTGAATTTGTCGGACAGGAGCATCTGGTTGGTGAGGGAAGGCTCCTGCGGAGACTGGCGGAGCAGAAGAAAATCATCAGCCTGATTTTATGGGGACCGCCTGGCTCAGGCAAGACCACCCTGGCAAGGATTCTTTGCGAGGCGAGCGGAGCGCATTTTCTCAGCTTTTCTGCGGTGCTCAGCGGACTGGCTGAACTTCGCTCCGCACTCCGAGAAGCGGAGAAAGTAAGGCGAACCCTGGGAAAAAAGACTGTGCTCTTTGTTGACGAGATTCACCGCTGGAACAAGGCTCAGCAGGATGCTTTTCTTCCCTATGTAGAAAAAGGAAAAATTATTTTAATCGGAGCAACCACAGAAAATCCCAGCTTTGAGGTGATTCCGCCTCTGCTCAGCAGATGCCGGGTTTGTGTGCTTAACCGGTTAAATGAAGATGAAATAAAAATTATCCTTAAAAGAGCAATAAAGAATAAAGCGAGAGGGCTTTTTGCTGGGAAAAAGGAGCTGGAAGTACAAGAGCAGGTTCTTGATTATCTTTCCCGGCTCTGTGAGGGTGATGCCAGAAGAGCTCTCAATGCTCTGGAGCTGGCTGATGAGCTGGCACGGGCAGAGAACTCAGAAAAAATTAAAATTGAACACGCCGAGGAAGCTCTTACCAGCCGGACCCTGCTTTATGATAAAACCGGGGAAGAGCATTATAACTTAATCAGCGCCTTTATTAAATCTATGCGAGGCTCAGACCCGGATGCAGCTCTTTACTGGATGGTTCGGATGCTGGAAGCTGGTGAAGACCCCCGGTTTATCTGCCGGCGGATGATTATCTTTGCCAGTGAAGATGTGGGACTCGCAGACCCCACCGCATTATCCATAGCTGTTGCCTGTGCTCAGGCTCTGGAATATGTTGGTCTTCCTGAGGCAATGATACCAATGGCAGAAACCTGCATTTATCTGGCAAGTGCTCCGAAAAGTAATTCTGCTTATAAAGCCCTGAAAATCGCAAAGCAGGTGGTGAAAGAAACCGGTGCCCTATCGGTTCCACTTCATTTACGCAATCCAGAAACCCCTTTGATGGAAAAGCTCGGCTATGGCAAGGATTATAAGTATCCACATAATTATCCAGAGCATTATGTTCCAGAGGAATATTTGCCCAAAGAACTGCAGGGAAAGAGCTTTTTTACCCCCGGAGAGCTAGGAAAAGAAGTAGAAATCAAAAAAAGAATAAAAAAGCTCCAGAAAATCAAAGCCTATAAAAAGTAATCATCAAATCAAACTAAAATTAAATTTCTTTGTTTAATGAATTATTTTAAAAATTTATAAATCAAATTCTAGAATTTTATCAACATTGATCAGAGCAAGCACAGCACCAGCATTGCTTCATATCATAATTCGCATCATAACCAGCATAGCTGGTTCCAGGGGGGCAGTCACAATATGAAGGAACTAGAACCCCGGTAGTTTGGACTCCTCCGCTTATTTCACAACAACCAAGTTCAGAAGCAGTGGGACAGCTAGAGCCCCCACTACCGGACGATAGGCTTTCATCACCACATCCGACAATAAAAAACCCCAGACCAACCACCATAAAAAATACCATCAATCCCTTCAAAATTTTTTTAGCCATCACCCTTTTAAGCATTTTTCCCCCTTATGGGCTTGGGTTAAACTAGTAAGGGAAAGCCACCCAGAAAAGCTGATTTTATCTTAAAAGACTTTTCCCTTAAAGTGAGGACTTTAAAGAAGAAGTCTACATTAAAAAATAAACAATATTTAGAAGTTTGTCAATTAAATTTTCTTTTGAGTATCTATAATCAGGGTAACCGGTCCCTGATTAACCAGCTCTACTTCCATCAAAGCCTGGAATTTTCCCGTTGCCACTTTTATACCTTTTTCTTTTACTTTTTCCACAAAGTAGTTATAAAGTTTTTCTGCCAGCTCTGGTGGTGCGGAGTGGTCAAAACTGGGTCGCCTTCCTTTCCGGCAATCTCCATAAAGTGTAAACTGGCTAACAATTAAAATCTCGCCCCCAACCTCCTGAAGAGGAAGATTAAACTTGCCCTGCTCATCCTCAAAAACCCGCAAGCCAACAATTTTTTCTGCCAGCCAATCCGCATCCTTCTCAGTATCTTCTTTTCCCACCCCGAGCAGAACCAAAAAGCCCTTTCCGATTTCCCCCAGAATTTTTCCTTCCACCCGCACCCGGGCAGAGCTGACCCTTTGAATAACCACTCTCATTATCCTGGGATTTTGAGCCGAAGAATTTTGGGCAAAATTTTAAATCGGGCAGGAAGGGAGCCAGGAGCTTCTCCGTCAATATCCAGTAAGACTGTCTCCGAACTGGTTGCGCTCACTTCTTTTGCCCGGAAATGCTCCACCTTGGAAAGGTTTAAATGCTCCCCTTTATAAATCAACCTGCTTAATTTCATCCGCTCCGGGATGGCAAGGTCGCCCAGAATAACCACCTCAAAAATTCCGTCATCCAGCTCTGCCATTGGGGCCACCATCATTCCCGCGCCAAAATACCTGCCATTAGCAACCGCAAGATTAAATATTTTTCGCTCCAGCTTTTTTCCATCCAATTCCAGCTCCACCGGTTGATTCTGATAAAAAAGCCCTGCACGAAATGATGCCCATAAAAATGCTGACTTTCCCCCGAAAAGCTTTTTTGACCTGTTAACCAAATCATCCACCGCACCGCCCACTCCAAAACTGGCAATATTGATAAAATACCGCTCCACTTTCTTTCCGGAATGGTCAAGATGCTCCATCCAGCCAATATCAATTAAGCGATAATTTCTCCCTGCCAGCATCGGAACTGATTGCCTGAAATCCCGGGGAATGCCTGCGGTCTTGATAAAGTCCGAACCAGTGCCCGAACAAACCACCGCAAAAACTGCCTCGGGATTGACCAGCTCGCCGTTTTCAAAAAAACCATTCACCACCTCATTATTGGTGCCATCCCCTCCAACACTAACTATCATCTCATACCCCTGTTTGAGGGCAGAACCAGCCAGCTCAGTGGCGTGTCCCACTCCTGTGGTCAGGGCAAAATCAAAATCTCCAATGGTCTTATGAGCCAGCTCTTTAATCTCCGACCATAATTCCCCGGTTTTTCCCCCGGAAGAATGAGGATTAACAATCATAAAGGTCTTATAATTAGAGCTCATTTGCTTTAAATTTTAGGTTTTATCCGGGGTTTGTCAATTTAGGGGAATTCTAAAGGTTCTAAATGAATAATAATCTCTGCGGTGGGGAATTTGCTTTCCAGTTCTGCTTTTAATTGATGGCTGAGCTGGTGGGCTTTTTCAATAGAGGTTTCCGGCTTAAATTGAAGATGGAAATCAAGATGAATTTTTGCTCCTGCCTGTCTGGTGCGGAGTTTATGATAGGTGCATTCTTCTCCGCAGAAATCCTCAATCAGCTTTTTTACCCGGGCTTCCAGCTCAGGCTCTGCTCTCTGGTCAAGCAAAGCAGGATAGGATTTTTTAATCACTCTGAAGCCAATTCCCAGAATCCAGAGAGCAATAAAAAAGGAAACCACCGGGTCAATCCAGAAAAGGGCTTTTCCGAAAAGTTTTTCTGAGAGCAAGATGAGAATTAAAGCGACAATCACTCCCCCAGAGGTAAGAACATCACTGTATAAATGGCTGGCATCTGCTTCTAAGGCAATAGAATGAGTTTGCCTTGCTACTTTAAACAGGATTCGGGAGACCACCAGATTTAAAATCAAAGAAACAAACATTATCCCGATGCCTATTTGAAGATGGCTGAGCTCTCTTGGTTGGCGAAGCCGGTCAATTCCCTCCACAATAATCCAGAGGGAAACCATAAAAATCAAGGCTCCTTCAATCAATCCGGAAAGATTTTCTATCTTGCTATGCCCGTAAGGATGTTTATGGTCTGGAGGCTCATCAGACACCCGCACTGAATAATAAGCGACCAGACTGGCAAGCAGGTCAATGCCAGAATGAGCAGACTCCGCAATAATACTGATGGAGCCAGAAATCAGCCCCACCACCAGCTTGAGCAGGGTTAAAAATAAATTGGAAACAACCGAAAGACCAGCGGATTGTATCTTATTTAACTTCACAACTGGTCAAGAATCTCTTGACGCTTCTTTTTATACTCCTCTTCGGTAATCAAGCCCTCTTCATAAAGTTCTTTTAGCTCCAGCAGTCTCTCTTTGATACTTTTCTCTTTAACTTCTTTACCGGGCTTGGCTTGCTCTGGTTTAAGTTCCTGGGAGGGAGCGGTTTCTTCTGGTTTTTCTTTAATTTTTTCTTCGGGCTTTTGCGAAGCAGAAAGTTTTTCCTCCCACCATTTCAAATCCACCACCAGCCAGTTGGGAATGGGTTTAGACTTTTTATTTTTCTTTAAGCTAAACCCCTCTTTTTCTATTAAACGGGCAGAGCCCGGATAATACTTGAGAGGGTTGGAAGTATTGAGATTTTCATCCACACTTAGCTTCTCCGCAATATTCCTGAAGACCAGATTCAATTTCCCATCTTTAATAAAGGCTACTCCATCAGTAATCCGTTCTGCGCCAAAGAAAATTTTCCCTCGCTTACATTTAACAGAAAAGTTTAGCCACTGGTTAGATTGGGCTTGCTTAAATCCCTCTGCCAGATGAGGGATAAACTCCTCTATCTCCTCTGGAAGAAAAAGTTGATACTCCTTTCCCCTGGGCTTAGAAAAAGGAATATTGACTAAAGGACGCTGATATTCAATTGCTAAAAAAATTTCCTTAAGCATCTCCGGCGAAAGCTCCTTCGGATGCTCTAAACTCCCCAGCTTTTTGGGAGCATTCTCTAACCGAAGATAGGAATATTCTCCTGCTTTCCAGAGATATTTACTCCGCTCAAAAAATTTAAACCCCAAAAGACTAAACCCAAGCACAAAAACTAAGCTTACAATTAGATTTCTCTCTTTCTTCATTGGTTTTATTTGTAGCAAAAGTTGATGAGCTTTGCAAATATAAATTGACTTTTCTGCAAAATCTGTTTAAACTAATTTCTACCTTCAGTAAAAAACCTCTTTCACGCTTTTTACACCAGCTTCCTCAGCAATCATTAACTAAAAATTTTTAAGGAGGTGCGCTATGAGTAATGGTAGTTTATCTAATCCTGCTCCACTGGGTCTTACCGGCTTTGGTATGACCACGGTCTTACTCAACCTCCACAACGCGGGTTTATATCAACTTGACACGATGATTCTGGCAATGGGAATCTTCTATGGGGGATTAGCTCAAATTATTGCAGGGATTATGGAATTCAGAAAAGGCAACACCTTTGGCACTCTGGCATTTTGCTCCTATGGTCTCTTCTGGGAGACTTTGGTTTTTTTACTTGTTCTTCCTGAGATGGGCTGGTGGAAAACAGCACCATCAAGCGGGGCAATGACTGCCTATCTTTTCTGCTGGGGACTTTTCACCTTTGGTATGTTTTTCGGAACTTTCAAAGCAAATCGTCTGCTTCAATTTGTCTTCCTTTCCTTAACCGTGCTTTTCTGGCTTCTGGCACTGGGAGATGCCCTTGGAAGCACCGCTATCAAACATATAGCAGGCTGGGAAGGAATTATCTGCGGAGCAAGTGCCTGGTATCTTGCTCTGGCAGAGGTGTTGAATGAAACTTATGAAAAAACTGTTCTTCCTATCGGAGAAGTTAAATAACCTTCCCATCCCTTGAACAAAAAGCGAACTATCCTAGCCATACAGCAAAAAATAAAAGGGGCGGTCAGAAATCTGGTCGCCCCTTTAGCTTTAGTTTTTATTTGTTGCTCCTGTTTGTAAATGTTATTTGACTGAACAAGCCATAAATGCCCGGCAAAATTTCTTGACAGGATTTTTGCTTTGGTTATATTATAAAAAGTGAAGGCGGGAGTAATTCAGTGGTAGAATGCCAGCTTCCCAAGCTGGACGTCGCGGGTTCGAGTCCCGTCTCCCGCTCCAGAAAAAGATTTAAACCCATTCCTTCGGGAGTGGGTTTTTGTTTAGAAAAATGAACCAAAAGCTATATGGCAACATTTCGGGACTTAGCTCCAGGGAACAAAAAGAGCTGGAAAGGCTCTATCGCCGGCGGGTTCCCCCGGAGCGGATTACCACCCATCAATTGAACCGGGAGCTTTGTGGTCTGAGCCACAGGTTAAACAAAAAAATTGGACTTCTGCTCAACCGCAGAGGAACCGTAGAGTTTGTTGTGGTGGGAGATGAGCCTTTAATCAGGCTCGGGGAATTAAAAAAGCGTCTGGTTCCTCCTACCCAGCTCCGGGAATTGAGATTGGTTCAAACTCATTTTAAAGGAGAGCCTTTCAGTAAAAAAGACCTGGCAGACCTAGTTTTACTCCGGCTGGATTTAATCTTAAAGGTGGAGGTGAGCAAAGCCGGGTATCCGGGCTTCAGCCATTTAGTTCATCTCAAGCCCCTGAATTATGAAGAACAGGCTTATGAATTTTACCCTCCCTTCCCTGCGGGAGAGATAAAATTAAACTTTCAGGAATTGATTTCTGCCTTAGAAGAAGAATTCGCTAAAAAACGCCCCACAAAATCTACCCCGGAGCAGGAAGGAGTAATTCTGGTAAAGGTGGTTTTAAGTAAGAAGAAAGGGGCAAAAATCAACCGGTGGGAGATAGAACAGGAGCTTGTGGAATTAAGCTCTCTGGCGGAAAGTGCTGGGGTGGTGGTTTTAGATGAAGTGGTGCAAAAGAGAGAGAGTTATCATCCTCGCTATTTGATAGGAGAGGGAAAGCTGGAGGAAATTGCCATTCGGGCAATGCAGTTAGGGGCTCAAACTCTGATCTTTGACCAGGAATTAACCCCAGCTCAGGTCAATGCTATTGAAGATTATACCGGCTTAAAAGTAATAGACCGCAGTCAACTGATTTTAGATATATTTGCCCAACGAGCCCAGAGCCGGGAAGGAAAAATTCAGGTGGAGCTGGCTCAATATCGCTATATGCTTCCCCGTCTAACCGGACGGGGAATAGAAATGAGCCGGCTGGTAGGAGGAATTGGCACCCGGGGTCCGGGAGAAACCAAGCTGGAAATTGACCGGCGGAGAATCAAAGAACGAATCCGACACTTAGAGCGAGAGCTGGAACGGGTAAGAAAAAGCCGGGGACAGCGAAGGACACGGCGGAGGCGTCGTCAGGTGCCAATTGTCAGTATTGTCGGTTATACCAACGCGGGGAAAAGCACCCTGCTAAATGCTTTAACCAACAGCGAGGTGCGGGCAGAGAACCGGCTCTTTGCCACCCTTGACCCTTCCAGCAGAAGGCTTCGCTTTCCCCGGGAAAGAGAACTGATTATTACAGATACGGTAGGGTTTATCCGCAATCTTCCTAAAGAACTATTTACCGCCTTCCGAGCTACTCTGGAAGAGCTGGAAGATGCGGACCTGCTTATTCACATTGCGGATGCTTCCAGCCCGGAATTGAAGGAACAGATTCAAACCGTAAATGAACTTTTAGAGCAACTGGGCTTAAGAGAAAAACCGCTCATTTTGGTCTTAAACAAAATTGACCTGCTTTCGGAAGCAGAATTAAAGGCACTTAAGAAAAAACACCCCGAAGCGGTATTTATCTCTGCTTTGGACCGTGGCACTTTTCTGCCTTTGCTTTTAGCAATTGAGGAGGGGCTCTGGTTTTCTAGGACCGAGGAGGAACAAGCCTGGGAAATGCTGGGTTATTCCTCTAAAAGCTGACGGGCGCATTTCATCACCAAATCAGGGTCAATATCTAATCTATCAAAAGGGACATCCTGCCAGTGGACTTTATCTTTCTTATCCAAAACTAATTCTATGTTGCTCCGGGGGATATTTTTTAAATTAAGTCTTTCCGGACAATATTTATCTCCTTCTTTTTCTTCTTCATCCAAATGAAGCAGTTGGCAGAGCCTCTCCTGAGTTCTAATCAGTAATTCCCTTTGAGGATGATTGGGGGAATTATTCACAAGACAGTTGACAACAAATAAGGCAGATTCCCAAACCCGGGTTTTTACCCAATCAAATTCTTCCTCTGTCATTTGGGCAAGGTCTAACCCCTTAACCACGCAGGTAGAAAAAACCCAGCGACCATATTTTGCGGTTGCAAGAGCCTTGGCAAAAGGAATTTTTATCTGCTTGAGATATTCTTCCCGAAGTTCTTCAAACATTTCCGCGCAGGTATGATAGGTAATCCAATATTTATCAATCTGTTCTGGAGTTAGACGATTATCTTCAGGCGGAGAAAAAGTCGGCAATTGGGCTAGAGACTTTTTATGTTTTTCATAGACCTCAGGAAGCCGGTTTAAGACGTTGATTTCGTATTCAAAGGCACTTTTCGTTGCTATTTTGTTCAATTCCGGAGGCGGTTCATTTTTTTTCTCTTCCTTGGGAGAGGGGAAATAATAAACTTGGAAAAAAGCAAAAGAAAGAAGAGCAAAAGTGACCAGACTAAAAATGGCTAAAAATAACTTCTCTTTCATCGTCTTATTATTTTAAGAGAAGTTCCGGGAAAAACAAGTTCCCATAATTTACTTCTTTTTTTCAGAAAGAAGCTGGACAATCCAGCTCTTAATCTCAAGGTCTACCGGCAGGGTAGCATCTAAAGGTACCAGCTGATTTTGATAATCAAAACTTAGTGCCAGATTCTTCAGCTCCTCATAGATACTATTTCTTTTGGTTTTTAGTTCTAAATATTTCTTTTTTGCTTCAGGGTCGTTTAATATCGGTC
>CAZKMM010000047.1:0-17551 GCA_964553915.1 uncultured bacterium
CAACCGGACAACTCACGCATAAGATGGTCAATCGCGCGGTTAAGGGCAGGCGGCTTACGCCAAACATCCAGCGCAAGATCATTAACGCCCTGAATAAGGCCGCGGGCAAAGAGTATGAATTGAAAGATCTTTTTAACTATTAGAGGCTCATCCTCCGGCATTTTAAGAATGATCTGGTTTATCAGAAGCCTTTTCTTGAGGAGCGGATGTGGAAAAGGGGTTGATCAGAGTTTTAGTAATAGACGATTCTGCCTATAACCGCAGAATCCTCTCGGAGATTATTAATTCCTGTGGTTTTGCTCAGGTGGTAGGCATTGCCCGGGATGGAGAGGAGGGGCTGAAAAAGGCATTTGAATTAAGACCGGATTTAATCACCCTGGACCTGGAAATGCCTCATATGGATGGGTTTACTTTTTTGAGAATCCTGATGAAAAGTCTGCCCACTCCGGTGGTGGTGGTAAGTTCTCTCAGTGAGGATAGGAATGTTTTTAAGGCGCTGGAGCTGGGAGCTATTGAATTTGTGGCAAAGCCAGATAATAAATCTGCTTCTCAGGAGGAGTTTCAAAGGGAACTGCTCCAGAAAATCAGTTTTACCAATGAAATTCGGATGAGGAATATCCAGAGAAGAATCAGTCAGCAATCTGCAATGAAAATGGGTGAGGTAAGTGAGCCACATCTTCGGGTGGTGCCAGTGGAGGTTCCCAAGAAGGTGGAGTTGATTGCCATTGGTGCCAGCACCGGGGGACCGAGTGCAATTCAGAGCATTCTTACCCAGCTTCCCGAGGATTTAGGAGCCGGGATTGCCATTGCCCAGCATATGCCTCCGGGGTTCACCAGAGCCTTTGCGGAGAGGCTGAACCGAACCTGCAAACTGGAAGTAAAAGAAGCGGAGATGGGAGATGAGCTTGCTCCGGGGAGGGTTTTAGTTGCTCCGGGAGGAAAGAATCTTCTGCTCAGAAAAAGGAGGGGAAAAGTAATCGCGATTTTAGAGGATAAAAGCGAGGCGGACAAATATATTCCCAGCATAGATAAGCTGTTTCTGAGCGGAGCTGATATTTTTGGTCCCCGGATGATTGCGGTGGTTTTAACCGGGATGGGCTCGGATGGAAAAGAAGGAGCAGAAGCGGTAAAATTAAATGGCGGGATAGTTTTTACGGAATCGGAAAAAACCAGTATTGTTTTTGGAATGCCCCGGGAAGTAATCAATAGTGGGATCCCGGATAAAGTTTTAAACCTTGAAGAAATCGCTAAAGAAATTTTAAAATACTGCTGAGGTGAAAGATGGCAGAAGAAAAAGAAAAAATTTTCAGACCGGTAGAAAAGATCGCTAAAAGCGAAGAAGCAGAAGAAATTCTCCAGATGGTCAATAAGGGAATAGAGTTTACCAAAGAGCTTTTAGGAGAGAATGAACGGCTTCGCTTTCGGGCGGTTCAGCTTCAGGAGGAGATTCAGGTTCTGAAGCGAGAAGCGGAGCAGGGAGGGCTTAAAAAAAAGCTGGAAGAGGAGGTTCAGAGGCTGGAACAGGAAAAGAAGAGGCTTTTAGAAGAATACCGTCGGGTGGAGGAACAGAATCGGGAATATGCAATGAGATATATAGAGGTTGAGGAGGAGAACAATAATCTGGCGAATTTATATGTTTGTTCTTATCAGCTTCATTCCACTTTAGATTTTAATGAGGTGCTTCAGATCATTATGGAAATTATCATCAATTTGATTGGTGCGGAAGAATTTGGAATATATTTGCTGGAGGAAAAGACCCAGAGGCTTCGGGCCGTGACAATGGAAGGAAGGGATTTATCCACCGCGCCGGTGGTTCTGCTCGGACAGGGGGTAATTGGCAGGTGTGCTTTAACCGGCGAGAATTATTATGCCTCGGACATAGAAGATACTCAAAGGGAACGGGGCTGGGATGAGCCTTTAGTCTGCATTCCCTTGAAAATTAAAGACCAGGTGATTGGCGTGATTGTGCTTTATAAATTACTACCGCAAAAGACCCAGTTTGCTAATGTGGATTATGAGCTATTTACTTTATTAGCCGGACATGCCGCAACCGCGATTTTTTCTTCCCGGCTCTATACTGAGGCACAGAGAAAGCTTCAGACCATTAAGGGATTTATGGAGCTTTTGACTCATTAGCGAATAAAGATATAATGAAAAATTCAAGGGGGCAAGGGAAGTGAAAATTCTGGTGGTGGAAGATTCTCCAACAATGCGACAGTTAATCAGCTTTGCCCTGAAACGGCTGAGAGGGGCAGAGATTGTAGAAGCTGGCGATGGAGTGGAGGGTTTAAAGAAGCTTAACTCAGATACCTTTGACCTGATTATTACAGATATTAATATGCCGGTAATGGATGGTCTTAAGCTCATCAGCCTGGTTCGCCGGGATGTTAAATACCGCAATATCCCGATTATGGTCATTACTACCGAAGGAGGAGCAGAAGACCGGGAGCGGGCTCTTGCTCTCGGTGCCAATGCTTATATTACCAAACCAATTCAGGCTGGGAATGTCCTGGAGGTTGCCAAGAGCCTTCTGGGAATACCTTAAAGCCCTTAAATGGAGCTTCTTTCCTGGCTTCGGGGCTTAAAGAATTTTCAGGGAATTTTATTTTTTAGCCAGCCTGATGGGAATACTGAGAAATCCCTTAAGGAGTTCCGTTATCATCGGCTATCATAATCTGGGAATTGCTCCGGCTCTGGCAAAAGAAATTCCTCTTCCGGAACTGGAAAAGCCTCCATTTGTAATTTTAAATCTTCCAGAACCGCAGATAGAAAGCTGGCTGGAGGATTTTAAGCTATGCAATGATAGATTTTTTTTAAAGGAGAAGCCGGTAATAAAAGAGCTGGAACATTATTTCCCCTTCTTTCAGGAATTAGCCTGGGCTTGAGATGGAGCTAAAGCTTAAGTCCAGCCCGCTCCAGAAAATTACTAACCTCCCGAATTATCTCCCGAGAAACTTCTTCAATGGGGCGAGAGGCATCTATCACTACAATTCGGAGGTCGGAATAAAGCTGGCGGGCAAGCTTGAGGTATTTTTCCCGCACCTTTTTCTGCACCTCCAGATTCTCAAATAGCTCGGGCCATAAATACCGTTGCTCTATTCTTTTTAAGGCAATTTCTGCTGGGCAGTCCAGAAGCACGGTCAGGTCCGGCGGAGGGGCTTCTCGATTGATGACCGAGACCCAGTCCAGCTCGCACTCCAGAGATTGATATGCCAGGCTGGAAAGAAGATACCGGTCTGAAATCACCACCTTACCCTGCTCCAGGGCAGGAAAAATCTCTCGGGAGAGATGGTCAATCCGGTCGCCCGCAAAAAGCAGAGCTAGAATATGAGCACCTAAATGTCGCTCTGCAAATTTTTCCTCTCCTTTAAGATATTTTCGGATCAGGCTTCCTATCGGACCGGTGCTTGGCTCCGCAGTGAGCTGAACCGAAATCCCTTTTTTTAACAGGCTCTGGTAAAGAAGCTTTGCCTGAGTGGTGGTGCCAGCTCCATCAATTCCTTCCAGAACAATAAATTTTCCCGGCTCCATTTTCCCTCCGTTCAATCAAAGATATGGGTTAAATATTTTACTCCAGAAAAATAAAGAAAGCTATTTAAAGCCTGCTCTAGATATTGCTCTGCCCGCAGAACCGCTTCAGGCAAAGCCAAGCCCTCTGCCAGATACACCGCAACAGCACTGGAAAGAGCACAACCAGTGCCATGAATCTCTCCCGAAATTCGCTGATGCTGGAATTTTTTTAATTTGCCTTCTTGCCAGAGCCAGTCCTCGGGCTCGCCCCGAAGATGACCGCCTTTGAGTAAAATTGCCCCTGCTCCTTTTTGCTCCAGTCTTTTAAGAGCCTGAATTCTGTTCTCCTCATTCTGGAGTTTTATCCCGGATAAAAGCTCTGCTTCCATTAAATTCGGAGTAATGAGGCTTACCAGTGGAAATAAACCTTCCAGGCTTGCCCAGGCAGATTTTTCCAGAAGCTCATAGCCGGTGCTGGAGAGAAGAATCGGGTCAAGCACCGCAGGGATTTTTACCTGAAAGAGAAATGCTTTTACCGCTTCTATATGCTCCGCATCAATCAAGGCTCCGATTTTCACCGCATCGGGCTTGGTTTCGGTCAGATGAATTTCTAAAATTCGCCTGAACTCCTCCTTTGGAGTGGGGATTATCTTTTCAATTCCCTTTGGTCCTTGAACCGTAAGCCCGGTGATAGCGGTTAAACCAAACCCTCCCAGCTGAGCAAAAACCTTTAAATCCGCCTCAATTCCAGCTCCGCCAGAAGGGTCCGAAGCTGCAATGCTTAAGACCTTTTTCATACCTGTTTATCTTAAAGAGATTTTTTAAAAAAAGTCAATATAAATCCTGACCCTGATTTTAGTAAATCTTCAATTTATGGTAAATAAAAAGGAGTTGCCCAATGGGTGAGAAAAAGCTCAGAATCCTCGTTGCCAAGCCTGGCTTGAATGGACACGACCGGGGAGCTAGGATTGTTGCCCGGGCTTTAAGAGATGCAGGCTTTGAGGTAATTTATACCGGTCTTCACCAGACCCCGGAAATGATTGTGGAGAGCGCCATCCAGGAAGATGTAGATGCCATTGGCTTGAGCATCCTCTCTGGTGCCCATCTGAGCATTTTTCCCCGGGTGCTGGAAC
Source organism: uncultured bacterium (assembly GCA_964553915.1). Lineage (GTDB taxonomy): Bacteria > RBG-13-61-14 > RBG-13-61-14 > RBG-13-61-14 > DRUE01 > CAZKMM01. The sequence goes on from CAZKMM010000047.1 coordinate 4,644, forward strand.
TTTTAAAGGAAAAGGGTGCAGAGCATATTAAAGTTTTTGGCGGAGGAATTATCCCACCGGAAGATGTAGAAAAGCTCAAACAATTAGGGGTCTTAGAAATCTTCCTTCCCGGAACCAGCACCGAAGAGATTATTCGGTTTGTTCAGGAAAAGATTGCAGGAAAATAATTAGAGGCTTTAAAGGAGACAAAGATGCTGAGTAAAAAAATAGCTGTGATAGGTTATGGTATTGCCAGCTATGGAGCCACCAGTCCCGAGGTCTCCTATAAAGAGATGATGTATGAAGCTTGCCTTCCTGTCTATCAGATGGCAGGGATAGACCCGAGTGGATAGCTTTATTTCCTGCTCCGAGGATTTTAATGAAGGAACCAGCATCTTTGATGAGTATATCCCGGACCAGATGGGAGCGGTTCTCCGCCCCATCCATACCATTGCTGGAGATGGGATTCAGGGAATTGCCTGTGCCCTAATGGAAATTCTCACCGGCAGGTTTGAGGCTCATAGCAAGGCTTCTAATCTCTCAGACCATATTGGCTTGCTTTTCTTTGTTCAGCACCCGGCTTTTACCCGCCCGCTTTTTGCTCATCCTTATATCCTGGCTGGTCTGGAAATGCGGGCTTTGAAAGAGGAAGGAAAAATTCTTGCCTCATATTGTCCCCACTGACCAATTATCAAGTAATACTTTAAAAATTAACTAAAATAATTTGATTTTTGTTTGATTTTTCGTTTGAAGAGCCTTAAAATTTTTCAATAAAAAACCCGGGCAGAGAGCATCTGCCCGGGTTTTGGTTTATTTATTCAGTTTAATACATTGGTGGAGGAGCAGTGCCCGGGAATTTTTCCTTTTCCTCGGGTTTTTCTGCCACCAGGCATTCAGTGGTGATGAGCAAGCCAGCAACACTGGACGCGTTCTGAAGAGCGCTTCTCACCACCTTGGTCGGGTCAATGATTCCTGCTTTGGTCAGGTCTTCAAATTCCAGCTTCTGGGCATTGAAGCCGTGTCCACCTTTTCCAGACTTAATCTTATCCACCACAATGGCACCGTCCATCCCGGCATTTTGTGCAATCCACCTGGCAGGCTCTTCCAGAGCTTTCTTAACAATGTTCACTCCGAACTGCTCATCTTCATCATCCAGCTTGAGATTTTCCAGAGCCGGGATACAACGAATATAAGCAACTCCACCGCCAGGAACAATCCCTTCTTCTACCGCAGCTTTAGTGGCATTAAGAGCATCTTCTACCCGGGCTTTCTTTTCTTTCATCTCGGTCTCGGTAGCGGCACCGACCTTAATTACCGCAACTCCGCCCGCGAGCTTTGCCAGTCGCTCCTGGAGTTTCTCCCGGTCATAGTCGCTGGTGGTTTCCTCAATCTGGGCACGAATCTGATTCATCCGGGCTTTGATTTCTTCTTTCTTGCCCGCACCCTCAATAATCGTGGTATTATCCTTATCCACCACGATTCTCTTTGCCCGACCCAGGTCAGTGATTTTCACATTTTCCAGCTTCACGCCCAGGTCCTCAGTAAATGCCTGACCACCAGTGAGAATAGCAATATCCTGAAGCATTGCCTTTCTTCTCTCACCAAATCCCGGAGCTTTTACCGCACAACAGCTCAAAGTGCCCTTAATCCGGTTAACTACTAAGGTTGCCAGAGCTTCACCCTCCACATCTTCCGCAATCACCAGCAGGGGCTTACCCATCCGAGCAATCTGCTCCAGAAGTGGAAGCAGGTCTTTCATAGAGCTGATTTTCTTCTCATGGAGAAGGATATAAACATCTTCCAGAACGCATTCCATCTTTTCCGGGTCCGTGACAAAATACGGAGAGAGATACCCCCGGTCAAATTGCATTCCCTCAACCACATCCAGGCTGGTCTCAGTAGTTTTGGCTTCTTCTACTGTAATGACGCCTTCTTTTCCAACTTTATCCATAGCTTCCGCAATGATTTCACCAATCAGAGAGTCATTATTAGCAGAAACGGTTCCTACCTGAGCAATCTCCTCTTTGCTTTTTACTGGTTTGGAGAGTTTTTCCAGCTCCTTCACCACGGTATCTACCGCTTTATCAATTCCTCTTTTCAAGCCCATTGGATTGGCACCTGCGGTAACCAGTCTCATTCCCTCCCGATAAATTGCCTGAGCCAGAACTGTGGCAGTGGTGGTGCCGTCTCCAGCAACATCACTGGTCTTGCTCGCCACTTCCTTGACCATCTGGGCTCCCATATTTTCAAATTTATCTTCCAGCTCAATCTCTTTCGCCACCGTGACTCCGTCTTTGGTTACCGTGGGGGAGCCAAAAGTCTTTTCAATTAAAACATTTCTTCCCCGAGGACCTAAAGTGACCTTAACCGCATCCGCCAGAGTGTTTACCCCTTTGAGAATCTTGTTTCTTGCCTCCTCCTGAAATCTCAATTCCTTTGCCGCCATTTTCCTTACCTCCTTTTTTAAAAAATTTTTGTTTTCTTATTCCTCAATGATGGCTAAAACATCATCTTCCCGCATAATCATATATTCCTCACCGCCGATTTTTACCGTGGTGCCCGCATATTTTTCAAACAGGATGCGGTCACCAACCTTGACCTCCAGAGGTCTGACCGAGCCGTCCTCCAGAACTTTGCCTTTTCCGACCGCAATCACCTTTCCCTGGTGGGGCTTTTCCTTTGCAGTGTCTGGAATGATGATTCCACCTTCGGTTTTTTCTTCCTCTTCCAATTGCTTGACCAGAATCCGGTCCTGAAGCGGTCTGATTTTTACTGCCATTTTTCACTCCCTCCTTTCCCCGAAAATTTATACGAATAGTAAAAATTCGTTATTAAGTATAAATCCGGAATCGGGTTTGTCAAGAGGAGGAGAGGAAATTTTTAGCACCTTTTTTGCTGGAGTGCTAAATTTTTACGAAAAGAAGTATTTATCCATAAAATCAAAAAATCAGCCAAAATATTAAAATTTATGGAGGATTTTGGAAATAAATTCGGAAAAATACCTCACTTTGCCTTTTTTTCCAGTCAGTTCTGGAGATTTCCACACTATGCCATCCATAGATTTCTTTGACCAGCCGGTATTTTTCTTTAAAACGGGCATCTTGGGCAAGTTTTCGGTCAAATTCGCTATGCCCGAGCCAGGCTCCGTTTGGGTAGTGATGAACCAGACTGACAATGCAGAAGGGATTTTGAGAAAAAATATAATCAAGGTCTGTGGTCATAGAGGAGATGCCCTTTAATCTTCCCAGATGCCGGTCCACCAAGCCCATCGTATCTATGATTCGGTGGTGGTCTCCAAAATATCCGATGTAGCCAATGTCTCCAAGAGCAATGCTCTGATTCTGCCAGACATAGGTTTTAAGCCACCGGGCAGTGGGAAGATACCATTTGGATTGTTCCCGGTGCCAGGATTTTTCAAAGCTATCTTTGAGCGAATAGCTGGAAAAAGCATAGAGATTGCCAGCAACCATTATCATAAACAGCGCGGAAACTATTTGCCGGGAACTTTTCAGGGAATACTTTAAATCCCGGGCAAGCTCTAATCCTGCAATCATTGAGCAACCGCAGAGTAATGGAAAGATATGGACCAGGAAGCGAAACCCGGGCATCCAGTCTCCACCCACCAGAAAAATGAACAGGCTGTAAATCCCTACCAGGATTAACCCGGCTTGAATTGCCGGGCTGAATTTTTTCAGCCGTGCCAGGGCATAAAGCAAAAGAAGATATAAAGGAAGCAGATGGGGATTTTTTAAGAAAAAGCTTTTAAAGTAAAAAAGACCTTCTCTCAGGGCGAGCCATCCCAGGCCGGTTTTGGCATAAAAGGTATTGGGGAAAAGGCTCTGGTAATAAATAGCCCGGAAAAGGAAATAGCCAAGATAAGGAACTATAAACCAGAGCCAGATTTTTAAATTTTGCTTCTGAGCAGATAGCTTTTTTCCGGAGCGAAAAATTTGCACTCCAGCAATCACAAAAAAAAGAAGAATTCCATCCGGGCGGGTCAGGGAGGCGAGCAGGCAGAGGAGCATTGCTCTTCGGAGATGGTTTTTACTAAAAGCGTAAATTCCAGCAAGGAGCAGAAATCCAAAAAGCCCGCTCTCAAGCCCCTCTACCTGCCAGATGGCAAAATAAATATTACTGGCAAGAAAATACCCGGCCAAAAGAGCAAGCCATCTGCTCTGGGTTTCCTGCTTGAGCCAGAGGAAAATGACCAGCAGGCTGAGAAGTCCGGAGACCACTCCCAGAGCTTGAGCGGTAAATTTTATACTCAGCCCGAGCTTCAAGCCCAGTGCCAACAAAAGCACCCAGAGAAAATTAGAATATCCTTCTACTCGCTCCAGAGCTTCTCCCCGGTTGTAAACCAGCCCATATCCCTGAACCAGATTTCGGGCATAGCGGGCTGAGATATAAGCATCATCAACCAGGTCGTGGCATTGCAAGAGCAAAACCACCAGTCCAAGAACAAACCCTGCAATTATGAAAAATAGAAATACTCGTTCTCGCAGGCGAGAGGCAGAGCCAGGCATCAATAATTTTCCAGAAAATATTTAATGGTGCGAAGAAGCCGGTTCAGCTCAAAGGGCTTGGTGATGTATTCATCGCATCCAACTTCAAAGGCTTTTCTAATTTCTTCTTTTTTGGTCTCTCCGCTCATAAAGATGATGGGGATATCCCGAAGCAATTTATTTCCTTTCATCAGCATACAGAGCTCAAAGCCATTTACCCAGGGAAGGCGAAGGTCAAGAAGGATGAGGTCAAAGCTGTGGTTTTCCATAATTTTTGCCAGCTCCATTGCATCAGAGGCGCAGAGCGCCTGATATCCTTCTCGCTCCAGAGCAAGTCTCAGTGGCTCCCGGACAGATTCCTCATCATCAATAATCAGCACGGTTTTTGCCTGCCGGGTGGTGCGGAGCTTGCGGTATTCATTTAAGTCCACAACTTTCTCTCTTAAAAACCGCTCTTTTTTCAGCCGTTCAATCTGGAGGCTCAAGCTTTTGGCAGAAAGCACCAGCTGGTCAATCTTTAATTTCCCATTTTTTTTCTCCCGGGAATCTGCCATTTTATTCCCTCAACTAATTTCTTCGGAAACTTTTATAAAAATATTATCATCTGCTTTTAAAGAAATCAACCAGTCAGTCCGGTTTCTGAAAAATTGACATTCTCAAGTTTAGCTGGCAATCTATTGGGAATGAAAAAATTGCTAAAAGGATTTTGGTTTTTTCTTTTGATTTTGCTGGGTGCCAGTTCATTAGGCGAAAATTCAACTTTCCTTTCTCATAAGTTTTCTAAAATTAATCTTCCCAAGGAACGAAAGATGCTGGAGTTAAAAAACGGGGTAAAGGTGTATCTGGAAAAAAATAGCTCCTCACCGGTAGTAGCGATACAAATCTGGGCGCAGGCTGGAAGTGGCAGTGAAAAAGATGAACAGGCGGGCATCGCTCATTTAATTGAGCATATGAGTTTTCGGGGCAGTGAGCATTATCCGAGCGGGGAGGTAGCTCGCCGGATTGAGGAGCTGGGCGGAGCTCTCAATGCTTTTACTAGCATTGATTTTACGGTTTATCATACGGTGATTTCCCGCAGGTTTTTTTCTGCCGGGCTGGAGGCATTGAGTGCCCTGGTCTTACATCCTTTATTTTTACCTGAGGAGCTGGAGCGGGAGCGGGAGGTAGTTTTAGAGGAGATTCGTCGGGAGGAGGATAATCCCCGGGTCCGGCTGTATCATCAGCTTTTTTCTCTGGCATATCAGACTCATCCTTATCGCCGACCTGTAATCGGCTACCAGGAACAGGTAGCAGGATTTACCAGTGAGGATTTAAAAGAATTCTGGAGCTGTTATTATCAGCCAAAAAATCTCCGGGTGGTTATAGTCGGAGATATAGAGCTGGGCGGGGCGCAAAGGCTGGTAAAAAAGATTTTTAAAAAAGTAGAGCCAGGCTCATCCTGTCCGGAGCAGAAACCAGAGGAGATTTCCGAGCCCGAGCAGAAAAAACTTCGGCTAAAGCTCAGCCCGGAGAAGCTGGAGCAAAGCTATGTTTATCTGGGCTGGAAGATTCCTGGCTTTGGTCATCCGGATATGCCGGCTTTAGACCTTCTGGCAGTGATTCTCGGTCAGGGGGAAAGCTCCCGCCTGGTGGAGCAGGTAAGGGATAAGACAAAGCTGGTGAATCAGGTCTGGGCTTATGCTTATACTCCCAGGGGACCGGGTTTATTTATTATTGGCACCAGTTTAGAGCCAGCTCGCCTGATTGACGGGATAGGTGAAATTATCGCTCAGCTTCAGGCTCTAAAAACTTTTGGGATTGAAGACTGGGAGCTGGAGCGGGCAAAAAGACAGATTGAAAGCGATGCGATTTATTCCCGGGAAACAATGGAGGGAAGGGCACGCCGGCTGGGGTTTTTCATTTCTTTAACCGAAGACCCGGATTACGAGGAAAAATATCTAAAAGCCATTGAGCAGACCAGTAAAGAAGATATTATCCGCTGTGCGGAAAAATATCTTAAAAGCTCAAATCTTTCCCTTGCCGGGATAGTTCCGGAAAATAGATTTAAACCTTCCCTGGAGCAGGAGCTGGAAAAAGCCATTTTTCAGGCAGAGAGGAAAAAGCCTGCTCCTTTAGAAAAACAAAAGCCTCCTTATATTTCTGCTCCGCTTTATCCTTTCCCCAGAGTGGATAAAGCCAAAATGGTCTCGGAGCCAAAAAGATTTGTGCTTAAAAATGGGGTTCGGCTTCTGGTTCGGGAAAATCATTATGTTCCTCTGGTCTCGGTTCGGGCTGGATTTCTGGGTGGAGTGAGATTTGAAGATGAAGCAACCAATGGAGTTTTTAATCTGATTGCTGAGATGCTTACTGAGGGCACCGAGCAAATGAGCGGTCAGGAAATTCATCGCCAGATAGAATCTCTGGCTGGCTCTTTAGCTGGTTTTTCTGGCAGAAATAGTTTTGGTCTGACAATGACGGTTCCCAGTGCTAATTTTGAGCGGGCACTGGAGATTTTTGCCCAGGTATTAACAGAGCCAAGTTTTCCGGAGCAGGAGCTGGAGCGGATTCGCTATCTGGTGCTCGGTGCAATTCGCCGGGAAAAGGACCAACCCCGGATTCTGGTAAACCGGCTTTTTCTCAAGACCCTTTATCAGCATCATCCCTATCGGTTTAATCCTCTAGGGAATGAGGAGAGCCTGGCCAGGTTAAAGAGAGAGGATTTGCAGGAATTCTATCAGCGCTTCGCTGGACCGGAGAATTTGGTAATTGCAGTGAGCGGGGATATAGACCCGAACTATCTTAAAGTAAAACTAGAAGAATTATTCACAAGTTGGGAAATTAAAAAAGAAAAAATAACCCCGCCTTCCCCGGAGCCTGAGCTTGCAAAAAGCAGAATTACTCAGGTTAAGCAAAAAACCGCTCAGGCTCATATTATGCTCGGCTGGCTGGGAACCACTCTTTCTTCTCCGGACCAGCCAGCGGTTGAGGTTCTTTCCGAGATTTTAAGCGGGATGAGTGGAAGGCTTTTTATTCATCTTCGGGATGAGCAGAGCCTGGCTTATGAGCTAAGTGCTTATCATCTTGATGGGCTGGAGCCGGGGTTTATTGCTGGTTATATTGGTTGTGCTCCGGAGAAGGCAGAGCAGGCGGTCAGGGGGCTTAAGCAGGAATTTGACCGGCTCAAAAAAGAGCTGGTTGCGAAAGAGGAGCTGGAGCGGGCAAAGAATAGTTTAATTGGCAATTATGAGATAGAGCTTCAGAGCAATCTCACTGTTGCCACTCATATATTTTTTGACGAGCTATATGGCTTGGGATTTGGGCACTGGCAGAGGTATTCAGAAAGGATTCAATCTGTGAGCGCAAAGCAGATTCAGGAGGTTGCCCGCAGATATATCAAACCTGTTTATGCTCTGGCAGTTATCTCTCCCAAGCCGATTTCTTTAAGATAACCTTTTAGTCTTTGGCTTTTTCTTTTGCCAGTTGAAGGGCGGGCTTTTCTGCCTCTCTGATTTCATCACTGCCTGAGTAAGGATGAGTTTCTTTTTCTGGTTCTTGATAGTCCAGAAGTCCAAGTTGAGCCCGGAGTTGATTAAGGTTGAGATAAGCATCCCAGAAGCAAATTAAAGATTCTGCGCCCTGATTTAAATTTACCCCGTCTTTGCTTAATCCGTCCCGGCATCCCCCGGTATTCGGGTCATAAAGCGGGATGCCCTGCCGGTTTCTTCCCAGAAACCATTCAAAAGCCTTTTGGGCAAGAACCCGGTATTTTTTCTGACCAGTCTTTTTATATGCCAGCACCAGTGCCTCTACCAGATAGCTGGCACAGATGGGTTGCTGGTCAAACAGGGCAGGTTTTTTTCCTTTTGGAAACCATCCCTGATTTCCCACCAGGTCAAAATAGTCCCCTCGGTCAAGAGATTTAATCAAAAACTCAAGGATTTCTTTTCCTGCCTTCAAATATTTTTCATCTCCAAAGATATCTTCTGCCAGGAAAAAGACGGTGGGGATTTTTCCTGCTCCATAGGTAATCTGCTCTGAGACCCATTTCCAGTTAGCATCAGAATGAGTCAGATAAAGTTGATAAAGCCTCTCCGCCAGAATTTGAGCTTTAGTCTTGACTGTTCTTGCTCCGGGATAGCGTCTTAAATAATACCAGGCGGATTGCAGGACATAAGCTATTGCCATAGGATGAGAGCTTTCAAAGGCGTCAAACCCGTGCTCAAAGCTTTCTTTAGCAGGAGCTCTCCAGCCAGTATCCGGTCCATAAAGCAGGGTGGCTCCTAAGCCGAGCAGGGCACGACCCTGAGTGTCATCACTTCCCACTTCATCCAGAAACTGGCGATGATAACTCATAAAATTATGAAACCTGCCATCCTCCCGCTGGGAATATCTTAAAAAGCTAAGATACTTTTCTGCCAGTTGCAGGGCTTTGGGGTCTTTGCTCTGCTCCCAGTATTTCATCATCACTGCCAGGGCTCTTCCCACATCATCTGTGGAATAGCCGGTCTTTCGCTCCGGAATATGATAAAAGCTGTGCTGGATAATCCCGGTATCATCAGTTAGATTTAAAAAATGCTCCAGCCGAAATTTATCCACCCGCATCTGGGAATAAATCCCGCTTGGGAAAAAGCGCAGGGCAGGAAATCTGGCTTTGCCTTCTATTGCCTCTTTGAAAAGCCGGGCATAGGCTTTTCCTACCTCGCTCCAGTATAATTTCTTTCCAAATTCCCGAGCCTTTTTGCTGATTTGCTCTAAGAGATGAGGCTCACGAAACAGTTGGTTTACCTGCCGAGCCAGCCCCTGAAAATCGCCAAAATCTATTAAAATCCCTCTCCCCTCACTTAAAATCTCCTCTGCATACCAGCTGGGAGTGCTGATAACCGGCTTGCCCATTCCCACGGTGTAGGAAAGTGTCCCGCTAACAATCTGCTCCCGCACCCAGTAAGGGGAGATATAAATATCGCAGGCACCAATATAATTTTTCAGCTCTTCCAGGTTGAGAAATCTATCCACAAAAATTACCTGTTTTAAAACTCCGTTCTGCTGGGCTTTCTTTTTCAGGAATTCCCGGTATTTTTCTCCCTGATGCTTTTTTACCTCAGGATGGGTTGCTCCTGCCACCACATACACCACTTCCGGGTTTTCAGAAAGAATCTCAGGAAGGGCATCTATTACTACTTCTATGCCCTTGTTCGGGCTGAGCAGACCAAAGGTCAAAAGCACTTTTTTACCTTCCAAGCCGAGTTTTTTCTTAAGCTCCTTTTGGCTCTGAGGAGGCGGAAGGGGAATTCCATGGGGAATCAGCCGGATTTTTTCCTCCGGAGCATCATAGATTTTAATCAAAAGCTGGCGGGCTTTTTCCGCCATTACCACCAGATAGTCAGAAAATTTAATCACCTGCTGAAACGAGCGGTAATAACTATCTTTTGGGTCCGCCAGAACCGTATGAAGGGTGGTGATGATAGGTTTTTCTACCCGGGAGAGAAAATGAGCCAGATAACTTCCTGCATCTCCGCCATAAATTCCGAACTCGTGCTGGACGCAGACAAGGTCTGCATCTGAAAAATTTACATATTCTCCTGCCCGATGATAGTCCAGAACCGAGTTTTGGTTTATCTCAAAAATTACCTCCTCTGGATAATCATAATGATTTGGAGAATTGGTCATTGCCATTACATAAGCCTCAGGAGAGGGATTGGAAGAGTTTAAAAATGCCTGCCTTAAATCATAGGTGAAGGTGGCTATCCCGCATTTTCTGGGAAGATAGGTTCCAAGGAAAAAGACCTTTAAAGGCTCCCTTACCAAGCTCGCCATTTTCACCCTCCCGGCTAGAAAAAAGAGGCTTAAAAAATTCTCTATTAGATGAACAAAGATAAATTGTAGTTGTTATTTATATAATCATTGAATCTGCCCCGGGCAAGGGATAATTAAGATAACTATTTGAATTTATTGAATTTTCTTTTAAGAAAGACGAGCAGAGAAAAGAGCCAGAAAATCCCTGCGCAAACCCGACAGAAAAGCCCCAGCTGGGAATGAATCGGGTAATATTTTAAGCTCAGGTGATGTTTTCCAGAAGGAAGGGCAAGACCAAGAAAAAGATAATCCGCCCGATACACTCTTTTTTCCTCTCCATCTAAAAAAGCTCTCCAGCCGGGAAAGTAATTCTCTCCCACCACCAGAAAATACCGAGCAACCTCGGGCTGGGAAGGATAAATTGCCGGAAGCTCCAGCTCAAATTCCCATTTTCCCGGAGCAAATTTCAAAAGCTGAGCTTTTCCAGAATCAAAGCCGGAGCTTAAAAATTCTATTTTATCTTCCAGCAGAGTAGTAGTTTTTGGGTCAAAGGAGCGGGTTTTGATTTCCTCCCAGACCTGCTCGGGAGTTTTTATCTCCACCTGAGTGGTGAGCCAGAATCTTGGAAGTAGGTCCGGGATTTTATAAAAATAAAAGTCTGAATACCTGCCTTTAAATTCCAATTCCGGGATTTTTAGCTCCACTCCTCGCGAGATTAGATTTCCCACATTGAGCAGTCGTAAATAGAATAGGTCATTCTCGTCAATGGCTTTCGGGTCTCGGGGGCGGTCTAGTCCGATATGGTAGAGCTTTGCTTTGCTGGTGGTAATCAAATAACCGGGAGAGACCAGGCAGAATATATTCCGTTTTTCAGGCAATAATAATTAAATTCAGTAAAAGGGAGCCATTGAATTTGTCTTTCAAAGAACCAGACCTCACTGCTTGCCACCCATTTTCCAGAAATCACCCCCGGAAGAAAATAAGCCAGACAAAATCCGGCCCAGAGTAAGGGAAAAATTCACTCCAGCCTGAATTCTATTTTGTCATTCACCGGCAAATTGATTATTCTAATTATAGCCAGCAGACGCTGGGCAACCAAATTTAAGAGGGGAATGCTGGAATGAGAAAATCTGTTTTATGGCTAGCGGGCATTTTGCTGATTGTTTTCAGCTGTGCGAAAAAACCTCCGGAGCTGGAAAACCCGTCTCCTGAAGATTTATATCAAAAGGTGGTGGAGTTTTATGATTTTCTTCGGAGCAAAGACCTGGACAGCTTTGCCTACAAACTGGAGCTTCAGGCAAAGTTCCAGGACCAGGAGCATTTCTACAAATTTCTGGATACCATTCTTCCTGCAATGTGGGAGCGGAATTTTGAACGGAACCGGATTCTGGACTATCAGATTCTTTCCCTGGAACTTGAGCCAGATGGAAAAAGTGCCCGGGTAAAGGTCTGGATTTTATCTGATGATATCCTTCCTTTTGGCAAGGTGATGACCTTTGAACATCGCTGGTATCTTTCTTATTTCACCTGGTATCCGGCAGAGATAAAAGCACCCAAGCCAACCCTCTGGGAAAAATACCGGTGAAGCGAGAAAAAGAGCGAGGGAAAATACTTGAACCAATTCCGGGATACCGATGTGGATACATCACCATTGCCGGCAGACCCAATGTGGGTAAAAGCACTCTATTAAATCAAATCCTGGGGCAAAAAATTGCTATTATTTCTCCCAAGCCCAATACCACCCGGAACAGAATTTTAGGAGTGAAAACTTTAAAAGACGCTCAATTGATTTTCTGGGATACCCCAGGAATTCACCAGGCAAAAAAAGAGCTAAATCAATATATGGTTCAGCAAGCCCTCAAATCTGCTAAAGAAGCGGATTTAATCTACCTGATGATAGAAGCCAACCAGCCCTGGCAAGAAGAAGACCTTTTTACTTTAAAACAGATTGAGCCTTTAGAAATTCCCTTAATCCTTTTAATCAACAAAATTGATCTGGTAAAAAAAACCGAGCTCCTTCCTATGATTGATTATTCGCAAAAGCTGGCAGATTTCAGAGAAATTATTCCCATCTCGGCCCTTTATGCGGATGGGATTGAGCTTTTGCTCAGAGCCACAGTGCCCTATCTTCCTGAATCTCCTCCGCTTTTTCCTGAAGATATGTTTACAGACCAGGCAGAGCGATTCTGGGTGAGTGAACTGATTCGGGAAAAAATCTTCCAGCTTACCCATCAGGAGGTGCCTTATTCCACCGCAGTAGTAATTGAAGAGTGGAAAGAAAGTCCAAGCCTGCTCCGAATTTGGGCGATTATTTTTGTGGAGCGAAAGAGCCAGAAAGGGATTATTATTGGAGAAAAAGGACAAATGATAAAAAAAATTGGCACTCTTGCCCGACAGGAGATAGAATTTTTCCTTGGAACCAAGGTGTATTTAGAGCTTAGGGTAAAACTAAGTAAGAACTGGACCAAAGACCCGCTTGCCCTCAAAAGGATGGGGTATCGTTAAGCAATTTTTTGAAAATATGATAAATTTAAAAAGATGAAACCGCTGGCAAGAAAAATTCAAAAAGTAATGCTCATTTTTCCCCCGGTGAGAATTTCGGCAACTTATGACAAGATGTGTTGCACACCGAAAAGGATTGTTCCGCGAGGAAGA
>CAZKMM010000048.1:0-17461 GCA_964553915.1 uncultured bacterium
AAGCTTGCTTGTATTTAGCTTTTCTGGTGCGGTTATTCTTTCTTTTTGGGTTTTACTTCCTTTTTTGAATTATCTTGCTCGGTGCTGGAGTTTGCACTATCCGGGTTTTGGTTTCTTTCATCTGGATATTCGCACCTTTCCTTCTTTTCTCATTTCCGGCTGGTATCCTGCTTCCCGGGGAGCAGGAAGGATGATGGTAGAACTTTTGGGCAGGGGGAGCTGGTCAGTATTTCAAGCCGGTTATTTAAGAACCATAGTTCCGGGGGTTTTGCCTGGAGCAGGAATTGTGGCATTTTTTCTTGCCGGGCTGGGATTTGCCCGGCTAAAAATCCTTCCTGCCCGGTTCAGTTTTTTTGCTTTTTTAGGAATAATCTTTCTGGGCTTAACTTACGGGATGGCACCTTTTCGCTGGCTCGCTTTTGTTCCCCCATTTGACCAGTTTTCTAATTACAAATTTTATTTTTCCGAGATAAATTTTTGTCTTGCGGTTCTGCTCGGAGCAGGGCTAAACCTGATAGCCAGAAAAAGCAGGTTCTGGACTGGAATTTTATTCGCTCTTTTGCTTTTGAGCCTTTATCTTTATACCTTCCAGCTCTCTCCTTATATTGACCTGAAAAATTCTCATCTTGAAGAAAAAACCTGGATTAAGCAAATTTCTGAAAAATACCAAAAAGAAGGTCCTTTTAAAATTAGTGGAATAGATGAGCCTTATCCTTTGCTCCCTCCCAATCTTGCCAGCCTCTTTGGGCTGGAGGATTTAAGAAGCTCAGATGCTCTTTTCCCGGAAAATTATTTTTTTCTGTTGGACCGGTTGAACCGGCTCAGCCAAAAAGAGCGGTTAAATTATTTTTATCCGGAATACTATTTAAGACCGCTGAATTCCGCTCTTTTTAATCCAGAGATAGACCTTTATGGAATAAGATATATTTTAGTCCGGGATATTTCCCATTTGAGAGGGGCTGAGAAGAAATATCGGATATCCAAGATAGAAAATGGCTGGCTTCTGGAGAACCCGGATTATTTTCCCCGGATATTTTTCTGCAAAGATAAAAATTTAAATTATCAGGATTGTTTAAGGGGTCTTGAGATCAGGATTGAAAAATACCTTCCTGATTCAATTCGGTTAAAAGCCGAGCTTCCTTTTTCTGGCTGTCTGGTTGTGAGCAATTTATATGAACCAGGCTGGAGAGTGAGGGTTAATGGCAAGGAGGCTCGGATTGAAGAGAGTGAGGGATTCTGGTCTCTTTATTTATCAGCAGGCACCCATCAAATAATTTTTAAGTATCAGCCCCGGGATTTTGAAATTGGTTTGGTTGTTAGTCTGGCTGGCTTTATAATTTTTTTGGGCGTGATTTTATTGAGGAGGCGAGGTGTCTAAATCAATTCAACATCTTTTGGTAGGAATTATTCTTTTTCTGGTAATCAGCGGAGTTTATGCGGATAAGATTTATGGGGAGGGGTATATCTTTACCGAGGTAATTCAGGATATAACCAATATCTATGGCTTTTATCCCTGGGATAGTTTTTCTGCACAGGAGCTGGCTTGGGGATATTTTCCCCTCTGGAATTCTCATAATGGACTGGGAGTGCCTCATCTTGCCAATATGCAGAGTGCGGTTTTTTATCCGTTAAGCTGGATTAAATTTTTGCTCGGATTCTGGCGAACCATTGATTGGCTTTTAATTCTTCGGCTCTGGCTGGCTGGTTTTTTTCTTTATTTATTTGTCTGCTCTTCTCTTGGTTTGCCAGTTTTAGCCGGGCTGGTAAGTGGCTTATGCTTTTCTTTGTGCGGATACTTTCTGAAATATGTTTATATGTCTCATCTGAATGTAGAATGCCTGCTTCCTCTTCAGCTTTATTTGTTCTTTAAATTAAACCAGAAAAGAACTTTACCACGCTGGTCGCTCTCTGTTTTGGGAATTTATCTTCTGATCACTGGTGGATTTCCTGAAGCCAGCCTCTATGCACTTGGCTTTAGTTCTCTTTATTTTCTGGTTTTTTCTCCTTTAAAACTGAAATCCCGGTTTTTATTATTGTTTACTATACTATTTGCGGGAGTTTTATTATCCAGTGTGCAGTGGCTGGTTTTTTATGAGTATTTGCCCAGAGCCTGGACCTATCACCATCCCGGTGTGGGAACCAACCATCTGGATATTGCTTATATTATTTCTTTACTTCTTCCCTGGTTTTTCGGAAAGAATCTTGAAAGTCCGCTGGTGCCTTTTCTTGTTTCTGGAATTGGCACAGCTGGTTTGATTCTGGTTTTTTATGCTTTGTCCGGGTTGAGGCGGAATTTTTCTCAATCAGGATTCTGGGCACTTTCTTCTTTATTTTTACTTGGAGTGGTTTATGGGGTTCCGCCTTTCTCCTGGCTTGGATATATTTATCCTTTTAGCATTACCTATAATTACAAATACTCACTCCCGGCTCTGGCGCTCTGCCTATCGGTTTTGAGCGGGGTAGGATTTAAGAGCTTTTTAGAGGAAAAGAGAATATTGTCTTTGCTTTTCATTCTGGGCGGGGTCTGGCTCTGGGCAGGGATAAATCTAGCTATTGCTCTTTTAAATGGCTTTAAGCCTTTTTACGCTTTCGGGGCGAATCTGGAGATGTTCAGATTAACAGGGATTATAATCATTTTTTTCATTGCTCTTTTTTTTAAAGACAGATTTTCCCGGGAGAAAATAGGGGCTGTTTTAATTTTGTCTGCTCTTATTGTTAATTTTTATTTAGACCGGAGCTGGGGCAGGGGAAGGGATGAGAGTAATTACCTGTTCTCTCAGCTTAATGAAGCTCGCTATTTAACCGGCAAGTTCCGTGAGCTGGCAAGGTTTAGTGGAGAAGGAAAAATCTTTTTCCCCAATCTTCTTCTTTCTCTGGGAATAGATGATTTGAGAATTTATGAGCCAATTTATCCCAGAGGCTATGTTTATTTGCTTTCAGCAATTGAGGGGCTGGAGAGCGATGAAGAGATAAATCAGCATTATAAAAAGCATATACTTTTTCAGGTGAGCAGAGAGCGAATTAGCTCCGGGCTTTTTCCTTTGCTAAATGTGGGAATATTTGCGGTGGAGAGAGAGCTGAATTCTCAACCTGTTGCAGAAACGATTCTTGAGCGAGGACAATTTCTTGGAAGATTTTCTTCCTGGAGCAGGATAGAGGTGGTTAATATTTCTGGTGAGAGCAAAAAATCATTGTTGCTTCATTCTCCGGTTCTGGTCAAAGCTCTGCTTAAGCCCGGTTTTAAAAATCCTGAGTTGAAGTTTGAAATTGGAATTGCCCCGAGCCCTCAGGGAGAATTTGCTTTTGATGGAGGGGAATTTCTGGTTTTTTCCAGAGCTCAGGGCACTTATCAATTGTTATTTTACCGATATTTGAATCCGGCAGAGAGAGAAGAAAGAAGCTGGAAAGAAGTAAAAATCCCTCTTAAGCAAATTTCTTTTCCCTCAGATTTTTATTTTGCTGGCTTGCCCGGAGTAAAGGGAGATTTCACCAATGATTATTTTGCCTGGGCAGGGCTCAGGTTTTATTATCCAGAGCTAGAGATACCATTTGCTCAAGATTTAACCAAAGGAAAAGGTGAGATTAGCCTTAATCAGCTTGAAAATAATTTTCCAAGATATTTTTTAATAGAAAGCACGGGGTTTTTGCCCGTAAGGAATTTGAAAGAAGCATTAAAATTCTTTTTAAAGTTTAATCGTTTTAAGCCGGATTATTTTCGCACCCAGGCAATTGTCTTTAAAAAAATGGAGCTGACCGGGAGCAAGAGCGGGCAAACTTTTTCCCAACCAAGCTATGTAAGAATTTTAAAGCGAAGTTCTCAGGAGGTGGAGCTGGAATATCTTGCTCCCAATGATTGCTTTTTGCTGGCGAGCGAGCAGTATTATCCGGGCTGGCGTGCCTTTGTTGATGGGAAAGAAACCAGAATTTATCGGGCAGATTTATCCCTGCGGTTGATTTTTACCCCTGCGGGTAAGCATAAAGTTCATTTTATTTACCAGCCGGTTTCATTTGCTTTAGGACTTTTCATTACCATCGCCGGAGTATTATTTTTTATAATAATGAATCTTGCTGGCTTGTTTCGGTTTAAAAAATGGTAAAAATTACTGAAGCAAAATTCATAACCAGTGCGGTTCGGCGTGAACAGTATCCGGCTCCGGAACTTCCTGAGGTAGCTTTTAGTGGAAGAAGTAATGTGGGCAAAAGCTCAATGATAAACTGCCTGCTGAATCGCCATCGTTTGGCACGCACCAGCTCCACTCCCGGGCATACCCGTCTGATAAATTTTTATCTGGTAAACCGACGATGGTATTTTGTAGACTTACCAGGATATGGTTATGCCAAAGTTCCAGCAGAGATGAGAAGAAGCTGGAAAAAAATAGTGGAAGATTACCTGCAAACCAGAAAAAATTTAAAACTGGTGGTAATTATTATTGACCTCCGCCGGGGGCTGGAAGATGATGAGCTTAATTTCCTCTTCTGGCTCAGAGAAAACGGAATTCCTGCTCTGGTAGTTGCTACCAAAGCAGATAAAGTGAAAAAATCCCAGCGTCAGGTTGCGAGAAAGAAAATTCAAGACCAGCTTCAAGAATTTCCCGGGGTGCCGGTGGTGGAATTTTCCGCTCGAACCAAAGAAGGCAGGGATGAGGTCTGGAGGTATCTTATCAAAGCTTTAGAGGAGTGAGGATAGTTAATTAAGGAAATTTTTGATAAAATTTTTTCTAATGAAAGTAAAAAGAAGAGTATTAGTGGGTTTTCTGGTATTTTCTTTTTTACTTTCTTTCAGTTTTAAGAAAAGACCTTCCCCCTGGGATGAGCTTTACAATCAGGCAGAGGAAAAATTTCATCAGCAAGACTACCACACCGCTTTAATTTTATTTCAAAGGATTATTGAAGAGTATCCTTACAGCGAGAAGGTATCTCAGGCACAATTTCGGATTGCAGAATGTTATTACGCAATGGGGAGAGAAAGAGAAGCCCGAGAGCAATTTCTTTTATATATTCAAAATAATCAAAACCGTGCTCCGGAGCTGGCAAAAGCTTATGAGTATTTACAATTAATGGATAAGGAAAATTTTTTAAAGAAACTCCAGGTTCGGGACCAGAAAATTCAAGCTCTGGAGAAAAAATCTGCCCGATTAAAAGAGGCTCTTAACTGGCTCCATAATACGGTAGCCAGCGAGGAGATATATTTAGAAATCAATCTAGAAAAAGACCAGCTTTATATCAAGATGGGCACGCAAATCCTTTATGCTTTCCCCATTGTTAGTGGCAAAGGCGAGGTAATTTTGAAAGCTAGCGGAGAGGAGCGGGATTTTTCTACCCCGAAAGGGATTTTTGAAGTAATTGGCAAAGAGGAAAATCCGGTCTGGTATCGTCCGGATTGGAGCTGGCTGGAACGTGGAGAAGAGCTTCCGAAAAATTTAAGCAGAGAGGAGCGAGCGGTAGAAGGGGTTTTGGGAAAATATCGGATACATTTTGGTGGAGGATATTCTATTCATGGCACCAGGTCCGGAAGGATAAAGCCGGGCAAATATTCTCATGGCTGTATTCGGATGAATGCTGAGGACCTAGAAAAGGTCTGGGAAATGACGAAAATCGGCACGAAGATTTTTATATACTAAGAGTCTATTGCACCTGAGGAGGTATTATTGAGATATTTCCAGCAACTTTAGAGATAGAAACTCCTCCAACAACATATCTATTTGTTGTTTTATCCACAGGAATCCGGGTTCTAATTAAAATTTCTCCTCCATTAAAAGGCAGAACATTTGGGCTCGTATACATATTATACCAGGTGCTATTACCGAGAGCATTAAAATATATTGCTGCGGTTTGACCGGTATTGTTCATAAGAGTTCCAAAAATTTGATGGAAAGTATTTGCGGAATGGAGTTTTTTTATTCTACCAATTATTATATCCTCATTTGCAACCGTGCATCCTTTTGTGGGGTCAATAAATTCACATTGGTGGAAGATTCTGCCATCAAGATTAGTATATTGATTATCTCCATTTGCATCTTTAAAAATGAAATAACAGTCTTGGTCTTTGCAGATATCATCTCCGCCATATTGACCACGATAAACAAACATAACCCCAATATTGACTTTTTCGGCTACCGCGGTCATTTTGGCATTTAAAAGCGTTTGATGGATATTCCAGGCATCTCCCCGAATTCGCATTTTAGGAAGCGCCCTAAAAATAATCCCAATTCCCAGAGCAGTGGCAATAGCGAGCACGGCAAAAGTAACCGCGATTTCAATTAAGGTGAATCCAAGCTTCTTGCGATTCATTTTCTTTCTCCTTGGCTATGATGATTTAAGTTTCTTTTCCCTTCTGATTTAATTTTACTCTAGAAGGGAGTAATTTGTCCAGACCATATTCTTTTAATTTGTAAATCAAAGCCCGATGACTGATCTCAAGTAATTTCGCGGCTTGAGTCCTATTCCCTCTGGTTTTTTCCAAAGCCCGTCGAATTAATTCCATTTCTATTTGTCTGGTGACTTTTTTTATACTTAATTCGTCTTGAGGAAGGAAGAGTCCTGGATGGGTGTCTGCTTTTTCTCTGAGATAAGGAGGCAGGTCTTCCACCTTGATTAGCTCCCCTTCGCTCAGGGCACAGGCACGCTCAAGAGCATTTTCCAGCTCCCGAACATTCCCGGGCCATTCATAATTGAGCAAGATTTCCATTACTTCTTTGCTTGCCCCCTTGATGTTTTTATTAAATTTAAAAGAAAGTTTCTCAATAAAATGGGTCACGAGCAGGGGAATATCTTCTTTTCTCTCCTTCAAGGGGGGAAGATGGATGCTTACCACATTCAAGCGATAAAAGAGGTCAGCACGGAATTTTCCTGCTTTTACCTCTTTTTCCAGGTCTTTCACGGTTGCAGCAATTACCCGAACATTGATAGGAATTGACCGGGTATCTCCCACCCGGCGGATTTCTTCCTCCTGAAGTACTCGTAAGAGTTTTACCTGGAGCATCGGAGAAAGCTCTCCGATTTCGTCCAGAAAAATAGTTCCGGCATCTGCTTCTTCAAAAAGCCCTTTTTTGGTATAACTAGCATCGGTAAATGCTCCCCGAATATGTCCGAAAAGCTCACTTTCCAAAAGAGTTTCAGGAATTGCTCCACAATTTACCGCGATAAAAGGACCATCTTTTCTGGAGCTGGAGTAGTGAATCGCCTTTGCTATCAACTCCTTGCCAGTCCCACTTTCCCCGGTAATTAAAACCGTGGTTTTATAATCTGCAATTTTCAAAACTGTTTCCAAGATTTCCTGCATTTTCGGATTTCTGGTAATGATATTTTGAAAACCAGATTCCCGAATCATTTGCCGGCGGAGAATCCGATTTTCTCTAATTAACTTTTCTCTCTCTTCTGCTTTCCGAAGTACCAAAATAATTTCATCCTGATGAAAGGGCTTGGAAATATAATCATAAGCTCCCATTTTCATTGTTTCTATGGCGGTATCTTCACTGCCATAAGCACTCATCATAATTACTGTGCTCGGGATTTGCCTTCGTCTCATCTCTTGAAGCAGAGCAGGACCATCCATTTTGGGCATTCGGATATCACAGAGGACAAAATCATAGGTATTAGTTTCAAATTTTTTCAGAGCGTTTTCTCCATTTTCCGCCTCATCTACCTCATAATTGGCTTCAGTAAGAATCATTCGGAGCCAGTGCCGGAGGTTTTCCTCATCATCTACAATTAAAACTCTTGGCCTACCCGACACTTTACCCTCCTTTGGTTTTGAGTTTGAGCCTAAAGGTCGAGCCCTGCCCGGGTTTGCTTTCTACTTCTATTTTCCCTCCCATTGTCTCAACCAGCTTTAAAGATATGCTTAATCCCAGCCCGATACCTTTTCCTGGCTCTTTGGTAGTAAAGAATGGGTCAAAGATTTTTTTCAGATTCTGCTCTGAAATTCCCACCCCGCTGTCAATGACTTCAATTTGAATATGCTGGTTTTCTTTAGTGGTTCTTATAGTAAGTATTCCTCCCTCTGGCATAGCATCCCGGGCATTAAGCAGGAGATTAATCAGAACCTGTTTAATCTGGTTTCGGTTCCCCATAACCGGAGGGAGAGAATCTTCCAGTTTAAGTTCGGTTTGAATCCGGTCAAATCCTTTCTGAAATTTAACCAAATTAAGAGTCTCGTCAATTACCTGATTTATATCTACGGGCTCATAAGTCTGGCTTAAGGGACGACTGTAATCCAGCAGTTCTTTAATTATCTGATTAATTCGCCTGGTTTCTTCCTCAGCTCTTTTTAAACTTTCCCGTTCCTGCTCATTTAAATTTGAAGAACGAGAGAGAAATTCTAAATACCCAATAATAATGCTTAAAGGATTACCTATCTCGTGGGCAACCCCAGCTGAAAGCTTTCCTACCGAAGCCATCTTTTCTGAAAAGATTAATTGGTCCTGAGTCTGGCGAAGTTCCTGATTAATCTGCTCAAGCTCTTTCAGTTTTTGTTCCAGGCTTTTTTGTTTTTGCTGGATTTCTTCTGCCATCCGGTTAAAAGCTTGGCTCAGTTGTGCCAGCTCATCATCAGAGATAATCGGCACCCGGGCTTCTAAATTTCCTCGGGAAATTTCTTCTGTTGCTTTTAGAAGGTTGCGAAGGGGAATGATTATTAATTTTCTAAGTATTAAACTCCCAAACACCGCAATTACAATTGCAAAAAGCAGAATATAGGCAACTAAAATGTATGGAGTAAAAATTTCTGTATTTTCAGGTAATCTGGAAGTCCAAAGAGCGGTGATAGAAATCAAAATAGTGCTGGCTAAAGTGAGCACTACCAGGCTGGTAATAATTTGAGTGATTAAACCTGTTTTTTGCTTTTCTTTCATAACCCCATCAAATAAGAAAAGAAGTTTGAATAAGGTAATTTCACTTTTCCACTCCAGAACAAGACATAGACCACCGCAGAAAAAGAAAGAAAAGGACCAAAAGGGATTTTAAAGAATCTTCCTTTCCTGCTTATGATAATCACAATAGCTCCAATGATTACCCCTGATAAAGAACCAAGAAAAATTATAGCTCCCAGAGATTTCCAGCCGAGAAAGGCTCCGATCATCCCCAATAACTTTGCATCACCCATTCCCATTCCTTCTCTTTTTGTTAAGAGATAGTATAGCTCTGCAACTATAAAGATAATTAAGAAACCTGCAAAGGCACCCAATAATGAATCCAGCGGAGTTAAGAGATGACCGGGAAGAAAAGCAATACCTACCCCCAGCACAGCTCCGCCCAGGCTGATTTCGTCCGGGATTAATCTATGCTCCAAATCAATGATACTGGCGGTAAATAAAGCAGAGATAAAGCCATAATAAACCAAATACCAGATGCTAATCCCAAAACACCAATAAGCAAAAAGACTTAAAAGCCCGCTGGCAAGTTCAATAACCGGATAGCGGAGGGAGATTTTTTCCCCACAGCTTCTGCATCTCCCTCTTAAAAGGAGATAACTTAAAAGAGGAATATTGTCATACCAGGAAATCTTTGCTTTACATTTCGGACAATGAGAAGCTGGGGAAATGATGGATTCTTCTCTGGGCCAGCGCCAGGCAACCACATTGATAAAGCTACCAATACAGAGCCCAAAGAAAAAGCTAAATACCCCAAATATTCCCTCTAGTTCCATAATCCTTTCTCTCTGAGCAATTTTAGATATAATTCTTCCTGGTCTTTTACCATCTTCCAGATGTCAAATTCTTTCACCAGAGAAGCACCTTTTTTACCGAACTGTTTCCTTTTCTCCTCGTTTTTTAAAAGTGCAATAATTTTTTCTGCCAAGCCCTGATAGTCCTTTGGAGGCACCAAATAACCGGTTTCACCATTGATTACCGCTTCTGGGGCGCCATCTACCCGGGTGCCAACAATCGCAAGCTCGCTTGCCATTGCCTGAGGATAAACCCGGGGAAGTCCTTCCCAGAGAGAGGTTAAAACCAGCAAATCACTTGCCCATAAAATTTCTGGAATGTCCCTCCTCCAGCCGAGAAGTTTGAACCGCTCTTTTATCCCGAGCTCCTGGACTAATTTTTCCAGCTCAGCTCTAAGCTCACCGTCTCCACAGACAATAAACCAGGCATCTGGCACCTTCTCCAGAACCAGCCTGGCAGAACGGGCAAAATCCAGCGGGTTTTTCTGTGGTTTTAAGCAGGAAACCATTGTGACCAGTTTCCCTTCTCCAACACCTAGGTCCTTTTTCTTTTTTTCCAGGTCAATGGATTGGGGACGAAATTTTTCAATTTCAACTCCGCTTCGGATTAAATGCCAGCTTTTGTTGATGCCTATTTTGAGCTTCAAAGCTTTTGCCATATTTGCCCGGCTCACAAAAATAAAACTATCTGTGAATCTTGCGGTTAACCTCTCCAGATTGATAAAAAACCAGCGAAGATAAAAAGGCTGAAAATCATTAAACCCAAACCCATGAAAGCTATGAATAACCAGCGGGATACCTGCCCAAAAGCTTGCCCATCTTCCTAAAATTCCCGCTTTTGAGCTGTGAGTGTGGACAATAATCGGTGAGTCTGGGTTTTGCTTCTTCTCTTTTAAAAGCATCCTGTAAATCTGAAATAAAGCAAGAATATCTCTCCCCGGGCTGATTTCCCTTGCCAGAGCAGGAATGAGCTGGAAATCCTCCCCTAATTTTTCACTTACCTCCTGAGTAAGAATCCCTCCAGGACCTGACCAGAGAGCAGGATGAAATAAATCCCGATTTAGATGGCTAACAGTAAAAATGGTATTCTCTTGAGCCCCTCCCAGCTCCAGTTTGGTAATGATATGTATTACCCGGATTTTGTCCATTGAGCAATCTCTTGAGCAGATTTTCGTCCATCAATCAGGGCATCCTCGGTGGTAGAATAGTGCCATCTTCCATACCTTCCGATTGTAAGTATTTGATTTTCTTTCAAAAAATTGAGAAGCTGGGGTAAGACCCGGGAACGATAGTGGTCATAAATTACATAAGCATAAGGGATTTTCATTGTCCCCAGATATTCTATTTTATGTTCTGAGCCTAAAATTCCCGTTTTCCTGAGGTCAGAAACCGCTCTCTCCTGATATTCTTTTTCTAAATCCGGGCTTATCTCTGGAAGATAACTGATTTCCAGCACCAAAGATTGATATTCGGATTTAAGGGTGCAAAAATTACTATAAAATCCCAAACGATAGAATATATACTCTTCTTCCGGGAAATATATCCAGTGATATTCAGGAATTTTAGGTCCTTTGAAGCCAATATTTACACATAATACCGAAATATATCTCAAATTTTCAGCCTTTCGCCTTAAATCTTCTGGAATGTCTGTTATTCTCAAAATCAGCTCCCTTAATGGCATTGTGCTTACCAAATAATTATACCTGATTTCCTCACCATTATCCAGCAAAATTTTCTTACTTTTATGATGCACTGCAATTATTTCACGATTCAAGAAAATTTTTTCTACATTGCCAGCTAGTTTTCTGACGATAAATTCAATTCCGCCCTTTTTCGGGTAATAGAACCAGATATTATATCCATAATCCTTTCGGTTCAATCCCAGTCCGCCTTTAATTACTTCCCGGAGTGAGGGCTTGGGAATAGACCATTCAGCCCATTCGCTGGTCAATTCTTCCAGATTGATTTTCCAGAATTTTTGGTTAAAGGGGAAAAAGAAATGTCGGGCAAATCCTTTTCCAAAATTAGCAAGAATCCACTCTTTGAAATTTTCAGCTTTTCTTGGGGGCTGTAATTTAGCTTTTATAAATCCAAAAACCGATTCCAGGATGACATAAGCAGGGAGTTTGTAAGTATTTACCTGAAAAGGGTAGGGGGTTAAAGTTTGTTTTGAGAAGATAAAAGAGCGCCGTTTGAGCTTGGTTAAATTTTCTACCCCAGCCAGCTCTTTGAGCCAGTTTTCTATTTCCGGGTAGCGAAAGTGGAGGAGATGACCCGCATAGTCAAAAAAAAACTTGTTTTGAATATATTCGGTTCTGAGCAGACCACCAGGGCGAGATTCTTTTTCAAAGATAACTGGTTCTATTCCCTGCTCTTGAAGATGGATGGCACAACTTAATCCTGCAGGTCCTGCTCCAATTATGACTACTTGCTCGCTCACTTGATATACCCTACTGCCCGCAATTTTTCTTTTTCTTCTTTCCGAAGTTTCCGGGATTGATACTTAACCGGAATCTGGATTTTTCCCTGATAAGATTTTATATACCTGATAGGTTTATCCGGGAAGTTAAAAGCTTCTTTTAAAACTTGCCCGGGCATATCGCTTCCCACTGGCATATCAAAAAACCACAAAATCGTGGGAGCAAGGTTGTAAATATCCGCTGAAATTTTCCCCATCCTTACATCTTTGCCATAAAAGAGGATAATTCCTTCAGGAATATGGTCTCCGCTAACATCTTGGTAGCTCCAGAGTATACTAGCTATGAAAAAAGGAGAGGTATCAGACCTGCTCCGATAAATATACTGACTGGATAAAACCGAAGGATTAAATTCCACCAGAATATCTGGCGGGTCTATATTACCTGGAGCAATGGGCTCTTTTTTCTCCGGATTTGCCCAGACTCGCTTGAAAAGCTTTACTCCATTTTCTCCTTGAAGAGCTTTTAATTCCTTAATCACTTGCTTGCGGAATTTATGGAAGTCCGGAAATTCTATCACTCCTTCTGGTTCTCTATTTTTTAAATTAAGATAAATTCCCCGAATATCTTTATGAAAATCACTTAGGTTGAAGAGCCTGGTTCGTGCCCAGTCAATTTCTCCTTCTTCTTTAGGGTGGGTAAGAATCGTGATTAGCTTCTCAAGATCTTTTTCAACTTCCGGAGAGTTTTTTTGGATTTTTCCCTGTGCCTGAAAAAATTTTAAAAGGTTTGCCGGGGTTAAAAGCTCCTTTTTTACACTTCTCAGCTTTTGACAGTCAAAGAAGATGCTTTCTTTCCAGGAATTAGCTTGATAAATACTCATCTGATGCATCTTCTCCAATTGATCCTCACAGCGAGGAATTCTATATTCCAAATAGCCGAGTTTATGAAGCAGAAGATTAATTTCCAGAAAAACATTTTTGGGCGGATAGGTGGCATCCTGACCGTGGTCAGATAGAATCAAAACCGTATATCCTTGGGCAGATTTCAATAAATAGGAAATCAATTGGTCAGTAAATTGATAGTAAGAATCCAGCACCTCCCGAAATCTATTTTCCAGCTGGGGAGGATTGAAAAAGCGGTATTCCAGTCCTACTGGATAACGATATCTCCAGAAAAGATGAGAAACCTCGTCAATATTTCTTAAATATATCATCATCAGGTCTGGTTTTAATTCTTTTAAAATCTCCAGAGCACAAGAGACCATAAATCGGTCTTCTTCATATCCGCGGGAAAGTGCAGGATGATTCCAGCCTCTTAATTTTTCTTCAAACCACTTTATCTGAATCGGGTCTATCTTTTTTAATTTTTCTATCCATTCTGGAGGATAGACAAACTCTTCGGTTAAATTTTTGGGGCTGATGCCATAAGCTAAAAAGACTCCATTAACCGGTTCTGCTGGTGCCCCGGCATCCCAGTTAATCACCGCAACCTTTTTCCCAAAATGACTGAAAATCTCCCATAGGGCTGGAGCTTCTCTTACCCGGCTGTCCATTGGCTCGGTTTCATAACTGCCTTTGGGCTTGAAGACAAAATTATCTATTTGGTGGACTTTTCTGGAGACTCCGGTAGCATAAGTAGTCCAGATAGCAGGGGAGATTAGAGGAGGTTCTGAATAGAGAATTCCCCGTGCTCCTCGCTCCATTATTTGTCGGAACGCTGGTAGTCTGCCCTCACCGGTCAGATTTAGAATAATTTTCCAGACCGCACCATCAACACCAATTACCAAGAGTTTATTTTGATTATTTTGAACAGAGCTGATTATTTCTGGGTTATCTATAGAAGTAAGAGGAACTTCTTTCTTAAAATAATAAATTTCAAAAACAATCAACCCAGAAAAAAACAAAATTAACAGGATTAAACCCCAAACCAGATATTTTTTTCTTGTTTTTTCATTCATTTTTCCATTCTCACTTTTAATAAGATTAAGCCCAAAATTGTTATCCCGGTGAAGGTAATTATTAAAATTATTAAGGCGGTATTAAAATTGGAGAGCATCACCCCAAACCCCAAAGCAGTGAGAATAATGGTCATAAGATAATGAAAAATAACAGTTTTTTTCAGGCTCAGCCCGATTTTTTGAAGCCTTTTAGCGATATGGTCCGGGCTTCCCTGCATAATGGGTTTTTTCTGGATAAGTCGGGCAAAACTGGTAAAAGAGATTTCAAAAAGGGGAACCCCCAGAATCAGAAGCGGGGCAAAAAGCCCCAGCCGGTGTTTAATAGTATAACTTCCAATCATTGCCAGGGCTCCGAGCATCAGCCCCAGAAACATACTCCCTGAATCTCCCAGATAAATTTTTGCTGGCTGAAAGTTGTAAAACAAAAATCCCAAGCAACCGCCTAAAAGAGCTGAGGTAAGAGCGGAGATAACAGTATAATTATTAATCACCGCTACTGCCAGAAGCCCAAGTCCGGAAAAGAATGCCACCCCGCCTGCCAGACCGTCCTCAATATCCAGAAAATTAAAGGCATTCATTAAGCTTAAAAGCCAGAAAGCACTTAAAGAATAGCTGATGATGGGAAATTCCGGAATCGGCTCAAGATTAAGAATAAATTGAATTTCTAAATGAATTCCGCTTTTAATTAAGGCTATTACCGCAATAATCTGACCAAATAATTTCATCCAGGGAGTCATTACTCCAAAATCGTCAATCAGTCCCACCAAAAGAATGATGGTTCCGCCCAAGAGCAAACCCAGCACCTGAGCATTAAATTCAAAAATAAAAACCAGTGCCAGCAGAAAAGCCAGATAAATTGCCAGCCCGCCCATATAAGGCACTGGCTCCTTCTGGAAGCGAAGTTTCCCATCCGGGCGAGCAACCAGCCCAAATTTTTTCCCCGCTTCTATAAATTGAGGCATAAAATAGAGACTAAAAGCAAAAGAAATAAAAAAGACAAGAATCAGCTTCAAGTTAAACATAAAAATATTTTAAACCTCATTTAGGTTTCTGAAAAGATGATTTCCTCTCCCACAATTCCAGATAAAGCTTTTGATATTCCTCAACCATCCGGGAAAGAGAATATTCTCGCTCAATCGTCTTTTGTGCCTCTTTTCCTAAGCTTTCCGCTAATCCTGGGTTATTTAAAAGTTCTATAATAGCCCGGGCAAGAGCTTTTATATTTCCTGCTGGAAAAGTAATTCCATTTTTTCCTGGTTGGATAACCTCTTTTACAGCTTCTATCTCACTTGCGACTACTGGTCTGCCAAGCGACATTGCTTCTAAAAGAGAAATAGGTAACCCTTCCTGGAAGCTAGACAAGATATAAATGTCAAAACATCTTAGCCACCTCTCCGGCTGAGATTGATATCCTGCCAGTAAAACTTTCCCTTCCAATTTTAAATCTTTAATAAGTTTTTCTAAACGAGGCTTTTCTGGTCCTTCCCCAACAATTATCAAATGGGAATCAGGAAAATACTTAACTACTTCTTTAAAAGCATAAATAAGAATGTCCAATCCTTTTCTTGGATGAAGCCGAGCATGAGTACCTATAATTGGTTTGCTCAATTTACTAATTTCTTCAGGTATTTTTTCTTTTACAGATTCTTTGTTAAGCTCAATGCAATTTCTAATTACATAGACTTTATTCTCAGAAATGTGATTTTCTATTTCTAGGTGTTTTTTTAACGAAAAGGCAATAGCAACCCAGGCATCTGCGAATTTTCCTGCTAGGCAGTTAAATAATCTACGCATCCGTTTATTTTCAAACATATGGAGAGTGCAAATAATAACAGGTAAATCAGCTAGCCTTCCTAAAAAACTTCCTAAAATATTTGCCTGAAAAAGATGGCAATGGAGAATATCTATTTTTTCTTGCTTAAATTTTTGCCAGAGCTTTATTGCTCCGAACGGGAGCTTAAAAAGATACTTAAAATTTACCCTTTCTCCCAGTTCAAGACAGGAGACTTTTATTCCCAGATTTTCTACTTTTCTTGCCATTTCTCCTTTTCGTTTTAACACCATCAGTTCGGGCAGGAACATCTCCCGGTCAAGATTTTTTATCAGCTCATAGACCACTTTCTCTGCTCCGCCAAAATGACTATCAGTGATGAGAAATAAAATTTTTATCTGCTTCGCCATTTTTTTATTTTTCTTCTTAAGGTGATGCCTCTTTTCATTATTCCCCCGGGAACCAGGCTTAAAAATATCCCCTGCCAGCTTTGAAGTTTAAAAGGAGCATATTTCAGGCAGAGCCTTGCCCGTTTTCTTGCTTCTTTTTGGAATCCACCTGCTAAAAAACGAATTAAGCTTTGATAATATATATTAAACCAGACTTTATTTTTTTCTTTTTCAGTTAACTCCGGGTGACGCTGAAAAGCACGAAGAACCACCTTCTTTGTCATCTCTTCTGCCAAAAGCTTTTTGCTCTGCACCGCACTTTCCGGATGTTTGCGGTATTCCACCCCAATCCAGGGATAATGAATAAATTTTCCTTTTTCTATTGCCCGAAGCCATAAATCCCAATCTTGAGCGAGACGCAGGTCTTCAAATTTCAAGCCCTGTTCAAATAACTCTTTTCTTACCGCCACACTGGAGGTTGTAATGCGGTTTTTTTCCAGAAGCTTGACAAAATTAAGCTCCGGTTCGCTTTTTTGCACCCATAGCCGAGCCCCTTGCTCATCAATCACCCAGACATCCCCATAAAAAAGAACTGCTTCTGGATGTTTTTGAGCAAATGTGCAAATTCTTGCCAGATGTCCCGCAAGATAGCGGTCATCCGCATCCAGAAAAGCAATTAAAGGAGCTTTTGCCATTTCTATCCCTTTGTTTCTGGTTTTTCCAGCTCCCTGATTTTCTTGGTCAATTAAAATAATTTTTTGAGAGTATTCTTTTAAAATTTCTCCACTTCGGTCTGTGGAGCCGTCATTTACCGCAATCACCTCAAATTCTATCCCTCTCTGGGATAAAACACTTTCCAGGCATTCCCGAAGATATTTTTCCACATTATAAACTGGAATTACCACACTGATCTCAGGCTTGGACATTTTTATTTTTCCGATAGTAAGACTTTTTTCAGGATAATTAAATCATATTTATTAAGACTTTTAAACCTAACCCAAAAAGGCAAAATATCGCAACCATCATTTCCCACCAAGCCAAATAAAACAATCGCCAGATAAAAAATAACTGCTCGGGGATAACCAAGAAGCCGGGTAATCAAAATTTCGCATATCCAGCCCAAAATCGCAAGGAGAATTTTTATGCTGGCTCCTGCCCCTAGATATTTACGCATTTGCTCAGGATGTCTTACTGATCACCGGACTACTACCTGCTCTATGGCAAATGGAGTAAAAACATTCAGGAAGGTATACCAGGCAA
>CAZKMM010000049.1:0-17339 GCA_964553915.1 uncultured bacterium
GGAAGGGGGAGAGGAAGTTGGAAGCGAGAAAGGCGCAGAAGCGGAAAAGGAAAATTTCCGATGGGCTCTTTGAGGGTAGGGGTGGCAGAGCAGGAGAAAAATGCAGAGCGAGCCCCAGAGGTGGGTAAGACTTCGGATTATATTTTTGCTGGGATTCTTTTATCTCGCCCTAGCCGGGGTATCTTTTCGCACCTACCAGCTCCAGATAATCTATTCTGACAAACTGCGCAAACTTGCCCAAGAACAATATTTAAAAAAGTTCCCTTTAAAAGCTCCCCGGGGAATTATCTATGACCGAAATCTTTCTGAGCTCGCCACCAATCAAAAAGGCTATTCGGTTTTTGCTCGTCCGGAAAAAATTACCTCTCCGGCTCAAACCTCCAAAAAGCTGGCTCAGATTCTGAAAAAAACCCCCAGGAAAATAAGAGCCCTGCTCCAGGAAGAGGAAAAGTTCGTCTGGGTAGTCCGGCAGATTAGTGAAAAGCAAGGAGAAACCATTAAAGCTCTGAAAATTTCCGGCATCGGGGTTTTACCAGAGGAGCGAAGATATTATCCCGGAGGAAATCTGGCAGGAGCAATTCTCGGTTTTACTGGAGTGGATGGTCAGGGACTGGAGGGGCTGGAGCATTATTATGATTCTATGCTTCGGGGAAAGCCCTGTTATCTGACCGTGGAGCGTGATGCCCGGGGCGAGTTAATTATGTTTCGGGATGAGCAGGCAAAACAATCTCAGCCGGCAAATCTGGTTCTTACCATAGACCAGGCTCTTCAACATTATGCGGAAGAAAAGCTCAAGCAGGCGGTCAAAGAATATCAGGCGGAGCGGGGATGCTTAATAGCAATGGAGCCAGCTACAGGAAAAATTTTAGCTTTTGCTTTATATCCCGGTTTTGACCCGAATAATTATCTGGACTATCCGGAGAAAAGATGGCGGAACTGGGCTTTAACCGAGGTCTATGAACCAGGAAGCACCTTTAAGGTTTTTATTGTTGCTTCTGCTCTGGAAGAGAAGCTGATTAAGCCGGAGGAAAAAATTTATTGCGAGCATGGTTTATACCAGATTGGAGATGAAGTTATCCATGATGTTAGAAAATGGGACAAGCTGAGCGTCAAAGAAATTCTCATTTATTCCAGTAATATTGGCACCGCTAAAATTGCGGAGCGATTGGGTAAAGACCGGCTTTATCAATACATTCTAAAATTTGGTTTTGGGAAGAAAACCGGGGTAGATTTCCCGGCAGAGGCAGGCGGGATTGTTAGAAGTCCGAAAAAATGGGCGCCCATTACTCTTCGCACCATTGCCTTTGGTCAGGGAATCAGCGTTACTCCCCTGCAAATGGTCACTGCTCTTTGTGCCATAGCCAATAGGGGGTATCTTTTAAAACCATACCTTGGTGAGAAGCTAATTTATTCAGATGGCAGAGAAAAGTTTATTAATTATCCTCAAATAAAAAGACGGGTGATTTCGGAGCAAACCGCCCGGATTTTAACCGAAATAATGACCGAGGTAGTAAGTGAGGAAGGCACCGGCGGGCTGGCAAGGATTAAGGGCTATAAAGTTGCGGGTAAAACCGGCACCGCACAGAAACCCAAACTGGATGAGCCCGGCTATGAGCCAGGGAAATATGTCTGCTCCTTTATGGGATTTGTCCCGGCAGATAATCCCAAAATTGCAATGATTGTGGTAATTGATGAGCCCAAAATAGATTATGCCAGTGGGGGTAAAGTTGCCGCGCCGGTATTTCAGGAGGTAGCTAAATACGCACTTACCTTAATGGGCATTCTTCCCCAGGCAGGAAAAGAAGTTAATCAACTGGTGAAATTCAACGGAGCCAAGAAAGAAATTACAGGAAAAACAATTCGCCCGGAGCCGGGAAGAATTCCAGATTTTACCGGTCTTTCTCTGCGAAGAGCGATTCAGCTCGCTTTTCAATTTGGTCAAAAACCAATTTTAGAAGGCACTGGGTGGGTGGTGGAACAGAACCCGGCTCCGGGCAGTCCCTTAAACGGAAAAATTTATTTAAAACTATTGCCAGGACAATGAAGCTGAAAGATTTAATTAAAGGAATACCGGTTAAAACCTGGAAAGGAAATCTAGAGGTAGAGATTTTGGGCATCAGCTATGATTCCAGAAAAGTATCCTTCGGAGACCTCTTTGTTTGCATTCCTGGAACAAAAGATGATGGACATAACTATGTCAAGCAGGCAGGGGACCGAGGGGCGGTGGGGTTCCTGGCAAGTCGGGAGGTAGAAATTGAGCCAGAAAAGGCGCTGGTGGTGGTGGATGAGCCCAGAGTAGAAATGGGCAAGCTTGCCTCCCGGCTTGCCGGTGAACCGAGCAAAAAAATGGAGGTAATTGGAATCACCGGCACCAATGGAAAAACCACAATCAGCTATTTAATTGAAGCCATCTCCCAGGCAGAAGGAAAAGAATCTGGGGTAATTGGCACCGTGAGCTATCGCTGGAAAGGAAAGGAAATTCCCGCAACTAATACTACTCCGGAGTCAGTGGAGATAATCAATCTTTTGAAGTCAATGCAGGAAGATGGAGTTCAAAGAGCAGTTTTAGAAGTAAGCTCTCATTCTCTGGCTCAAAAACGAGTAGCAGGAATTGAATTCAAAGCAGGGATTTTTACCAATCTCTCTCCAGAGCATCTTGATTATCATAAAGACCTGGAGGATTATTTTCAGGCAAAGGCAAGATTATTCACGGAAGTTTTAACGGGAAAATGGCTTTTGGAGCCGGGTTTAAATCAGCCTATTTCTTTAATCAATCTTGATGACCCTTATGGTAGAAGGCTTTTTCAAACTGCAGAAGGGAAAAGAGTAAGCTATGGAATCTCCAGTCCAGATGCTCACTATCAGGCAGAGATTCTGAAAATGGACAGGGAGGGGCTGGAGATGAAAATATCTTCTCCCAAAGGAAATTTTCTCTTGAAATCTAAGCTGGTGGGCAGACCAAATGCTTTAAATCTCCTGGCAAGCTCGGCAATGATGCTGGAGCTGGGAACCCAGATTGATAAAATTCAAGCGGGGATAGAAGCTTTGAAAAAAATCCCCGGAAGAATGGAAATTATCCAGGGAAAAAATGGTCTTAAAGTAGTGGTGGATTATGCTCATACTCCGGATGCTCTGGAAAAGGTGCTTCAATGTCTGCGGGAGCTTGCTCCCAAAAGATTGCTCGTGGTTTTTGGCTGTGGCGGAGACCGGGACCGGAGCAAAAGACCAAAAATGGGAGAAATCAGTGCCCGATATGGGGATTTGGTGATTATTACCAGTGATAATCCCAGAACCGAGCACCCGCTCAAGATTATCTCGGAGATAGAACCAGGCGTAAAAAAAGCAGGAATGGAAAAACTCAAGCACTTTAATTCTACCTCTCAGGGCTATTTGATTGAGCCGGAGAGAAGAAAAGCAATTGAAATTGCTCTGGAGCTAGCAGGAGCAGAGGACTGCGTGCTGGTTGCGGGCAAGGGACATGAGGACTATCAGATTATCGGTGAGCAGAAGATTCATTTTGATGACCGGGAAGAGGTAAGAAAAATTTTGGGTTTGAACCAAGAAAAATGAGGCTCAAATTAAATAAACTGGCGCAGATTATCGGCGGGGAGCTGAGGGGAGATGCGGAAAAAATCTGCCTGGGAGTAAGCACCGATACCCGAAGCCTCAAAAAAGGAGAGGTATTTTTTGCCTTAAAAGGAGAGCGGTTTGATGGACATAGATTTTTGAAACAGGCAGAGAAAAAAGGAGCCTGCGCCGGGGTGGTGAGAAAAGGTTATCGGGCAGGCACCCAAAATCTTCCTTTAATTTATGTTTCTGACCCGCTTTTTGCTCTGGGCGAGCTGGCAAGATACTGGCGGGCAAAGATGCCGGTGAAAGCAGTGGCAATCACCGGCAGTGTGGGAAAAACCACCACCAAGGAACTATGCAAGCTGGTGCTTTCCCAGGAATTTAAAGCGCTCACTTCTCCGGGAAATTATAATAATTTAATTGGGGTGCCTCTTACGATTTTCCAGCTCAAGCCCTCTCATCAAATCCTGATTCTGGAGCTGGCAACCAATTCTCCGGGAGAGATTGCCCGGCTTTCAGATATTTCCCAGCCAGAGGTGGGGATTATCACCCGGATTGCTGAAGTGCATCTGGAGGGATTAAAAGACCTTGACGGGGTAGAAAAAGAGAAGCGAGCTCTGGTATCTGCTCTCGGCTCTGGAGGATGTTTTATCTTTAATTTCACTGACCCCCGGCTTTGCAGGATTGCGATGGGATTTGCCGGCAAAAAAATCGGCTTTGGCTTGAGGGGAAAAAAGCCGGCATTTGCTGATTTATCCATCACTGCCCTTCCCTCTCGCCTGATAGAACAGAATGGTATCTTCTGGCAGAGCTTTAAGGTAAAAATTGCCTCGGGTTCAAAAAAGCCTGAGGTATATCCGGCAAAAATTCAGGGAGCAGGAGAGCATCTTTTAGAAAATGTCCTTTCTGCCATTGCCTGCGGGCTCGCTCTGGGAATCTCACCCAAAAAAGCGGTCAGGGCTTTAGAAAAATTCACTCCTCTTTCTGGAAGAGGGAAATTAGAAAAAATCTCGGAAAGGCTCTGGCTTTTGGACGAAAGCTATAATGCCAATCCACAGTCAATGAGCCGGGCACTGGAGACTCTGGAGCTTTATTCCCGCAAGCTCGGTTTAAGAAAAGTGCTGGTTTTAGGAGATATGAAGGAGCTGGGAGACTGGGAAAAGAAAGCTCATATCCAACTGGGAAGAGAAATTGCAAAACAGGGTTTTGACCGGCTCTTTTATCTGGGAGAGTCTCAAAGATGGCTGGCAGAGGGGCTTAAGAAAAGGGATTTATCTTGCTTTTACCCGGCGCAGAGCCTGAAGGAGCTGAAATCAATTTTGGAGCCGGAGCTGGCTCGGGGTGGAATTTTTCTGGTCAAAGCCTCTCATATCATCGGGCTCTGGCAAATCGCAGAATGGGTAAGGGAGAAAGGCAATGCTCTATAAACTCTTATACAGCTTACATACCGAGCATATTATTTTCAATGTCTTTCGCTATCTGACCTTTCGCACCGGTCTGGCAATGGTGACCAGCTTTTTAATTGTGGTTTTATTGGGACCGGTTTTAATCCGCTGGCTGAGAAAAACCGGGATTGGCGAGGTAATTCGCTCGGATGGTCCAGAGCAGCATCGGGCAAAAGCTGGCACTCCGACAATGGGCGGAGCTTTAATTCTAGGAGCAATGCTCGTCACCACCTGGCTCTGGGCAGAGCCGAAAAATATCTATATCTGGACCGTGAGCTTAATCAGTTTCAGCTTCGGCTTGATTGGTTTGATTGATGACCTCTGGAAATTAAAAAGCAAAGGGAAAGCAAGAAAAGGTATGCCCGGGAAATTAAAAATTCTTCTTCAGGTGCTTTTTGGCTTTTCCGCTTTGACTCTTATGGTCTGGCTTAATGGCTATGATTTTCGGCTCTGGGTGCCTTTTTTCAAGAACATTCATCCGGAGATTGGCTTCTGGTATTTGCTCTTTGCTCTGCTGGTGGTGGTTGCTTCCAGCAATGCGGTAAATCTAACCGACGGCTTGGATGGGCTGGCAATTGGACCGGTGATAATTGTTGCTGGCACCTATACGGTTTTTGCCTATATTTCTGGTCGGGCGGATTTTACTGAATATTTACGCCTGGCTTATGTGCCGGGCTCAGGTGAGCTTTGCGTGTTTACCGGCTCAATTGTTGGAGCCGGGCTGGGATTTTTATGGTTCAACAGCTATCCAGCAGAGGTTTTTATGGGAGATGTTGGCTCGCTCTCTCTGGGAAGCGGGATTGGAGCAGTGGCGGTAATTACCAAGCAGGAATTTGCCCTTTTGATTGTGGGTGGACTTTTTGTAATGGAGGCGCTTTCAGTGATTCTTCAGGTGGGATTTTTTAAATGGAAGGGAAGAAGGATTTTTCTAATGGCACCAATTCATCATCACTTTGAGAAAAAAGGCTGGGCAGAGCCGAAAATTATTGTTCGCTTCTGGATTATTCAGATTATTCTGGCTTTATTTGCCCTGAGCACGATTAAGCTGAGGTAAGAATGGAGCTGAAAGGTAAAAAAGTAGCAGTAGTTGGCTTGGGCGAAAGCGGATACTGGGCAAGCAGGCTTCTGGTCAAGCTGGGAGCAGAGGTGCGGGCACTGGACCAGAAGCCAGAAGCAGAACTGGAGCTCAGCTTTGAGCCTTTAAAAAATCTCGGGATAGAGATTAAAACCCGCGGATATGAGCTGGAGGATTTTCTTGACCGCCAGCTGGTGGTTTTAAGCCCGGGGGTAGATGAAAATCAACCTCTCTTTCAAACCCTGAAAAGTAAAGGCATAGAGATTATCGGCGAACTGGAGCTGGCAAGTCAGCTGGTCTCTGCTCGGGTCATTGCGGTAAGCGGAACCAATGGAAAAACCACCACGGTAAGTCTTTTAGCAGAGATTTTTAATCAGGCATTGCCGGGAAAGGTCTGGGTGGGAGGAAACATTGGCAATCCCCTTTCCAGAATGATTGTGGAGGAGCGAACGCCAGAAATAACTATCTTAGAAGTGAGCAGTTTTCAGCTTGCCCAGTCCAAAACCTTCCAGCCTCATCTGGCAGTGATGCTCAATTTTGCTTCGGACCATCTGGACCGGCACAAAACTCTGGAGGAATATTATCAAGCCAAGCTCAAGCTGTTTGAAAATCAAACCGAGAAGGACGGGGCAGTGCTTAATTTTGATGACCCCTGGGTGAAAAAAATGGCAGAGAATATCGCCAGCCAGATTCTCTGGTTCTCCTGCGAGGATAAAGCTCTGCCCGGAGCTTATTTATTAAGAGATATGGCAATTTATCAAAATTCTGCTTACCAGCTTCAGCTCTCTTTAAAAAACTGGAAGCTAAAAGGAAAACATAATCTGGAGAATCTTTTAGCCAGCATCTGCTGTGCCGGATGGTTTAAATTACCTGTGGAGCCGATTCAGGAGGTTATTGACCGGTTCCAGGCACCAGAACATCGGCTGGAACTGGCAGGCACTGTAAATGGCGTGGAATATTATAATGACTCAAAAGCTACCAATCCTCATTCAGTTTACTCTGCGGTTTTAGCCTTTTCCCAGCCGATTATCTTGCTTTTGGGAGGAAGAAATAAAGGCAATGATTTTTCTTCTCTCGCAGAATTGCTCAAGAGTAAAGCGGTTCAGGTAATCTGTTTTGGCGAAGCGGGCTCAGAAATAAAAGCTCAGCTGGAAGCCTGCGGAATCAACTGCCTGCAGGCAGAGACAATGAAGGATGCGGTTCATCTTGCCTATCAAAAAGCAGAGCCCGGTCAGGTTGTAGTCTTAAGCCCGGGCTGTGCCAGTTTTGATGAATTTAAAAATTATAAAGAACGGGGAGAGGAATTTAAAAAACTGGTTAAGGAGCTGAAATGAAAATCTTTGAAAAACAGCTCAACTTTGACCTCTGGCTCTTAGGCGCTATCCTTGCCCTTAACATTTTCGGGCTGGTTATGGTCTATTCCACCAGCTCCATCCTGGCTCAGGAATATTTCCAGGACCCTTATTTCTTCCTGAAAAGACATATTATCTGGCTTGCTCTGGGAATGAGCCTGATGTTTAGCTTTATGCATATTGACCATCATCGGTTGAGAATCTTTGCCTTTCCTTTGGTCCTGTTCTCGCTTCTTTTGCTTAGCTCGGTATTTTTCTTTCCAGAAGTTCGGGGAGCTCACCGCTGGCTCCGGTTCGGTCCGATTCAGTTCCAACCCAGTGAGCTGGCAAAACTATCTCTGGTAATTTATCTGGCTCATCTCCTGGATAAAAGACAGAAAAAGCTAAAATACTTCTTTAAAGGAATTTTCCCCTATCTGTCTATCATTGGAGCAGTGGTCGGGCTGGTTTTACTTGAGCCAGATTTCGGCGGTGCCCTTTCCATTGCCCTTTTAGCCTTTGTTATGCTTTATACCGCGGGAGCAAGACTCAGCTATCTCCTCGGAACCGCGCTTCTTTCTGCTCCATTGGTGCTTTATTTTCTTGCCAGTGAAGAATACCGCTGGCAGAGACTGATCGCATTTTTAAATCCCTGGCAATATGCGAAATCTGCTGGATTTCAACTGGTGCAATCCTTTTTAGCTTTTGGCTCAGGCGGACTTTTTGGGGTGGGCTTGGGAATGAGCCATCAAAAACTCTTTTACCTGCCAGATGCTCATACTGATTTTATCTTTTCCGTGATAGGAGAAGAACTGGGCTGGGTAGGGGTGATGGCAGTAATCATCATCTTTGGAATCTTTATTACCAGAGGAATCCTGGTAGCGATTTTTTCTCCCAGCAAATATTCCTGTTATCTGGCGTTGGGGCTGACCGCGATGATTGGACTTTCCGCAGTGGTGAATATGGCAGTGGTTACCGGGCTACTGCCCACCAAAGGTTTGGTGCTTCCTTTTTTGAGCTATGGAGGAAGCTCGCTGGTAATAAATCTTCTTGCCTGCGGAATTCTTCTGAATATTTCAGCCAAGAGGTTTCAGAGATGAAGCTGGTAATTGCAGGTGGAGGAACTGGTGGACATATCTTTCCTGCTTTAGCAGTGGGAGAAGAGTTTAAGAATTTAAACCCGGAAAATCAGGTTTTATTTGTGGGCGGAAAAGGTGGGATGGAAGAGAGAATTTTTGCTCAGCAGGGGGTCAGCTTCCAATTGATTCAGGTAGGAAAATTTGCTGGACTGGGGATGGCGAAAAAAATCCAAAGCCTGCTGGAAACCTCTCTTGGCTTGGTCCAGGCTACTATCCTGCTCAAGAGATTTAAACCTCAGGTCGTTTTGGGAATGGGTGGTTATGTTTCGGTGCCGGTGATTCTTGCGGGGTTCCTGCTCCGAATCCCCAGAGCCATCCACGAGCAGAACAGCTATCCTGGTCTGGCTAATCAACTCCTTTCCTTATTTTCTCAGATTATCTTTTTAAGCTTTGAGCAGGCAAAAGACTTCTTCCCCAAATCTGTCCGGGAAAAGATTATTATCACCGGCAATCCAATTCGTCCGGAGCTGATAGCTCAATTGGAAAATAATCCTATTGAGAAAAAATCTAACCATCAATTCAGAATCTTAATTCTGGGTGGAAGTCAGGGAGCAAAAGCCCTTAATCAGTTAATTAAATCTGCCCTGCCCTATCTGGAGCCCTTCTGTTCCCAGATAGAATTTATCCATATGAGCGGAAAAAATTATCAAGAAGAACTAAAACAGGCATATCAGGAGCATAATTTTTCTGCGCAGGTGGTGGAATTTATTGACCGAATCGGCGAGGAATTGAAAAAAGCAGATTTGGTAATCTCCCGGGCCGGGGCAGGAGCGGTTTTTGAATTAGCTCTTTTTGGCAAGCCCTCAATTCTTATTCCTTATCCTTATGCCAGCAAGAATCATCAATTAGCCAATGCCCGGTATCTTGAGGAGGAAGGAGCCTGCTGGGTTTTTGAAGAAAAAGAGCTGAATGGAAAAAAATTAGCCAGTGCCATTAAAAGGCTTTTTCAGGAGCCTGAACTGAGGGAAAAAATGTCTGAGCAGGCAAAAAAGCTGGCAAAACCTGAGGCAGGAAAAATTATCGCTCAGAAATTGAGCGAGCTGGGAGCCAAAAGATGAATTCAGGGAAGAACCATATCCGCCGAGCGCCAATGTGGGGCAAGGTGAGAAAAATTCATCTGATTGGAATTGGTGGTGCGGGAATGAGCGGGATTGCGGAGCTTCTTTTGAATCTTGGCTATCAGGTTTCTGGCTCGGATTTGAAAAAAACCGAGATTACTGAACGGCTGAAAAGCTTGGGCGGAACAATTTTTTACGGGCATAAACCAGAGCAGGTGGGAGATGCAGAGGTGGTGGTGGTAAGCTCTGCGGTTCGGGAAGATAATCCTGAGGTGCTGGAGGCTCGCCGGCGAAAGATTCCGGTTATTCCCCGGGCAGAGATGCTGGCGGAACTGATGAGGCTCAAACACGGAATCGCGGTGGCAGGCTCACACGGAAAAACCACGGTTACCTCTATGATTGCCACAGTGCTTAACCAGGCAGGCTTGGACCCCACCGCGGTAATCGGCGGAAGGCTGGACAGCTTTGGTTCCGGTGCCCGGCTCGGAGAAAGCGATTTAATGGTGGTAGAGGCTGATGAGAGCGATGGAAGCTTTTTAAAGCTCAGACCGGTAATTGCAGTGGTGACCAACATAGACCGGGAACATCTTGACCATTATGGCGATTTTGAGAATCTTCGCCAGAGCTTTCTTCATTTTCTTAATGAAGTGCCTTTTTATGGCTTGAATGTTCTGGGGATTGATTGCCCGGTGGTTAGAGGACTGATTGGCGAGCTGGAAAGACGATATATAACCTACGGCGAAGTAAAGGACGCAGACCTGCGGGCAGTGGAAATTTATCCGGAAAAAAACGGCTGTAGTTTTGAGGTGATATATCAGGGAGAAAACCTGGGAAGAATTACTCTGGGAATGCCCGGCCGGCATAATGCGGTCAATGCTTTGTCTGCCATTGCGGTGGGGTTTGAACTGGGAGTGGATTTTGAAACCTCTGCCCGCTCTCTCACTGGTTTTAAAGGGGTGCACAGAAGATTTGAGCTTAAGGGTGAAATAGAGGGAATTTGGGTGGTGGATGATTACGGACATCATCCCAGAGAAATAGAAGCCACCTTAAAAGCGGTCAAAGAGTGGAAGCTTAAAAACGGCACCAGCTATGCTCAAAGAGTGGTATGCGTATTTCAGCCTCATCGCTATACCAGGACCAAAATCCTGCTGGACGAGTTCCCCCCGGCTTTTGACCTGGCAGAAGTTCTGGTCTTGACCGAAATTTATCCCGCGGGAGAAAATCCGATTTCCGGAATTAGCGGAGAAAAATTATTTCTTAAGGTGAAAGAACATCGGGATAAAAAAGGCTTGCAAACCTGGTTCTTTTCCAGCTTTGAGGAAATTCTTTTTTGGCTCAAAAACCAGCTCAAGCCCGGAGACCTGCTCCTCACTCTCGGAGCAGGAAACATCTGGCAGATAGCAGAGGATTTTTTAAAAAGCAAAAAATGAGCAGGAAAAGAAAAAATTTTGAAGCCCTGGCAGATAAGCTCCGTCGGGAAATCTCCGGAGCGGTAGAAGAAAAAGTGCTGATGAAACGATATACCACCTTCAGAATCGGGGGAATCTGCGAGTTGATGGTTTTCCCCAATAACCGCAAAGAGCTTGCCTTTGTTATTGAGGAATGCGAAAATCAAGGTTTTCCCTGGAGAATCCTGGGAAGGGGAAGCAATCTTTTAGTGAAAGATGGAGGATTGGAGGAAGTAGTAATCAACCTCCAGAAGGGATTTAATCAAATAGAGCAGATAGATGATGAGCGGGTGAAAGCTGATGCCGGGGTTCGGCTCAGTCATCTGGTAAAGTTCTGTCAGGAGCTGGGCTTGAGCGGATTGGAATTTTGTGTCGGAATTCCCGGCACTGTGGGCGGAGCCATTCGGATGAATGCCGGAGCAGAAGGAGATGAAATCTTCCAGCATCTGCTTCAGGTAGAATTTTATCGTCCGCCTGAGGGTAATTACTTTAAGAAAAGCAAGGAACTTAATTTTAATTATCGTCATCTCCAGCTCAAGCCGAAAGAGGTAATTTTATCTGCAGAATTTCAGCTTAGCCCGGATAACCCGCGGGAAATCCGGGAGCGAATTGTTAATTATCTGAAAAAACGGCGTCGGAGCCAGCCGGTGGCTTATCCATCTGCGGGTTCTATTTTTAAAAATCCTCCGGGAGACTATGCCGGGAGAATTATTGAGGAGCTGGGGCTGAAAGGATTTCGGGTGGGAGATGCTCAGGTTTCCGAACTTCATGCTAATTTTATTGTCAACCGGGGCAGAGCCAAAGCCAGCCAGGTTTTGGAGCTGATCCGGTTAATTCAGGAAAAAGCCAGAAAAGAAAAAGGCATTCAGCTGGAGCTGGAAATTGAGGTGGTGGGAAAAGAGAGATGATTGAGGAATTTAAAGACAAAAAAATCGGGGTGATTATGGGCGGGGTCAGCCCGGAGCGAGAGGTAAGCCTGAAGAGTGGAGAGGCAATTTTAAAGGCACTTTTGAGGCTGGGCTATCAGGCGGTTCCGGTGGTGGTTGATGAGCGGGTTCTAGAACAGCTCCGAGAGGCTAAAATTGATATTGGCTTTATTGCCCTGCACGGCGGATGGGGAGAGGATGGAAGGCTTCAGGCAATGCTGGAATTTATGGGGATTCCCTATACTGGCTCCGGGGTGGTGGCAAGTGCCCTGGCAATGAACAAGCCTCAGGCAAAGGCTTTATTCCTTCAGAACAACATTCCCACTCCCAGATACTGCCCGGCAGTAAGCGAAGAATTTGTTTTTAATGAGATGGGCTTTTCTCCACCTCTGGTAATCAAACCCGGAGCAGAAGGAAGCACCGTAGGGGTGAGCATCATCTTCAGAAAAGAAGAATTTGCTCCTGCCCTGAAAAAAGCCCAGGAATACGACCCACTCCCGATGATAGAAGAATATATTGAAGGAAGAGAAATCACCTGCGGAGTGCTGGATGGTGAGCCTTTAGAAGTGGTGGAGATAATTCCCAAAGAAGGCTTTTATGACTATCAGGCAAAGTATGGGGGAGAAAGTCAATATCTGGTTCCGGCTCCTCTTACCGAATCGGAGCGAGAGCAAATTCGCACTCTGGCAAAACAGGCATATCAGGTGCTTCACTGCCGGGGAGGGGCGAGAGTAGATTTTCGGCTTCATCCCGAGCGAGGACCTTTTGTCTTAGAAGTAAATACTATCCCCGGGATGACCGAGCACAGTCTTTTGCCAATGAGTGCCCGGGCAATGGGAATTGATTTTGA
The DNA here is from genome assembly GCA_964553915.1 of uncultured bacterium. Lineage (GTDB taxonomy): Bacteria > RBG-13-61-14 > RBG-13-61-14 > RBG-13-61-14 > DRUE01 > CAZKMM01. The sequence goes on from CAZKMM010000049.1 coordinate 12,843, forward strand.
CCAGCTGGTAGAAAGAATGCTCAAAAGCGCCCTGGTGAAGAAAAAATGAAAAGAAAAAATAAAACAAGAAAAGGCTCTCAAAGCAGAACAAAAAAATGGTTAAAAAGGACCGGTAAAATTCTGGTTCTTTGTGGAATTGCTTTTGGAGCCCACTATGGCTGGAAACACCTTAAAACTTCCCCCCAGTTTTCCATAAGGGAGATTGTCATCTCGGGAAACCAAAAAGCCCAAAAAGAAGAAATTCTTTATTTAAGCGGGCTGGAGCCCGGGGAAAATATTTTCAGCTTTTCCCTTTCTGGAGTGAAAAAATCCATAGAATACCATCCCTGGGTGAAGAGTGCCCGGATAAGAAAAGAACTCCCGGACCGGGTGGTAATTGAAATAAAAGAAGAGGAGCCTGTGGCAATTATTTGCCTGGGCGAGCTTTATTATCTCAATCCGGAGCTGAAGATATTTAAAAAGCTTATTCCTGAAGACAGTCTGGAATATCCTATCTTCACGGGAATTAGCTATCAACAGCTCAAAGACCCCTCCCTTCCCTTTCAGGAGTGGGTAAGAAAGGGCGTTGAAATCTGGGAAATAGCTCAAAAATCAGCTCTGATTTCAACAAAAGAAATTTCTGAATTTCATCTTCATCCGGAAATCGGAATGAGCCTGGTTTTAGAATCGGGTCCTGAGGTTCTTTTAGGAGGGAAAAATCTGGTGGAGCGATTTAAAAAATTGCTGGAAATAAAATTGGAGCTGGGAAGGGACTTTTACCTTTTAAACAAACTGGATTTAAGTAATCCGGAAAGAGTGGTAGCAAGATTTTGGTCAGGCGGAAGCGAAGAAAACGATTAATCAAGAAAGGAGGGAGCAAAAGTGGCTAGGCGAGATAACCTGATTGTGGGGCTGGATGTGGGAACCACCAAGGTATGTGCCATTGTTGCGGAATCCGGTCCAGAGGGGCTGGAAATTGTCGGGCTGGGAACTGTGCCCAGCAACGGTTTGAGAAAAGGAGTGGTGGTAAATATTGATGCCACGGTGGAATCCATCAGAAAAGCCATTGAAGAGGCAGAGCTGATGGCAGGATGCGAAATAAATAGTGTTTATGTAGGAATTGCTGGAGGACATATCAAAGGCTTTAACAGCCACGGGATTGTTGCCATTAAAAATCGGGAGGTCACTGAATATGATATTCGCCGGGTGGTGGACCAGGCACGAGCCATCAGCATTCCCATTGACCGGGAGGTAATTCATATCCTTCCTCAGGAATTTATTGTTGATGACCAGGATGGAGTCCGGGACCCCTTGGGGATGACCGGGGTCCGGCTGGAAGCCCGGGTGCATATTGTTACCGGTGCCATCACTGCGGTGCAGAATATTGTCCGCTGTTGCAACCGCTGTGGCTTAAATGTCTCGGACATTGTCCTGGAACAACTTGCCTCCAGCGAGGCGGTGTTGGGACCGGATGAAAAGGAAATCGGAGTGGCTCTGGTGGACATCGGCGGTGGGACCACAGACCTGGCAATCTGGCATCGGGGAGCAATCCGTCATACCAATGTTCTGGCACTGGGAGGAAATCATATCACCAATGATATTGCCGCGGGTCTTCGCACCCCCAGTGCCGAAGCAGAAAAAATCAAGCGGAAGTTTGGCTGTGCAATGGCAAAGCTGGTGAGCAAGGATGAGGTAATTCAGGTGCCGAGCGTGGGCGGAAGAAAGCCCCGGGAACTTCCCCGCCAGCTCCTGGCAGAGATTATTGAGCCAAGGGTAGAAGAAATCTTTCAGCTGGTCAATCGGGAGATTCATCGCTCGGGGATGGAGGATTTAATCTCAGCTGGAGTGGTGCTCACCGGCGGAACCGCCCTGCTTCCCGGAATTGAGGAGCTGGGAGAACAGGTTTTTGAAATGCCGGTTCGGGTGGGAAGACCCAATGGCGTGGGCGGACTGGTGGATGTGGTTTCCAGCCCGATGTTTGCTACCGGAGTCGGGCTGGTGCTCTGGGGAAGAAAAAATTATTTCCGAAGAGGATTTCGGGTTCGGGATAATAATCTCTTTCAGAAAATCTGGGACCGGATTAAGGAGATGGTAGTTGAATATTTTGTCTAAACCAGAAGCGGAAAAGGAGGGAGAGCGATGATAGAGCTGGTAGAACAAACCATACAAGGAGCCAGAATCAAAGTAGTAGGAGTTGGGGGCGGAGGCGGAAATGCTCTTAACACAATGATTCAGAATGGCTTAAGCGGGGTGGAATTCATTGCTGCTAATACTGATTCCCAGGCATTGGGCATCAGCCTGGCAGATGTCAAACTAACAATGGGACCCGGACTCGGCGCCGGGAAAAAGCCCGAGGTAGGAAGAAAATATGCAGAAGAATCATCTGTGGAGATTGAGCGCACCCTGGAAGGAGCAGATATGGTCTTTATTGCTGCTGGGATGGGTGGAGGCACCGGAACCGGTGCCAGCCCGGTCATTGCCCGGATTGCCCGAGAGCTGGGAGCATTAACCGTGGCAGTGGTCACTCTTCCTTTTGATTTTGAAGGAAGGATAAGAAAAGAAATTGCCCTTAAAGGTGCGGAGGAATTAAAAGAAGAGGTCAACAGCCTGATTATGATTCCTAACCAGAAGCTTTTAAGTATTGCTAACCGCAACACCACCATATTAGAAGCCTTTAAAATCGCAGACCAGGTTCTGCTCTATGCGGTAAAAGGGATTGTGGATTTAATTACCAAAACCGGTCTGGTTAATGTGGATTTTGCTGATGTCCGAACCATTATGAGTGAGCCGGGAATGGCGATAATGGGGGTAGGAGAAGCAGAGGGAGAAGACCGGGCACCAGAAGCCGCGCATCGGGCGATTTCCAATCCACTTTTAGAAGATATCCGGATAGAGGGTGCCCGGGGGGTGCTGGTAAATATTACCGGTGGAGAAGATTTAACCTTATTTGAAATCAATGAGGCGGTGGAGTTAATTCAGGCAGAAGCACATGAGCAGGCGCTGATTATCTTCGGAGCGGTGATAGAAGAAGAAATGAAAGGCAAAGCCCGGGTAACCGTGATCGCTACTGGATTTAATGAAATCAACAGCAGAAAGAATTATTTAAAGACCGTCACAACCGAATCCAGCAAATATCTGGAAATTCCTACCATTATCCGACAACGCCAGCAGGAAAAAGGAAAATTTAAAAACCTGGATTTAGATGAAGAAAGCGAAGCAGATTATGAAATTCCCACTTTTATGAGAAAAAGGGCAGACTAAATCAACCTCCCCGATGCGGGCAGTAATAACAAAACTGCGCCCGAACATCTTCGGGCTTTTTTCCTAAAAAAACCGCCCGTGCCTCCTGATATACCGGGCTGAGCCAGATTTCCCTGAAACTCTGCTCAAGAATATTTCCAAAATCATATTCCGACTGATAAGAAATCCCAAAACAGCAGGGAGATACCCCACCATCCCAGGAAATACTTACCCCGGTCCAGAGCCAGTGGCAATTTTTTCTTTGCCGACTCTTGGTCTCAGGATATGCTTGAAAGTTCTGGTCAAGCTCTATCTCTGGATAAAGTCGGTCAATTAAATTCCTGGGATAATAAGGAGTCTGAAACCAGACCCGCTCCACTCCCAGCTCCTCTGCCAGCTTCCTGAATTTCTCCTGCTCAAACTGATTGTGAGGGAAAATTAAAAATTTTAAGGTTAAAAAAGGACGGAGACTTTTTCGCTTTCTTTTCTCTGCCACAATCCTGCGGATATTTTCCAAAACCAGGGAAAATTCTCCGCCCCGACGATATATCTGATAAACCGAAGCAGTGGCTCCATCCATACTGACAATCAGGTGGTCCAGTCCGCTTTCTAACAATCGCTCAACATCAAATTTTGAAAAAGATAAGTTGGTGCTGATGGCGGTCTGAATTCCTCGCTGAGCAAATAAAGAAATAATCTCAAAAATCTGCGGATTTAAAAACGCTTCTCCCCAATTATCCAGCTCCACATCAATTAAATAATCCCCCAGCTCCTCCACAATCCTTTGGGCAGTTTTCAAACTCATCATTCCCTTTTTTCTGCCTTCTATTCCCTGCCCGGTCGGACAGAGTGGACAGTGAAGCTGGCAGGTATTAGTCGGCTCCACCACCGCCTGAAAGGGGAAAGCCCGGGGAACAAGACGATTGAGCCTCTGCTCTGCTTTGGCTAAAAGAGCATTTTTTATCTTAGAAAACGGAAGATGCCGGCGAAAACCGGTCCGGGAATTTCGCCAGAGATAAAATATATCCATCTAGGAGATTATAACCAGAGTAATGGTCTTGCTCACTCCTTTGACCCCGAGAATTTTATCAGTGATAATTTTGGTTAATTCCTGCATATCCTTACCTTCAATCCGCACCACAATATCATAGGGACCGGTCACCAGCTCTGCGCTTTTCACTCCCTTAAACCTCCGAAGCTGGTCCCGAACATTTTTAATATTCTTCCCGGCGCTGGTCTCTACCAAAACATAGGCGCTAATCATTTTTTCTCCCTCCT
>CAZKMM010000050.1:0-16649 GCA_964553915.1 uncultured bacterium
TTTTGAATTACTGGTATTTTAATTTCCGCCTGCCTTTTGCCCGTCCGGTAAAATTTTTCACCAAATATTTCCGAAGAATTTTCCAAAAAGAAGTGTTCAAAGCAATTACCAGAAGTGCTCGCTATACAATAAGAAACTCACTGCGAAGGCTCTCCACTTAAATTTTTTCCATTTATTTACTAGAATAAATCAAATGAGTGAAAAATTTAATCTGCTTGCCCGAAGTATTGAAGGCGAGCTTTATACGGATTTAATTTTTCGGGAGGTTTTTGCCAGTTCCGCCTGTTTATATCGGCTTCTACCTCAGGCGGTTTTAATTCCCCAAAATACTTCAGATGTTATTGAGGCGGTGAAATTTTCCCGGCAGGAAAAAATTTCCCTTACCCCTCGGGGAGCAGGAAGTGGAACCGCAGGACAGGCAATTGGCAAAGGGCTCATTTTGAATTTCACCAAATTTTTTAATCGGATTCTGGAGATTAATCCTGGAGAGAAGAGCGTCTGGGTGGAGCCCGGGGTAATTTATGCTCAGCTCAATCAAGCTCTTCAGCCCTATGGTCTTTTTTTTCCGCCTGACCCTTCCAGCGGTGATTACTGCACGATTGGAGGAATGCTTGCCAATAATTCCAGCGGGGCTCATTCTCTTTTTTATGGCTCTACTCAGGATTATATCTTGGAGCTGGAGGTATTGCTCAGTGATGGAAGCCTGATTCTCGCCAGAGAAGATGGAATTGAGATTCTCCAAAAAAACAGCTCCCTGCCTGAGCAAATCGGTAAAAAAATCCCGGAGCTTTTTCAGAAATTTCAAAAGGAAATTCAGGAGGACCAGCCCCGGGTAAAAAATTCCAGCGGATATTTAATCTGGAAGGCAATTTCTTCTGGAAAGATAAATTTTGCCCGGCTCTTTGCCGGCTCGGAAGGGACTCTGGGCATCATTACCAGAGCCAGGCTAAGGCTGGAGAAAATTCCCCAGGCTAAAATTGCTGGCTTGTTTTATTTTAAAGACCTGGAATCTGCCAGCAGAGCGGTTGGGGAGCTGAAGAAATTTTCTCCTCTGGCTCTGGAGATTATGGACTCCAAGCTTTTGAATCTGGTTAAAGATTTTCATCCAGATTTAAAAGCATTTTTTGAGCCAGAAGCCCGGGCGGTTTTGCTTTTTGAGGCGAGCGGAGAAGATGAGGCTCAGGCACGCCAGAAGCTCATTCAGGCAAATGAGCAGATTCTGGAAAAAAGCAGGCTGGCTTATAAATCAATTCTCGCCCGCGATGAGAAGGAAAGCGATAGGCTCTGGCAGATAAGAAAATCTGCCAGCCCGATTCTTTATCGGCTCGGTCAGGGACTGGTGAGGTTTATTGAAGACATAGTAATTCCGCCCGAGCATCTGCCAGAAGGGATAAGGAGGCTGGAGAAAATTTTTCAGGAATTTAATACCTTTGCCCCGATTCTCGGGCATGCGGGCGAGGGGAATTTACATCTTAACCCCTCATTAAATCCCTGGGATAAAAATGACCGGAAAAAAATGCAGGAGATGGCAGAGCAGGTATATCAAGTGGTTTTGGAGCTGGGAGGGTCTATTTCCGGCGAGCATGGAGATGGAATTCTTCGGGCACCTTTTGTTAAAAGACAATATCCCCAGCTCTATCCACTTTTTGAAGAATTGAAAAAGAGCTTTGACCCGGAGGGGATTTTAAATCCGGGAAAGATTTTGGCAGATGAAAAAAAACTCCCGATGGAAAACATCAAATATTGGTTTCCGGAAAAAGCCTCCAGCCCACTTCAAAAAGAGCTTTTAAAAAATCCCGGCTTGGAGCTGGTCTTTCGTTGTCATGGCTGTGGGCTCTGCCGAAGCTATTGTCCAGCTTTGGAGGGATTTGAAAGCGAGCTGGCTCTTCCCAGAAGTAAAGCCAGTATTGTTCGGGCATTTGCTCAGGGGATTCTGCCGGAAGAAGAACTTAACAATCCCCATTTAAAAACCCTTTTAGAATCCTGTTATTCCTGCCAGCGGTGTTTAGCTCTCTGTCCCACCGGAGTGGAGATTCCGAGGATAACCGGAGGAGTAAAAAATTACCTTCGGCAGAAAGCGGTTCCTTCTCCCAGGGAGCTTCTTCTGGAAAGAAGTGGAGAGTTAATTAACCTCATATCTAAAATTCCTGCTCCTTTTAAGAAACTGGCTTTTTCCTCTGCCTCCAGACCGCTTTTAAAAATCATCGGGCTCAATCCTCAAGCCAGCTCCTTTCCTAAAAGCCAGGACTTTTCTTCAAAGAGATTTTTCCTTCCCAGATATTCTTTCTCCCGCGGAGAAAAAGTAATTTACTTTCCCGGCTGTCTGGAATCAGAGATGGAGCAGGAATTAAAAGAGAAAACCAAAATCCTGTTAAAAGAATTGGTCGGTGATTTTTTGATGCTGGAAGATATTTGCTGTGGGATGCCGGCTTTAAGTCAGGGAAACTGGCAGAGGGCAAAAACCCAGGCAGAGAAATTCTTAAAGCAGATAAATTTCTCGCCCGAGCAGGAACTCACCATTATTACCAACTGCCCGAGCTGTGTTTTGATGTTCCGCACTTATTATCCTATTCTTTTAGGAGAGATGGGGAAGAGATTTGCCAGCTCAGTTAAAACCATTTATGAATGGGGGGAAAGGTTTTCTTTTAAGGAAATGAAAGGGACTTATGCATATCATCGTTCCTGCCATACCATTGCTCTGGGAGAGCCAGACCCTTTTCTCAGGGTGCTGGAAGCTGGTATGGGGAATATTCCCGTGGTTGAGCTTTGCTGTGGCTCTGGGGGAGGATTTGAACTGAAAAAAGAAAATCAAAAAGCCTCAGAAAAAATTTCTGCCCGGCTTAAACAAACCCTGGCTGATTTGAAACCGAAAAAAGTAATCAGTGCCTGCGGACTTTGCCGGAGAAAAATTCGCCAGCTCGGTTTTTCTGCGATAAGCCCTTTGGAGATACTGGAGGTGGAGTAAATGCTGGAGCAGTTAACCAGGTATCAGGAGTTATCTTCTGAGGAGATTAGGGGGCGGATTGTTCGCTTAAAAGAAGAATTCGGCTCCCAGCTGGTGATTCTTGGTCATCATTATCAGCGGGATGAGATTATAGAGCTTTCTGATTTTCGGGGCGATAGCTTTAAACTGGCAAAACTGGCCAGTGAGCAGGAAGCAAAATATATTGTCTTTTGCGGAGTGGATTTTATGGCAGAAAGCTCAGCAATTTTAGCCAGGCCTCATCAGCAGGTATTTATTCCTGAGCCCAAGGCAGGCTGTCCTTTAGCAGACCTGGCAGATATTGATGATGTCCAGAAAGCCTGGAAAGAGCTGGGAGAGGTTCTCAATCTAAAAGAGATTGTTCCCATCACCTATGTTAATTCTGATGCCCGGCTCAAGGCTTTTTGCGGAAGGAATCAGGGAAGCTGTGCCACTTCCAGCAATGCGGTCAAGCTTTTTAAATGGGCATTTGAGCAGGGAAAGAAGGTTTTTTTCTTTCCGGATGAGCATCTGGGAAGAAACTCCGCATATCAACTGGGCTTGGTTGAATCCGACCTGGTGGTATATCAACCAGAGGTGCGGTTGGGCGGAATAGAACCGGAACAGCTCAGGCAGGCAAAGGTAATTCTCTGGAAAGGCTACTGCCATGTTCATACTTACTTCCGAAGGGAAGATGTGGAGCTGATGAGAAGAGAATATCCTGGGGCAAAAATTATTGTTCATCCGGAAGTTCCCCGAGAGGTGGCAGAGCTGGCAGATGCTTTAGGAAGCACTGAGCAGATTATTCAGTATGTCCGAAATCAGCCCGGAGGAAGCCAGATTGTAATCGGCACAGAAATTCATCTGGTAAAAAGACTGGCAAGAGAAGAGGCGGGCGAGCGAGAGATAATTCCGCTGGCAAATTCGGTTTGCCCAAATATGTATAAAATCAATCTTGCTAAACTTCTTTTAACCCTGGAAAGCATCAAACAGGGAAAGGAAGAGCCGGGATTAAAAGTGATGGTAGAAGAACCAATCAAATCCCAGGCTAAAAAAGCTCTAGAAAAAATGCTAGAATTTGCCTAAAGGAGCGAAAGATGGATATTCACTCTGTGCTTTTAACTGAAGAAGAATTAAAAATCCGGGATGAGGCAAGGGAATTTGTCAAAAGCATCCCGCCAGAACTAATTAAGAAAATGGATAAGGAAGAGATTGAATTCCCTTATGAGTTTGTGCAAAAAGCTGGGGAGAGAAATCTTTTAGGACTCCGCTTTCCCAGAAAGTGGGGCGGGAGAGAGGCAAGCTGGAGATGTGAAGTAGCGGTGATAGAAGAGGTCGGGGTTTTAGGAACTGCACTTTCCTGTCAGTATTGCCTTCCCACCATTGTTGGGGAAGCAATCAGTAAATTTGGCACTGAGGAGCAGAAGGAGAAATTTTTAAAGCCCACTCTGGAGGGGAAAAAGGTTTGTGCCGAGGCGCTCACTGAGCCTCGGGGAGGCTCGGACTTTTTCGGATGCACCACTGTGGCAAAGAAAGATGGTGATGGCTATCTGCTCACCGGTGCCAAACGGTTTATTGTGGGTGGGAAAGGTGCGGATTATTTTCTGGTTTATGCCAGGACCGCTCCGGAGGCAGAGTCTCACAAGTCCATCAGTGTTTTTATTGTGGAGCAGGAGCGTGGGGTAAAGGTGGAGACAGTTTATGGCTTGCTGGGAACCCGGGGCGGAGGCACTGCGAGAATCAGCTTTCATAATCTCTGGGTGCCAAAAGAGAATTTAGTAGGAGAGGAAAACGCTGGAGCAATTATTTTCAATCAGATGATGTTGCCAGAGCGTTTGACCACTGCCGCAGGAGCCGTGGGAATGGGCAGAACTGCCATAGAAATTGCTGCCAGATATTCAATCAAGCGAAAAGCCTTTGGCAGACCAATTCGCAAGTTTCAGGCGGTGAGCTTTAAGATTGCAGATAGCCTGGCAAAGCTGGATGCGGCTCGGGGGCTGGTTTACACTGCTGCCCGGGTAATAGATGCGGGTCTTCCTGCCCGGAGAATTGTATCTGAAGCAAAGAAGTTCGCCACCGAAGCCTGCTGGGAAGCAGTGAACAATGCAATGCAGATTATGGGCGGAATTGGGTATACTGATATTTATCCAATAGAAAGGTTTTTGCGTGATACCCGGCTATCAATGATCTGGACCGGCACCAATGAGATAATGAGCGCCCTGATTCAGCATGAGTATTATCAGGAGCTGGAGGAGGATTTAAAAAAGGTTCGGGATGTGGAAAAGGATGCCATCAATGCAGATTTAGAGGAAGAAAAGGTTTACGAATAATCAAAACCAGGAGGGGAGAAAATGGCAGAGCCAATCATTGTGGAACCAGCAGAGATGAAAAATTATCTAGGAAAAGAGCTTGGGGTGAGCGACTGGGTGGAGGTGACCCAGGAAAAAATTAATCTGTTTGCGGATGCTACGGGCGACCATCAATGGATTCATACTGACCCGGAAAAAGCCAAAGAGCTTTCTCCTTACGGCACCACCATTGCTCACGGCTACTGGACCATCTCACTGGCTCCAATGCTTCTCAGCCAGATAATCGTTCCCAAGGGGATTAAGATGGCAATTAATTATGGGATTAACCGGCTTCGGCTTCCCAACGCGGTAAAGGTAAACTCCCGGGTGCGGATGAGGGCAGAGCTGGTTAATCTGGAAGAGGTGCCGGGCGGGTATCAGGGAATTTTTAAATTAACCTTTGAAATAGAAGGTGAGGAGAAACCTGGCTGTGTGGCGGAGGTAGTATATCGCTATTATGTTTGAGTAAGATGATGAGAAAAATTATTCCTCAAGTAGTTCTGCTGGGGCTTTGTTTGGTTTTGTTTTCCGGCTCGGCAAAGAAGTTCCGGGTCAATGACAAAAGCATTCCTTTAGAGGAAAAACTTGGACTTTTTTTCCCTTCTGCCCACCAGCCTGCGGAGCTGGAGCTGATCCAGCATCTGGAGTTGAAAAGCATCAATCATCCCCGGGTAAAGTTTTATTTGAATTACTTTACTGGTGCGGGTCGGAGGAGTTTTCAGGTCTGGCTGAACCGTGCTGGAGTGTATCAGGATTTTATCCAGTCTCGCTTAAGGGAGCATCAGCTTCCGGAAAGTCTTTTTTATCTGGCAATGATTGAAAGCGGATTAAACCCCTATGCCCGAAGCCGACGAGGAGCCGGAGGCATCTGGCAGTTTATGCCTCATACCGCTCGCAGATATGGTCTGCGGGTGGATTTCTGGGTGGATGAACGGAGAGACCCGGAAAAAAGCACCCTCTGTGCCATTGCCTATTTAAAAGACCTTTATTACCGATTCGGAAGCTGGGCACTGGCTCTAGCCAGCTACAATGCCGGTGAAGGGAAAATCTCCCGGATAATAGAAAAATATGAAACTGATGATTACTGGGAGCTGATTCAGTATCCGGGCTTAAAGAATGAAACCCGGGACTTTCTTCCCAAAATGATTTCCGCCTGCATCATCGCAGAAAATCCCACTGCTTTTGGATTTTCTCCGCCTGAGAAAAATCCCCTCCGCTATGAAAAAGTGGTGGTCAGCTCGCCGGTTGACCTTCGCCAGGTAGCAAAATTTACCGGGGTGAGCTTGAGCAAGCTGAAAAGATTAAATCCTGCCCTGCTTCGGGGAATTACCCCGCCAGATTCAAAGTATGAGTTAAACCTTCCTGTGGGCACTGCAAAGAAATTCCTTCTCGCTTATAAGAATCTACCCAGAGAAAAGCTCCTCACTTATTTTACCTATCGGGTGCGGGAAGGAGATACCCTCTGGGAGATATGCTCCCGCTCTGGTGCAAATCTTCGGGAAGTGCGGGAGCTTAATCATATTTATAATCCCAGAAGCCTTCGTCCGGGAAGGGTTTTAATTATTCCAGTTCCCCGGAGTCGGGCAAAGAAGAGACCGGCTTCAAAACCAGTGGCAAAGCGAAAAACATTTTCTCCACCTCCGGGAAGGATTCTGGTTAAATATCAGGTGCGGAGTGGTGATACCCTCTGGGAGATTGCCCAGCACGCCGGGGTAAGTGTCTCAGAGCTGAAGAGATGGAATCATTACCGAACCCGGCTTCAGCTGGGCGAGGAGTTGGTGCTTTATCTTACTCCGGAGCAAAAGCAGAATTTCTCCCACTGGCAGAGGCAGAGAAATAAATTAGCCTGGAAAGAAGAGCAAAAGGTCAAACGGACTTATTATGTGCGCAAAGGCGATACTCTCTGGGAGATTGCTCAGCGGTATCAGGTCAGTCCGGAGGAACTGATGAGATGGAACCAGCTAAGTCATTCTTCGGTGATTCGTCCGGGTGATAGGCTGATTCTTCTCCTTCCCTCAAATTCCAGCGGGAAATGAATCTGGAAATCTCTGTCAAGGTAGTTGGCTTTAACCAGACCAATTGCTGGATGCTGAAAAGCCAGAGTTCCTGCCTTTTAATAGATCCGGGTGCTCGCCCGAAAATCCTCTGGCAATGGCTCCAGGAACAGAAAGTTAAATTAGAATTGATGCTTTTTACCCATTCTCATCTGGACCATATCGGCGGAGCTTATTATCTCCAGAAAAAGACCAGAGCCTCCTGCCGGCTCCATCCTCTGGAGCTGGAAAACCGCTGGAAGTGGCTGGGGTTTTCCCGGGCAAAATTTACCCCCATTCAAGAGGGCGAGATAATCTCCTTTGCCGGAGCAGAGATTCAGGTGCTTCACACTCCCGGGCATTCTCCAGGAAGCGTGTGCTATTATTTTGACCAGTATTTATTTTGTGGAGACCTGCTCTTTGCCGGAGGAGTGGGAAGATGGGATATGCCCGGAGGAAGCTTTAGAAAGCTGGTTCATTCTTTAAAGGAAAAGCTCAGGCAGTTTCCGGATTCGGTTCAGGTTTTTCCCGGACACGGTCCTGCAACCACTCTGGGAGAGGAGAGAAGAATAAATCCTTTGCTGGGCAAATATGAATAAGGATTTAGGAGGGCTTTGGCTATCCGGGCTTTCTTTTCAGGTAAACCGCCAGACAAATCAAAACCAAAGTCAGGCTTCCTAGAGTGGTCCAGAGACCAATTAAAAAAGAGACCGGTTGATATGTAAACTTGAGAATATGTCTTCCTTTCTCCACAAAAACTGCCCGGAAGCTGTAATCTGCCCGCCAGATTTTGGCAGGTTTTCCATCAATGGTTGCCTTCCAGCCGGGGAAATAATTTTCTGAAATAAATAAGTAGCCAGTCCGCGGGCTCCAGAAGCGGACTAAAAGCTGGTCTGGTGCGGAACGAAAGAGGGTTATCCTTTCCAGGAGCGGAGCCGGAGCAGACCAGAACACTCTGGGCGCCCTGGGGGAGCTGAGCAGGAGTTGTTTGCGCAGGTCAAACTTTTTTTCTTTCAGCATCAAAAAAGCCTGATTCAAGGAGTGGGTCTGAATGGTTTGATAAAAGATTTTTGCCCGGGGCATAAAAAAATTGCTCTGATAAAGATAAAAGTTTTCCTCCTGGTAAATAAGTTTGAAACGGTTTTCCTTTTCTAGCTGGGGAAGCGGATATCGTGATACTATCCAGCGAAGATTGACCAGGTCCAGATAGTCCAGGCTTGACCATTTGAGCTGAGAAAAATCCCGGTATTTAACCGCATGATAAAAGGTTACTTTCTCTTTTTCTTCCGGGATTACCCCGGGAAAAATCAGACTGATGAATTTTGCATAACTCCAGATAGGTGCCCGCATCCAGGAATCCAGAGCTTCTGCCTTGATGAGCATTCCGGCGGAGAAGGGAAGCTGAGTTTCATTAAAAGGTAGAGGGGTAAAAACCTGATACCTTCCCCGAAGTTGGGTTTCGGAAAGGTAGTTGACCAGAGAAGGATGAAGTTGATAATGCTTATAGCTGGTGCGTGGGAAATATGCCTGAGCCAGAAGATATATATCTGCCAGAGCAAATAAAACCAGCCAGTGCCTGATTTTAAGCCGGTGGTGAAGGAAAGGAAAGGAAAGGCAGAGGAGAAAGAGGATTCCCCGGGCAAAAATAAAATGCCGAAACCCTAAAGAAATCCCAAACATAACCAGTCCATAAATGGGGAAAAGATATTTTATTTTTTGGGAGAATTTTTTTTCTGGTTCTAAGAATAGTTCTAACCCCTGGCTGGCAATCAGAAGAATGCAAAAATTTATGGCTCCAAGAGTCTTTCCCGGATTGATTAATCTGCCAAAGAAAGGAATTTGAGATGATACTTCTGAAAAGCTCTGGCTGAAGTTAAATAAATGGTAAGCGACAATCAAAAGCAAAAACCCCCCCATCTTTAAAGCAAATCGTTCCTTTTTGACCAGAGCCAGTAAAAAGCCAAAAAAAATCAAAAATCCATAATAAGAAGGATAGTTGCCAGTTAGAGGAATTGTCGGATTGGGTAGCTGGGGAAAGCAGAAGGGAAGACTGAGGATGATAAATCCGAACTGGGCTAAATTCCCCAGAACTGAGCCGGGGAAGCGATGTATAAATTCCAGCTTAGCCCGGATAGAATTGGCAAATAATTCTCCCAATGGAAAAAGCTGAATACTTACTGCCAAGCCACCCAGCCCGAGAGCTAAAAAAAGTATCCCCCAGAATCCAAGCCGGTTTTTTTTAGGAAGGACCGCTCCCAGCCAGAAAAGAAGTCCGAGCAGATAAATCAAAAGCTCACTATCTCCGCCGAGAAAGGAGAGAAAAAAGCTTGCAAGCATCAAGACCGCCCATTTTAATTTGAGCTCTTTTGCTAAAAGTGAAACGCTGAGGAACAAAAGCGGTATCCAGCTGAAAGTATGAAGGCTGGTGATATGATTAATTAAGTGGAAATATTCTCCACTCATTGCAAAAGAAAGGGCACAGACAAAGCTTACCTCGGGACCTTTTTCTAGAGAACGAAAAAGAAAATAAGCGGAAATTCCGCTGAGAAGAAGATGAAGCAATATGCTCAAACTGGTCGCGACAGGGAAGCCAAGAAGATAAATAAAGCTCAAAGGATAAAGGGCACTCGCATTGGAAAAAGCCAGAAAAGGCACTCCGCACAGGTCATAGGGGTTCCAGAGAGGGAAATATCCCTTCAGATAACAATCCCGGAAAAAAGTCATATACGGGTGCCATTGGTAAGCCATATCTGAGATATGGGGTGGAGGCAGGGCAGGTTTTTGCAAAATAAGGTTGGGAACAAATAATCCCAGAATTAAAATAACTAAAAGCACCAGATATTTTCGGTCTTTTTCCGAGTTCAAAATTCGGTTTGCCTGCGGTTCCATCTCTGGCTAATATAACAAAAAATTTGCTCGGGAAAAATTCCAGATGAAGATAGGGGTTCTGGGAGATACTCACGGTTATTTCCATCCAGAAATTCCTCAGGTTTTTCAGGGGGTGGAGCGGATTATTCATACTGGAGATCTGGGAAGCAGGGCGGTTTATGAAAAACTCTGCGGAATAGCTCCAGTGATTCTGGTGAAAGGCAATCACGAGCCAGAGTTAACCAGCTTTGCCCTTCCTGACCCGAGCATTATTCAACTGGCAGGCAGAAAAATTTTTCTTACCCATCGGCTTCTGACTATGGACTGGAACCAGTTCAAGGATGGATTTTCCCGGCTGAATGCTCTGCCTTTTTCCGGGATTGACCTGGTGATTTTTGGACATACTCATTTCCCGGTCTGGGAGCAGGTGCGGGGGATTTATTTTCTCAATCCCGGCTATGCTGGCTCTGACCTTTCAGAAGCCAAGCCTACCGTGGCTTTGCTGGAGCTTTCGCCAGAGCAGATTCAGGCGGAAATTATTGAACTTTAACTTTTCCGGGATAAAATTGACTAAATAACTAAACTCATTGTAAAATAAGTTAAGATGAAAAAAGTTAGGTATATCGGGCTGGTTATTATTTTAATAATTTTTGCATTTTCCTGCCAAAAGAAATCTTCTTCTTCCCGGGAATTAATTCAATCCCAGCTGGAGCAATTAGACCGCCAGCTAACCGCTCTGGAGCAGAGTCAGACAGAGGTAAGAAAACAGCTGGAGCAGGTGAGAGCAGAGTTAGAGAAGGCGGAGAAGGAGCTGGAAAAGAATCAGGCTCGGATTCAGCTCAGCCGGTCTTCCCTGGCGGTGCTTCATCAGCTTAATAAAAAAGAAAAGCTGAGCTGGTTTGAGGTTTTTCAGAATATTGGCACTTTGGTTCAGATTGGTCTTTTACTGGTGATTCTCTGGCTGATTTACTGGATTCGGGAGCAGAGCCGGGAGCAGGTCTCGGCTCGTCGGGCTGAGGAGATTTTTCGCCAGGTCTCTGAGCCAAAACCACCTGATACCGGACCAGGAGAAAGCTCTGAGGATTCAGGAGATTCCTCATAACCGGTTTCTCAACCGAGGCAGGAGATAATGCCCGAGAGAAAAAAGCTGGGAGAAATCCTTTTAGAAGCAGGCGCCATCACAGAAAAGCAGTTAAGAGAAGCTCTAGAAGACCAGAGGAAATATGGAGGTAAACTTGGAGAAATCCTGATTGACCGAAGATATATCTCAGAGCGGGCATATCTTCGGGCACTTTCTCAGCAGTTAAAGATTCCTGCCATAGACTTTACCAAAAGCACCATTCCCGAGCAGGTGATTCATATGGTTCCTCAGGAGATTCAGGAAAGGCATAATGTTTTTCCGGTTGCTACCAAAAGAACTGCCCGGGGCAATGTTCTGGTTTTGGCAATGGGCGACCCGACCAATGTTGAGGTTCAGGATGAGATTCGCTTTATGACCGGCTACCATATTGAGCCGGTCATTGCTCTGGAAAGCGTAATTCGTCAGGTAATTCGGGATTACTGGTATCGTCAGGAAGGGAAGGGCTCATATCGCTATGAGCCGGATGTTGACCTGAGCGGTTGGGAGCCTCGTCCAATGGAGATTTCTGAAAACGATGAAAGATTTATCCCCCGGGAGCGAATGATTAACTTTGAAAAAAAAGAGGAAAAACTCAGCGAGGAAAATCTTGCCACGGTTCGGGCACGACCGAGCCGGGAGCTTCTTGCCCTTCTTCGGCTTCTGGCAAAAAAAGGAATTATCACCGAGCAGGAGTATCTGGAGGAGTTGAAAAAGATAAAATAGTGCGAGATTAACCTCTCCCCATCTCCTGAGCCAGATTTTCAATTAGAACCCGAAGCCTCTGATTAAGTCCGGGCTTGCCATCATAAAAAATGCTCACCAGCGAAACCTGATATATGCTGGAAAGCTCCTGGAAAATGGCGCTGGAGCTGGTGCCGGGCATACAGCCAAAAGGAGCGCAGTTCACCACCAGTCCTGCTCCCTGCTCAATAAACTTAATTGCCCTGCCCACGGTTAAAATCGCCTCGCCCTCAAAATTGAGCGGAAGATAGCGAGCCCCGGCAAAAACTACCTCCTCTATCTCCGGCTCTTTTCGGTCGGAAAGAAGCTCTTCAGCAATCTCAAAGTATTTTTCCTCCACCTTTTTCAAAAACCGATTTTTTAAGATGCTGGTTCCCTTTGCCCAGAAATTCCTATATCCTTCCCGGGACCGATACCGCTGTAAAAAAGTGGTATAAAAAAACCATTCGCTTAAAGGAGCCAGCCAGGCTTCTCCCCCAAACTCTTCAATCTGCCGAATTAGCCAGTCATTGGCAAAAGCATTTGCCCGAACATAAATCTCTCCTACCACTCCCACCAGAGGCTTGGGAGTGAAACGGACCGGAACTGAACTTAACCTCCGAATCGCCCGCTCAAAACTTTGCTCCACTCCCTTTCCTTTTTCAAACGCCTGCTCCAGCTCCTGGACTGATTCTTCTAAAATTCGGTCCACCAGCCCTGGCTCCTGCTCATAAGGGCGGAGCTTACAGCCTGCTTTGAAAAGAAGGTCGCCGATGACAAAGCAGTCCCAGAGCTTTTTCCGGAGTGGCTCGGGCAAGCCCTGATAGGAATTGATGGAACTGGGAGATAAAATCAAAAGCTCCTTATAGCCCTTGCGGTTCAAAATCAAACGGTGCAGAAGCCGATACTGACCAAACCGACAGGGTCCGCAGGCGGTTGCCATAAAAAACGCGGTCTTAGATGGGTCTTCCTCTCGCTCCTTCAGGGTCTTTAACAAGGTGCCAATCGTGCAGGAGGTGGGAAGACATTCACTGCCCCGACTTACTGACCTGCCCAGCTCCAGGCTCTCCTGAGTTTCTAAGGGCAAAACCTCCGCCTGATAACCAAAATAACGAAATGCACTCACCCCCAGACGAGGAGCAAACTCCCCCATCGGCGGAACATATATCTTTCGCTTTTTAAATTCCTGCTCGGTTTCTCTGGGCAGGTAAATTTGCGGGGAAGCGGTGTAGGTGCCGAGATTTTTTATTACATCCAGAAAAGCCTCCACCCGGGTCATATAGCCGGCATCTGCTCCATGCTCGTCAAATTCTAACGCGAGCATAGGTTTATCGCCCAAAAGCTCCTCTACATACTGGATTAAAAAGCTATCTGGTCCGCAGTTGAAATTGGAAAAATAAAGGGCAAAAAGCTGAGGATGAGAGCGGATAATCTTCACCGCATAAATAATCCTCTGTCCGTAATTCCAGTAAAGATTGGAGAATTCCTCTCCCAGTCTCTCGGGATGAAATCCAAGCAGGTCCAGAGGAATTACATAAAATCCCAGCTCAGCGATTTTTTGAGGAAGTCCCAGGGAAATTCCCGGGTCGTAAATATTATAAGGTCTTCCTAAAATAACAATTGCCGGTTGATTTTTTTCCTCAATTTCCTTGAGAGCTTTTTTGCCCAGCTCCTCCAGTTCTCTTTCAAATTCCTCCTGCTCTGAAACCGCCTTTTGCCAGGCTTGGGCAATTTGTTTTCTGCTCACCCCCAGCTTCTCTCCCAGCTTTTGATATAGCTCTTTTATCTGCTTTGATTCCTCCCAGCGAAAATCTACCACTGCTCTTAAAAGAACCTGCTCTGACTCCTGATTAATCCGAAGATTGGAAGCAATCACCGATGGAAATGC
This sequence comes from uncultured bacterium, assembly GCA_964553915.1. Lineage (GTDB taxonomy): Bacteria > RBG-13-61-14 > RBG-13-61-14 > RBG-13-61-14 > DRUE01 > CAZKMM01. The sequence continues at coordinate 13,940 of CAZKMM010000050.1, forward strand.
CTGGACATAAGGACAGAAAAAAGAATTGCTGGTATAAGGGTTGGGATGATAGGAAATCATATGAGGAAGGAAAATAAAATCCAGCTCCTTTTCTTGAAGAAGTTTTCGGATATGACCATAAGCGGAAATCATCGGGAAACAAAAATCTCCAGCAGAATAATTAATTCCCATCTGCTTGATTTCTGCAGTAGTGGTGGGAGTTTCCTGAACCAGATATCCTAGCTCCGCAAAAAACCTCCGCCACATCGGCATAAAATTATGCCCGGTTAAAGCCAGAGGAATTCCGATTCTCCCCCGAGGATTTTTTACCGACACCTTTCCCTTCCGGGCAAAAAGCCGAACTCTCTCCCGGAAAAATTTATATTCCACCAGCTGACGCTTTTTAGTCTCGGTTGGCTCTCTCCCGCACATATATCCCCAGCTCGGCTCCTCATCTTCTCCTTCGATCCGGGCATAGGTAATTTGACACTGGTTTTCACAGAGTTTGCAGGTTTCTTTACGCAGTTCTATTTTTCTCTCGGTAAGTTCCAGCCCCCGGAATTTAGTCTGATACCCTTCTTGCTGATATTTCTCCTGAGCTAATAAAGCTGCTCCCAGGGCTCCAAGGATATGACAATAAGGGCTGACCACCACCTCCACTCCTAAAAGATTTTCAAAAGCAGCTACCAGAGCCTTGTTTCGGGCGGTAGCTCCCTGGAAAAAGATTTTATCTTTGGAGCGAGGGCGGTTCCCCACCACTTTGTTCAGATAATTTTGTGCTACGGAATAAAGCACCGCACTCATCGCTTCTTCTCTGGTGAATCCCTCCTGAAGAAGATGAGCAACATCCTGCTCCATAAAAACCGTGCATCGGTCTGAAGTATAAGGAGGCTGGATGCCAATTAACTTTTCTCCCAGCTCGGTTATCTTGAAGCCGAGCTTATGTGCCAGCTCTTCTACAAAACTGCCAGTGCCCGCGGCACAAACATAATTTAAATTAGTCTGGCGAAGCTTCCCATCCTGAATGAAGATATATTTGCTGTCCTGACCACCAATTTCAAAAATCGTCTCTACCTCTGAATCCCAGTGCTTTGCCCCCCAATAATGACAGGTAATCTCATTGACAATTAAATCCGCTCCCACCACCATTCCCACCAGCTTTCTTCCCGAGCCAGTGGTTGCCACTCCCTTTACTAAAAGTTCCTTTTCTCTTTTTTCTAAAAGTTCTTTTAAAGTCCGAAAGAGCTTGAGAGTTGCAGGAATCGGCTCCCCCAGGGTCCGGCGGTAAATATCCACCAGAACCTGTCCCTGCTCATCAATCAATGCCATTTTGGTGCTGGTGGAACCAATATCTATGCCCAGAAACCCGCTAAAGCTCTTCTCTTCTGGCAGGAAGGAGATGCGAACCTCATTTCCCAGCTCATCCACCCATTCTTCTTCTACCTTAAAATCTGGATATTGAGATTTTTTCAGAACCAGAGGTGGTCTTAACTCATAGGTCTTTCTTCGGTTTAACTTTTCCCAGTTAAAATCCAGCTCTTTTAAAGGAACCGGCGGAGCAAGAAGACCAGCTCCCAAAGCTCCGGATAAATGCGCCATCGGAAAGGTCTGAATCTGCTCAGGATAAAAGAATTTAAGCCAGCGAAGAACCTCTTGATTTAAACTCATTCCCCCGACCACCGCGGTCAGACCGGTTAAGGTCCTACCTTTAAGCAGAGTATGGAGAAGGGTCCGGCACAGGCTCCGGCAGAGCCCGGACCAGAGCTGGTCCCGAGAATATCCTTCCTGCTGAAGATGAATTAAATCCGACTTGGCAAACACTGAACAGCGGGCTGCTACCGGCGGAGGCTCGCTCACCTCTTCCAGCTCAGCTAAATCCTGATACCCGATCTGGAGCCTCTCCGCCTGCTCATCAAGAAAAGAACCAGTGCCCGCGGCACATATCGCATTGGTGGTATAATTCTTAAACCTTCCCTGTTCATCCAGCTCTATCAGGCTCACACTACTACCGCCTAAATCCAGAATATTTCTGACCTGGGAAATCTGCCTTTTTACCCAGCTCATCTCTGCCCGAACCAAATCCACCGCCCGAAGCTTTAACCGAGAGCTGAGCAAATGAACCAGAGAGCCGGTAATCCCGACCCGCTCAATCTCAAACCGAGATTTAATTCTTTCCAAAAGCTCCTTGAGTAAATCAAGTGGCTTTCCCCGATGAAAAATGTATTCTGCCAGACAGACGCTGAGCTCATCGTCCAGAACCACCAGCTTGAGCGTGACATTGCCGAGGTCTATCCCCAGCCGGTATCCTTTTTCCATCATCCCCCACCTCCCGGAAAACCTGATCCAAGCCAGCCTTGCGCCTGAAAAAAATCAGCTCTAAGCCTTACCAGGTCATCCTGCCAATAATTAAAAAAAATATGACTATTTTGTTTTAATAGTCTAATAAAATGAAAAAATTTTTCAAGCCCGAAATTCTTATTCTAAAAACAGATTGGGAAAAAATTAAGTCAAGAACTTCTGATTTTAATTCCTCAAAAATTTTATTGGAGAAGAATTTTCACCAGAACAAAATCAGTAAAAAATTCTTTAAAAAGCTCAATCTTTGCCCGGTAAGGAGGGTTGAAAAATTTTTCCAATTTCGCTATAAAATAATTTTAAGGAAGTATGTCAGCCCCGAAGTGGGCACCCAGCTTCCTTGGGGAAGCTGGGTTTTTTATTTGGGAGAAAAAAT
>CAZKMM010000051.1:0-16379 GCA_964553915.1 uncultured bacterium
TCTGGAACTGGTGAAAAAGCTCCGCAGGGCAATGCCAGAGGTGGGCATCAGCACAGATTTAATTGTGGGATTTCCCGAAGAGCGAGAGGAAGACTTTGAGCAGACTCTGGAAATGGTAAAGGAGATTGAATTTGATGAAGCCTTTACCTTCAAATATACCCCTCGTCCGGGCACCAGAGCCAGTAAATATCCGGAGCAGGTTCCGGAGATGGTCAAAAAAGAAAGGCTTTATCAGTTAGAGGAGCTGGTGGAACGGATTAGCGAGGAAAAGAATCAAAAACAGGTGGGGAAAGTGAAAGAAATCTTACTGGAAGGAGTAAGCAAGAATAATCCAGAGAGACTCACCGGAAGGAGCAGAGAAGGAAGACTGGTTCATATTCCCAGGCAGGGAGCAGAGGGTTTGCTTGGAGAGATAATTTCCGTCAAAATAGAAAAAGGACTCAAGCATTCGCTTTTAGGCGAGCTCTTTCAACCAAAACCTCAAAACCTCTGGCAAGGAGAAGAACAATGTTTATCGAGATGAAGGTCAGCGGAATCATTCTTGACCCGGTAAGCAATGTCCCGATTGTGATATTAAAAGATGAAGAAGGAAAACATACCCTTCCCATCTGGATAGGTCTTTTAGAAGCCAGTGCCATTGCTATGGAACTGGAGAAGATAAAAATTCATCGTCCCTTAACCCACGACCTTTTAAAAAATATTTTGGAACAGCTCCAGGTGGCAGTGTTGAAAATAGAAATTACTGACCTGCGGGATAATACCTATTATGCCCTGATTCATCTAAATGCGGGCGGAACCATCCTTGCCATTGACAGCCGACCCAGTGATGCGATTGCTCTTGCCCTGAGAACCGAATCTCCGATTTATGTTTCTAAAGCGGTGCTGGATAAATCCCGCCAGCTGGATGAAAAAGAGCGGGAATTCAGCAAAGAGAATAAGGATAAATGGACCGAAATCCTTGAGAGCCTGGACCCGGAGGATTTTGGCAAATATAAAATGTAGTAATTGGCGTTTCAGGATTATATAAGATTTTATCTGGCTTTTTCTCTCTGGCTTTTCCTAATAGTATTTTCTGGACTTAGATCTTCCCCGTCCCCTCTCCCGGTCCTTATTCCTAATTTTGATAAATTCCTCCATTTTTTTATCTATTTTCCAATCGGGATGATAATTTTTTATCATCCAGATTTTAGCTGGATTAAGCTGGTTCTAATTTTGCTTTTGGCTTTTAATCTGGGATTTTTCATTGAGTTAGGTCAATCCAAGACAATAGGAAGAAGTTTTGAATGGCTGGACCTTTCCTCCAATATTCTAGGAGTGGTTAGTGGGCTTATAATCGGTTTTATTTTTATCAGGAAAGGAGCTAATAATGTCAAAAGATAAGCTCTCTCCCCGGACGAGAAAAATTCTGGAGGAGCTGGCAGAGAGGATTATTCCCAGCGGAGGACCGGATTATCCCGGGGCTCAGGATGTAGAGATTATCCCTAGACTTATAGAAAGGGTAGGAGCTGTGCCTCTGGGTCTTGCTGGGCTTAAGCTAATTGCTTGGCTTTGGGAAATCAGCCCGATTTTATTTTTCCGATTTAAACTATTAAGCTCAATGTCTCCTTCCCAGCAGACCCAGTATCTGGAAAGCTGGGAAAAAAGTCGGTTGATGTTGAGAAGATATGCACTATTCGGACTTAAGGCGCTTTTTCTGGGAGCTTTTTACCTTCAACCTATGGTCTGGGAAAAGATTGGTTATGAGCCGGGCAGGTGTTATGCACAACCGGAGAAAGGAGCAGAGAATTGAGCACAGGAAGAATTATAGAAGGCTTTGAAATTTCTGGTGATATAAAAGAAGATGCGGAAGTTTGTGTAATCGGCTCTGGTGCAGGGGGCGCAGTGGTTGCCAAGGAACTCAGTGAGCGAGGTCATTCTGTGATTCTGGTTGAGGAAGGGGGACGGTGGAGTAAAGAGAATTATCCCAAAGATTACCTTCAGGTATTTTTCAAGATGTATCGGGATGGCGGGACCACAATTTGCCTGGGCAGACCCCCAATTCCAATGCCGATTGGCAGAGCTTTAGGAGGAACCACCAAGGTTAATTCCGGCACCTGTTTTCGCACTCCAGATAAAATTCTCCGACGCTGGAGAAGAGAGTTCGGGCTGGAAGGAATAGAACCAGAGCAGATGCGTGCTTATTTTGAAAGAGTGGAACAAATTATTCACGCCCAGCCAGTCAGCCCGAGAGTAATGGGAAGGAATAATGAAATAGTTTTAGAAGGAGCCAGAAATTTGGGGTATTCCTGCGGTCCTCTGGTAAGAAATGCGGATGAGCGGTGTCAGGGATGCGGGGTGTGCACTCTGGGCTGTCCCACTGATGGCAAAAGGTCAACAGACCTGAATTATATCCCGATGGCAGTAGAGAGGGGAGCAAAAATTTACTGCAATGCCCGGGCAGAGAAAATCCTGGTCAAGCAAGGAGAAATCTCATCAATAGAAGGCTCTATTTTAGACCCGCAAACTAATAAGCCCAAAGCTCGTTTCAGCATTAAATGTAAAATTCTGGTTCTCTGCGCAGGAGCGATTCATACCCCTCTGCTTTTGATGAAAAATAAAATTGCCAATTCCAGCGGAGAGGTGGGAAAAAATCTTCGGATTCATCCGGGAATCCGGGTCTCTGGCTTATTTGATGAGGAAATCAAGGGCTATCTGGGGGTGCCTCAGGGTGCTTATGTGGATGAGTTTGTAGATGAAGGGATAATGCTGGAGGGGGTGTTTGTGATACCTTTTTTATGTGCACCTGCCCTTCCTTATTTCGGAGAAAAGAATAAAGAAATTATGTTTCACTATAATAATATTTCTGCTTTTGGGGCAATGATATTTGATGAGACCCGGGGACGAGTTATTCCCGGAGCAAAGGGCAGACCAATCATCAGCTACTGGCTATGCAAGGAAGATGTCAAAAAAGCCTCCAAAGCCATTGCCTATACCGCAGAGATTTATTTTGCCGCTGGAGCCAAACGGGTCTTTCCTGCAGTCTGCTGGATGCCGGAAATGAGTTCAGTAAGGGATGTAAGGGCTTTGCTCCAGCGGGGGGTAAAAGCCTCGGAGCTGGAAATGATGGCTTTTCATCCAATGGGCACCTGCCGGATGGGTTCGGAGCGAAGAAACTCAGTGGTCAATCCCTATTGCGAAAGCTGGGATGTAAAAAATCTTTTTATTGCAGATGCCAGCATTTTCCCCACCTGTCTGGGGGTGAATCCAATGGAATCCTTAATGGCGTTTGCCAATCGCTGTGCGGATTATATTCATCAAATCAAATTGGGTTAATTAAAAGCTCTCCTTTAAATTATGGATTGGAAGCGAAAGGAGAAAATTTCTGCTCATAGCCTGGGAGAGGTTCTTTAATCTTTGCCAGTGCCTTCATTGTGCTTACCTCCCAGATGATTTTAGGCTCTGGCAAAATCCGTTTATTTTAAATAATCACAGATTTATCCCTGTCAAGAGATTTTTATTTTCAAGCTCTTATGTTAAAATTAAACTCCAAGATGCCCATCTCCAAGAAAAAACTCAAGCAGGCAAAAAGGCTTTATCCTCAAAAATCTCTCTCTGAGATTGCTCAAGAGCTTAAAGCTGACCCCAAGGAGCTGGCACAGGCTCTGGGAATAGAAGCAAAAGAGCTATTTCCAGGTTCCGGCTTTCCCCGGAGCCGGGTAAGCTTGTTTTCTCTTTTCTTATTAGCAATCATTAGCCTGCTGGTTTATGCCAATAGCTATCGCAATACATTCCATTATGATGATTTTCATTCTTTGACCAAAAATATTCATATTCGCAAATTGTCCAACATTCCTAAATTCTTCCGAGACCCTCAAACTTTCAGCTCCAAAGCCGGGGTAAAAATGGTTCGCCCCGTGCTTTTAACCAGTTTTGCCCTTAATTATGCCTGGAGCGGTTATAATGCCTGGAGCTGGCTTTTAGTGAACATCTGGCTTCATCTTTTCAACGTGCTTTTGGTTTTTATCTTTCTGGTTCATTTTACCGGAAAAAGAAAATTTGCTTTTATCGCCAGTTTAATTTTCGCCCTCCATCCAGTTAATACCGAATCAGTTAATTACATAAACTGCCGTTCCACGCTCTTGTGTAGCACTTTTATTATATTCTCGCTTTACGGATTTATTCGTGGAATTATTAACCGAAAATGGTTCTGGTTAATTCTAGGATACCTGGGATTTGCTCTCGGGCTATTGGTGAAAGAAGAGGCAATTATTGTTCCCGCACTGGCTCTGGTAATTGATTTCCTTTTTATCCGGGAAAAAGAAAAGAAAAAATGGCTGGAACGAGCCCTTTATTATTATCTTCCCTTTATATTCGTGATTGTGATTTATTTTCTTTATCGTCAGACGGTCTTAGAGTTTTTAATTCAGGAGCGAAAGCCCCGGGGACTTCTGACCAATCTTCTCACCCAGAGCCGGAGCCTAGTGCATTATATAAATCTTCTTTTGTATCCAATTCACCTTAATATTAGCTATGAGCTTTATATTTATACCCACTTAATTAAGGATTATGTCCTTTTTGCCATTTTGTATCTGATGGCTCTGCTGGGAGCTGGTCTTTACTTTTGGCGTCGGGCACCGGTTTTTACTTTTTTTGTCCTAAATTTCTTCATTTCGCTTGCTCCTACCACTTTAATTCCTTTAAATGCAATAATGAATGAACACCGGGTATATCTTCCCTCGCTCGGTTTTGGGATTCTTTTCTCAGCAATTTTAATGAAACTGCACGACTTACTCCCGGGCAAGAAGAAAATAATTTTGCAAAGTTGTTTTACAATAATCATTGCTTGCTATGGGGTCTTAGTACCGCTCCGGAACCGGGTTTATGTATCGGATATGGCGCTCTGGCGGGATACGATTAGAAAATCTCCTACCAAAGCTCAGGTAATCAGTGACCTGGGCAATGCATACTTCCGCCAGGACACACCGAACCTGGACCGGGCAGAGCAGTTATATAAATGGGCAATTAAATGGGATGCTAACTATTTTAAGGCTTATCATAATCTGGCAATAATCAATTACCGGCGGGGAATGGCGGTAAAGGAAACAGAGCCAGAAAAAGCGGAAGAATATTTCCGCACCGCGGTGGGTTACTTTCAATCTGCTTTAAAAATCTTTCCTTATAGCTCGGATTCCTGGAATGATATGGGCACAACTTATCTTCATTTAAAAGAGTATCAGCAGGCAGAGATTTGCTATAAAAGAGCAATCAAGCTCAATCCCTTAGATTTCAGGCCTTATTATAATCTGGGCAATTTACTGGAGAAACAGGAAAGGTATGGAGAAGCAGAGGAATATTTCAAGATGACCCTAAGAATTTATGACCGAGATGTGAGACACTGGTATAGAGTAATAAATATTATGATTGTACAGAAAAAATACAGAGAAGCTCTGCAATATACAAGAAAAGCTCTGGAACTCTTCCCGAACGATGAGATTCTGCTTAAAGTTTATGAACAGGTTTCTGATGTGTTTGGTCAAAGGAAAAAATCTCATCCTTAATTGAATTCCAATCTCTTATGAATCGGGAAAAATTTAGCTTAAATCTTAGATACGCGTTCCGGGGAAAATTAGCCCTGATGGTTTTAATATTTTTTTATGCCTGTCATTCTTCAAAAAACTACTCCCGAAATATTTTAAAATTTAATCTTACCACTGAACCTCCCAGTCTGGACTGGTCTATCACCACTGATTCTTCCTCAGTTCAGGTGCTCAATAATCTTATGGAAGGACTGTGCAGGTATGATAAAAATTTAAATCCAATACCTGCTCTGGCGATAAGCTGGGAGGTGAAAGAGGATGGAAGGAAATATATTTTTCATCTGAGAAAGAACGCCCGCTGGTCTGATGGCAGACCGGTCAAAGCCGGGGATTTTGTTTATTCCTGGCAGAGGCTGGTTAATCCGGAAACTGCTTCTGAGTATGCTTATTTTCTCTATCTGGTAAAAAATGCCCGAAAAATCAATGCTGGCAAAATAAAAGACCTATCCCGGCTGGGAATAAGAGCAATTGATAATTTCACCCTGGAAGTGGAGCTGGAAAGACCTGCGGTTTACTTCCCGCTTATTACTACTTTTGTCTCAACCTTCCCTCTCCGTCAGGATTTAATCAAGAAGTATCCGGACTCCTGGACCGAGCCAGAGCATCTGGTCACTACCGGTCCTTTTGTTCTGAAAAGCTGGAGGCACGAATACAAGCTGGAACTGGAACCCAACCCATATTACTACGGAGAAAAACCTCGCCTGAAAAAAATCATCTTTTATATGGTCAATGAGCCCACTACTGCTCTCACTCTCTATGAAACAGGAGATTTAGATTTAGTCCGTCCCCCTCCTTCTGCGATTCCCAGCTATCAAAATTCTCCAGAGTATTACCGCGGTCCTTTTCTGGCAACTTATTACTTAGGATTTAATGTTCAAAAATCCCCGCTCAATGACCCGAGAGTTAGAAAAGCCCTGGCAATGGCAATTGACCGGTCTCAAATTCCCAAAATTCTCCAGGGAGGACAAATCCCGGCAAAAAGTTTTATCCCTCCGGGAATGTTCGGGCATAATCCTAAAATCGGCTATGATTTTAATCCCAAGCAGGCTGGGGAGCTTCTCAAACAGGCAGGTTATGAATCCGGAAAAAAGCTTCCTCCCATCACCCTGATGTTTAACATCCAGCAGGAGCATCAGTTAATCTGTGAATATGTTCAGGCACAATGGCAGGCTCACCTGGGCATCACGGTTTATTTGAAAAATATGGAGTGGAAGGTTTTTTTAAAAGAGCTGGATTTGGACCCGCCTCAGGTATTTCGGCTTGGCTGGGTGGCAGATTATCCGGACCCGGATAATTTTGCCCGGGTATTTACCAGCCAGAGCGGAAATAATCATACCAACTGGAAAAATCTGGTTTATGACCAGCTGGTGGAACTCGGGGTGCAGGAAACAGACCCAGAAAAGCGTCGGGCAATTTACAACCGGCTTCAAAGGATTTTACTGGAAGAAGAATGTGTGATTGTCCCTTTATATTTTTATGTTCAGAACTGGTTGGTCAAGCCTTATGTTCAGGGGCTGGAATTTAATCCTCTTGGGATTTTATATTTTCAGAGCGTCTGGCTGGAGAAAAATAAATGATTCGGCTCATCCTCAATCGGCTGGTCTATGGTTTGGTTGTGGTCTGGGCAGTGGCAACTATTACCTTCTTTTTAATGCATCTGGTTCCCGGAGGTCCTTTTGACCAGGAAAAGAAATTTCCCCCGGAGATTTTAAGAAATATTCAGGCAAAGTATCATCTGGATAAACCGCTCTGGAAGCAGTATTTGATTTATATGGCAGACCTGGGGCGGTTAAAATTTGGACCCAGCTTCAAATACCGGAACCGTCAGGTAGAGGAGATTTTAGCCCAGACCTTCCCGGTCTCGCTTGTGCTCGGTCTGATTGCTTTGACACTGGCAATCAGCATCGGGTTAGGAGCCGGAATTATTTCTGCCCTTCGCCAGAATCAGGTTCTTGACCGGCTGAGCATCTTTTTTGCCACTTTAGGTATTTCCCTTCCCAGTTTTGTGCTGGCGGTTGTTTTGATTTACCTTTTTGCTCATCGGCTTAAGCTCCTGCCCCCTGCCCTTTTAGAAGACTGGCGACATTATCTTCTCCCTGCTTTCAGCCTCTCAGCCGGACCCGGCGCGTATTTAGCAAGACTTTCTCGCTCCAGCCTGATTGAAACCCTTTCCCGACCTTTTATTCACTCCGCACGGGCAAGAGGGATTGATGGTGCCCGGCTCATTTTCCGTCATATTTTAAAAAATTCTCTTTCGCCAGTGGTGACTGTGCTCGGTCCGCTTACCGCAATGCTGATTACCGGCTCGTTTGTAATTGAAAAAATCTTCTCCATCCCCGGAATGGGAAAATATTTTATTACCGCAGTTACCAACCGGGATTATCCTCTGATTATGGCGGTAACCATTGTTTATGCGGTGCTGATTGTGGTAATGAATTTTCTGGTTGACCTCACTTATGCACTTTTAGACCCAAGGGTAAGAGTGAAATGAAAGCAATCTGGGTTGAGAAAGGGAAATTAAAACTGGTGAAGCTTCCCAAACCTCGCCCGAAAAAAGGAGAGGTTTTAATCCGGGTGCTTTATGCTGGCATCTGCAATACAGACCTGGAGATTGTCCGGGGATATATGGATTTTCAGGGAATTTTGGGACATGAATTCATCGGCATTGTGAAAAAAGGTTCTTCTAAATGGCTGGGGAAAAGAGTGGTTGGAGAGATAAATCTTGCCTGCGGGAGGTGTGAATATTGCCAAAAGGGGCTTTCCCGGCATTGTCCGCATCGGGAGGTTTTGGGTATCCTGAAAAAGCCCGGGGCTTTTGCGGAATATCTTACTCTCCCGGAAAAAAATCTCCATCTGGTGCCGGATTCCATTTCTGACCTGGAGGCGGTTTTTATTGAACCGCTTTCTGCCAGCCTGCGAATCCTTGACCAGCTCAAAATTAAAAAACAGGATAAAGTTTTAATTCTGGGAGATGGAAAACTGGCTCAACTAATTGCCCGGGTGCTCGCTCTTAAAACCAAAGAGCTTCTGGTCGCAGGAAGACATCAGGAAAAGCTCGCCCTTCTCTCCCGGCTGGGAATTAAAACCATCTTAGCAGAGGAACTTTCTAAGTTTACTCCTGAACACAGCATTGAGCTGATAATAGAAGCCACTGGTAATCCTGAAGGATTAAAAACCGCACTGAAATTTATTGCTCCTTTAGGCACAATTGTTTTGAAAAGCACCTATGCAAAGGAGCCCCAAATTGACCTTTCACAGGTGGTGGTTAATGAACTTAAAATTCTTGGCTCCCGCTGTGGGGATTTTTCTCAGGCTATTCCACTTTTAGAAAAAAACAAAGTGCCGGTTAAAGATTTGATCAGCGGAATATATCCGCTGGAGGAATATCAAAAAGCGTTTAGAAAAGCTCAAGAGAGAAAATCATTAAAGGTGGTATTTAAATGCCAGAGCTGAAGACTCAATCTCCCCTGGCAATGGGCTTTAGCCGGCTGAGAAAAAATCGTTCCGCAATGCTCAGCCTGGGATTTATTCTTGTAATTACTCTGGGGGCGATTTTTGCTCGCTGGCTCGCTCCTTATTCTTATTATGCTCAGGATTCCTCTGCCCTGCTTTCTCCTCCGAGCACCTCGCACTGGCTGGGAACTGATGAGCTGGGAAGAGACCTGTTAAGCAGGATTATCTATGGAGCAAGGATTTCTCTGGCAGTGGCTTATTTTTCCACCTTCTTTTCTCTTATTCTCGGCACTGCCTACGGTGCTTTGAGTGGATACCTGGGCGGAAAAATTGATAATTTCCTGATGAGAATCGCAGATGTGGTTTATTCCTTTCCAGATTTGCTTCTGATTATTTTAATCAATACCAGCATTGACCGGGAAAGTCTGGGAGAGCTTTTTGCCCGACTTCAGGTGCCTTTTTTAATCAGGGTGCTTAATCCAGAAATTATCTCGCTTTTAATCGCTTTGAGTTTGGTGAGCTGGGTTCATATTGCCAGATTGGTTAGAGGCGAAGTGCTTCGGCTTCGGGAGGAAAAGTTTGTGGAATCTGCCCGGGCATTGGGGGTGAAGCCGAGTTTAATTCTTTTTCGGCATATCCTTCCCAATACATTGGGACCGCTTCTGGTCACCATCACTTTTCGGATTCCCTCGGTAATTTTAGCGGAAAGCACTTTAAGCTTTATCGGGCTGGGGATTCAGCCTCCGCTTGCTTCCTGGGGCACCCTGGCAAATACCGGCTTTGTCCACCTCCGCTTCCATCCCCATCTGATTCTCTTCCCTTCCCTGGCAATTTTTCTGACCATCTTAGCTTTTAACTTTTTGGGAGACGGACTCCGGGACGCCTTTGCTCCGGAGAATCCCCGGTAATCACCGAAAAAGTTAATTAGCATAAAACTTCGGTTGGTTTGACATCTTTTTTCTTGCAGGTATAATTAAGAAGCTAAATTATTCTGTGGTTGAAAAACTATGGGGGCAAAAGAGCTGGTGAAAATAACATTTTCTCCTTCTCAAAGTCAACTGGGAAAATATCTTGAGATACCTGTTCAGCCGACCCCAAATTGCCTGAAATGTTCTAAACCTTTAAGCTTCTGGCAACGATGGATTTTGGGCAGAAGGTATTTTTGCAAGGATTGTTATCAAGAAATCCTTTCTGAGCTGAACCAGGGCTTGAATCAATATGCACAATATCTGCAAAAGGCGATAAAGGACGGAAACCTCTCTCTTAATGAAGAAAAAAAGCTAAAAGAAATTCAGCAGAAATATAAATTAACTAAAGAGGCGGTCAAGCTCGCTTCCACCAATGCTTATTTTAAGGTTTATCAGGAGGTGATTTCGGACCGAAAGGTAACCGATGATGAGCTGGAGCAGATTAACGAGCTTCGCCGGAAATTGGAACTTCCGGAAGAAGAAATTGCGCCTACCCTCCAGACTCTTGCCAAGCTTCATTTCTTAACCCAGCTAGAAGAAGGGATTTTACCTGAAATTGAGACGGACATTTTTCTCCGCAAGAAAGAGGTTGCTCATTATCAAACCTTTGCAGAGCTATATGAGGAGAGGGTAAAACGGGAATATGTGGGAGGACATTCTGGCTTCAGCATCCGAATTGCCAAGGGAGTTTACTGGCGGGTAGGAGGATTTAAAGGCAGACCCATAGAGCGAACCATCATTACCCAAATTGACCAGGGAAAACTGGTGGTCACCAACAAACGGCTGGTATTTTCCGGGGAGCGAAAGAGCTTTTCTGTGCCTTTTTCCCGGCTGATTGACCTGGAACTTTTCAAAGATGCGGTGAAGATAAATCGGGAAGGTAAGGTGAAAAAGGAGTATTTTGTGGTCAGAGACCCGGAAATTCTTGCCAAGATTATCACTCTGGCGGTCAATCAATGACCGCTCATCACTCCCAGACTTCCTGGTAATCTTTCCCAAGATATGCCCTTCTCACTTCCGGGTCATTAATCAGTTCTTTGGACTCTCCTTGAAGCACCAATCTGCCGGTTTCCAGAACATAGGCTCGGTCAGAAACAACCAGAGCCGCCCGGGCGTTTTGTTCCACAAGAAGGATGGTAACACCTTGTTTCTGGAGTTCTAGGATGGTCTGAAAAATCTCCTGCATAACCTTGGGCGCCAGTCCCATTGAAGGCTCATCAAGTAAAAGTAATTTAGGTCGGGACATCAGGGCTCTGCCAATTGCCAGCATCTGCTGTTCTCCACCGCTTAAAGTTCCTGCAAGCTGTTTTCTTCTTTCCTTAAGAATTGGAAATAGCTCATAAATCCTTTCCAGGTCTTGGTAAACCTGCCGGCGGGAACGATGAGCAAATTGTAAGTAAGCTCCCAGCTCCAGATTTTCCTGAACCGTGTGATAGGGGAAAATCTGTCTTCCTTCCGGAACCTGAGAAATCCCGAGCTGGACAATTTCTTCTGGTGATTTTCCTTGAATCGGTTTATCCTCAAAAAGGATTTCTCCTTCCCTGGGAACAATCAAGCCAGAAATAGTATTAAGCAGGGTGGTTTTGCCGGCACCGTTGGCTCCAATCAGGCAAACAATTTCCCCGGGCTGAATATGAATTGACACATTCCGAAGCGCTCTAATTTCTCCATAAAAACTTGATATATTTTTTACCTTGAGCATTTCATTTTTTCAAAGATTGATACCAGCTCTCATCACCCAGATATGCTTTTAATACCAGGGGATTCCTTTGTATTTCGCCGGGGGTTCCCTCAGCAATTTTTCTTCCCTGGTCAAGAACAATCACCCGATCACTCGTTTCCATTATTAAGTCCATATCATGGTCAATAATTACCATTGTAATTTCTTTTTGCCGAAGCAAAGAAAGAAACTGGCAAAGCTCCTCGGTCTCCTTCTGATTTAAGCCCGCGGCAGGCTCATCCAGAAGCAAAATCCGGGGATGAGCACAAAGCGAGCGGGCTAATTCTAAAAGTCTCATTTTTCCAAAAGGAAGATGATGGGCAGGGAGATGAGCATATTTTTTCAAATTGATTTCCTCCAGAGCCTGCCAGGCACGTTTCAGGATTTCTTTCTCTTCCTTTCTCTCCCAGGGGAGTTTGAATATTGCAGAAAAAAAACCTGCTTTGCCCATCAGATGACTTCCAACCATAAGATTCTCCAGCACAGTCATCTCTTTGAAAATCGCCAGATTTTGAAAGGTGCGTTGAATTCCCATTTGAGCAATCCGATGGGGAGCTCGTCCGGTAATCTCCTGATTCTCAAAGTAAATCTTTCCCTGCTCAGGACTGAGCAGACCGCAAATAATATTAAAAAGAGTGGTCTTGCCTGCTCCATTGGGTCCAATCAAACCGAGCATTTCCCCTTTTTCTACCTGGAAGCTCACTCCATCAAGAGCCTTAACCCCTCCAAAACTCTTTTTAATATTATCCAGCCTGAGCATTTTGCCTCTTCCTTCCCCTGATTAATTTCTGGAAAAAATCCCGACTTATCCCTGCTAATCCTTGTGGAGCGAAAATCATTACCAGAATCAAGATTAAACCATAAACCAGCATCTCATAATCTTCAAATACAGTAAGAAACTCAGGCAGAGCAGTGAAAAGTCCGGCTCCCAGGAGCGCTCCCCAGATGCTTAAACTTCCCCCGATAACCGTCATTGCTACCAATTTAACCGATGCCATAAATCCAAAGGGGCTGGGATTGATAAAAGTAAAATAATGGGCGTAAAGACTGCCAGCAAGAGAGGCGTATCCGGCACTGAGGGCAAAAATCAAAATCTTAAGCCAATTGACCGGTATTCCCAGAGTAGAAGCCGCAATCTGATTCTGGCTGATTGCCCGCATCGCCCTTCCGGTCCGGCTATGAATTAGATTAATAGAAAGTGCTAAAAGCACAAACATAAAAATCCAGCATAGATAATAATATCTGTGGTCATTGGAAAATTCCCAGCCAAGAAGCTTCAGGTAAGGAATTCCTCCCATCCCGCTGGGTCCACCGGTAATTTCTACCTCTTCTTTAAAAATAATTTGAAGAATAATGCCCAAGCCCAAAGTTGCCATTGCCAGATAATGACCGTGAAGCCGAAGGGTGGGGAAACCGAGAATAAATCCCACCGCAGTTGTGCCCAGAAAAGCAAAAAACATTGCCAGCCAAGGGTTAATATGAAAATGAACCGTAAAAATGGCAGATAAATAAGCTCCCAAGCCGAAAAACCCCGCATGCCCCAAAGAAATCTGCCCGGCATATCCCATAAGTAAGGTTAAGCCCAAAACCACCATCCCATTGATGGCAATAAAGATAAAAACCGAATAGTAATAGGGGCTATCAATAAAAATGGGCAGAAGAAATATAACCACTCCCAAAGCAAACCAGATGGTCCAATCTCTTTTCATCAGACTTTTTCCACCCTCTTACCCAAAATCCCTGCCGGGCGGAGGTATAATATCAGGAGCAAAATCAAAAATGCTACCGCATCTTTATAACCGCTGGAGATATAGCCAGAAGACAATGACTCCGCAAGCCCTATGAGAACTCCGCCTAAAACTGCCCCCAGATTAGAGCCTAATCCTCCAAGAATGGCTGCACAAAATCCTTTCAAGCCCAGCATTGTCCCGATGTCATAAGCGGTATAAGTGATTGGTGCCACCAGCACCCCGGCTAAAGCACCCAAACCTGCACTTAAGCCAAAGCTGAACAGCATCATTTTTTCTACGCTAATCCCGCATAATTGTGCGGAGCTGGGATTAAAAGCACAAGCCCGAAGTGCTTTTCCTGTGATGGTAAATTTATAAAAAAGCTCAAGCCCCACCACCGCCAGTAAAGTTCCTCCCAGAACCCAGAGGCTCTGAGGAGTAATACTGGCGCCCAAAATATGAAGCGAGCTGGAACCAGAAAAGGCAGGAAAAGGATGTGCATCTTTTCCCCAGATAACCATTGCAATTCCTTTGAGCAAAATAGAACCACCAATGGTGATGATAATTAAATTTATCACCGAGGGCTGACGAACTGGTTTGATACCAAAACGCTCAAAAACAAGCCCAATCACGGTGGTCAAAACTACCGCAAAAAGCACTGCCAACCATAAAGGAAGCCCCAGCCAGTTTAAAAAAGTAACTGCCAGCATCCCCCCAAGCATAACAAATTCGCCCTGAGCAAAATTAATAATCTCAGTGGAGTTATAAATAATCGTGAAGCCGAGAGCGATCAAAGCATAAATCGCCCCATTGGTAATACCAGTAATCAGATATTGAATTAACTGCTCTTCCCAGACCATTGCCAGATAAAGAAAAGGAGGTTTGAGCTTTCCGCCCAAACCCCCTTTCCGTTTTTTTTCAGCTCATCATTATTCCTGAATCAGCTCCCAATCTCCATTTTTAATCCGAACCATTACAAAGGCTTCTTTAGTTAGACCTTCATGGTCACCAGGACTCATATTAAAAACCCCTCCGGTGCCCACAAAGCCCTTGATTTTCTCCAGCTCATCCCGAATCTTTGCCCGGTCCGGACCCGCTTTTTCCAGAGCTTTAACCAGCATCATAAAAGCATCATAGGCATGTCCTCCAAAAGTTGAAACCGGACCATAATGGGCTTCATATTTTTTCTTATAATCCAAAAGCACAGATTTCTGTGGGTCGGTATCTGGAAGCTGTTCAGCTACAATCAATCTACCTGCTGGGAGAATAATCCCCTCTGCTGCATCTCCAGCCAGTTCAATAAATTTCTTGGTGGCAACTCCATGGCTCATTACCAGAAGTTTATTCATTCCCAGCTCCCGCATATTTTTAGCTACAATTGCCGGAGCCTTCTGCACTGCCCAGACAATCACTGCCTGGGCATCAGTGCCGTTGATCCGGGTAAGCTGAGCGGTCATATCAGTATCATCCTGACCGAACCGCTCGTCCGCAGTGATGGTAATTCCATACTTGGGAGCAAGCCTTTTAAGCTCTTCTCTGCCCGAATCTCCATACCCATTAGAAACTGTCATAATCGCAACCTTGGTGATTCCATTTTTGGTCAGATAGTCATAGATTTTCTCCACCGCCAGACTGTCAGATTGGGGAGTTTTGAAAATCCATTTCCGGGTCTGACCGGTCTTGGGGTCGCGGATGATTTTCCAGCTCGCGGCACAGCTGACCATCGGCACCTGGGCTTTGGTGACAGTATCTATAATTGCCAGACTCGTGCCCGAGCGAGTGGGTCCGATAATCGCCAAAACCTGGTCATTGTTAATCAGTCTTTTGACCTTAACCAGAGCTTTGGCTTCATCTCCCTCGGTATCATAAATTACCACCTCAATGGGATGACCATTTATCCCGCCCTTGGCATTAATTTCCTCAACCAGCATTTCCAGAGTATTCTTCTCCGGCTCGCCCAGGCTGGAAGCTGGACCGGTCACCGCCAAAATCGCCCCAATTTTGTAAGCGGTTTTTTCCTTCTTTTTACAGCCGAAATTCAAAATCAGTGAAAAAACCGCCAGGAAGACAAAAGCCTTGATGAAAATCCCTTTTTTCATTTTGCCCCTCCTTATTTTTAATAGAAGAAGAACCAGAAACTCAAGGTGTAACGATTAACCACACCATCATCCCAATCCATAGAAGCACCTTTATCAACTCTAGCAAGTCCGTATTCAGTCCTTGCCTGCATCCACTCCAAGCTGATGTCCATAACCTTGGGCACCAACCAGTAATGAACACTGGCATAGGTCATACTGTTTTTGGTAATAGCAGACCAAGGAGGCTTACCATTGTTCATTGCTTGTGCATCTTCTAATTGGTCGTCATCTACATCATCCACTCCATAGCCACCAAAAATCTGGATGCCTTTAAAAGGACCAAGCCCAATCTCTGCCCATCCGCCAGTATCCTTTAAAGCCTCATATTCTCCATCATTGGTCAAAACCCATCCCTGACCAACTCCACCAGTGTACCAGCCATCCAGATTAGCACCCTGAAACCACTCTCCAGAAATGGTCAGCCATTTGGTAATGGGAACAGAGAGATGGAAATTATAACTCCAGCTTTCTACCCGGTGCTTGTGATTATCTGCTATGAGATCGCTCCCGAGCTCCTCCTGAGCATAATGTCCGGTGACTCCCACCTTTAACGGCTTGCCATTGAGTTTGGAATTCCAGCAAATTCCTGCCTGAATATCCGGCTGAGCCGCATCATCACCAGTGTCAATATCCTTAAATCCCGCGTCTCCAATCTTTTCCTCGGCACTTGCCATTAAAGCCAGCTTTCCATCTAATAAATAACCAGTAAGCCGAATCTGGGGCATCCGATATCCCAGATTGCCCATCTCCGCACCATAAGTGTAATTGGAGACATGAGGATAAAGTGGGCTCAT
>CAZKMM010000052.1:0-16222 GCA_964553915.1 uncultured bacterium
GTGAAGGGATTAGAATCATTATAATCCCTGAACAAGAAGATCATTCAGAAATTGAGAAAGTTATCCACTTCACTTGTGTTTTTACCTTAATGCTTATCAAGCTTTATCAAGAAATTTTTTCTCTTGAATACTCAAAAGAAGTAGCTGAGATTGAAAAAAAATTTAAATCGATGGACGTGGTTTAAATAATAGACTAAATTATTAACATACAATCCCCATAGCTCAAAAATCTATAGCCCTGTTCTAAAGCGTGCTGATAGGCTTTTTTCACCAGCTCCCAGCCAGCAAAAGCACTGACCAGCATTAACAGAGTGGAGCGAGGCAGATGAAAATTAGTCAAAAGCGCATCCACTGCCTTAAATTGATAGCCCGGATAAATAAATAAATCGGTCTTGCCCTGCTGAAGGATAACCCTCCCTGATTCATCAGCAGAACTCTCCAGTGCCCGCACCACCGTAGTGCCCACCGCAATCACCCTTCCTCCCTGCTGGCGAGTTTGATTGATTTTTCGGGCGCTCTCCTCACTGACCCGGAACCGCTCCGAATACATTTTATGCTCCTCCACCCGCTCCACCCGAACCGGGGCAAAAGTGCCGTAGCTCACCCATAAGGTTATCTCCGCCAGCTCCACCCCTTTTTCCCTCAGGGCTTTTAAAATCCTCTCGGTAAAATGAAGCCCGGCAGTGGGAGCTGCCACTGCTCCCCATTCCCGGGCAAAAACGGTTTGATAGGTCTTTCGGTCCGGCTCATATTCATTCGGGCTTTTGCGTTTAATATAAGGAGGCAAAGGCGGAACCCCGAGCTTTTCCAGAACCTCTGGAGAATCTGGCTCCAGCTGAACTCTCCAGAGTCCACCGAAAAATCCTGCCTGAGGGTCCAGGTCAAGCTCGTTGAGAAAAATCAGCCGGGCATTCTCTCCCAGTTCTACCTCCTCCCCCTTCCGGGGCTTTTTTCCCTTGACCAGGCATTCCCATTCCCTTTCCGAGACCTTTCCCAGAAGCGTGATTTCCAGCCTGGCGCCGGTTCTCCTTCGGGCAAAAAGCCGGGCAGGAATTACCTGACAGTTATTCACCACCACAACATCCCGGGCAGAGACCAGCTCGGGAAATTGAAAGAATTTAAGGTCGGTTAATTTCCCGGTCTTTCGCTCCACCACCAGCATCCGGGACTGGTCTCTTTCTTTCAGGGGATGTTGGGCAATGGCAGATTTGGGCAGATGATAATCAAAATCACTCACTCGCATCTTTCATTTCTGCTCAGAGGGAAGTTGGGCACAGACCTGATTTCTGCCCTGAGCTTTACCAAAATACATCGCTTTATCTGCCAGGTCCAAAAGCTCATAAGCGGATTCGCTATCTTCTGGAAAACTGCTTACCCCCACGGTGATGGTGATTTTCCCTTCTCCCAGCTCCGGTCGCCGGGAATGGAAGTTATGCTTTTCCACTGCTTTTCTTAATTTTTCTCCCACCCGGAGGGCATTTCTCTTTTCGGTTTCTGGAAGAAGCACCAAAAACTCCTCTCCCCCATATCTTGCCACCACATCTACTTTCCGGAGCTTGGATTCCAATAATCGGGCGAGCTGTCTTAAAATATCATCACCGAGCAGATGCCCGAAGGTGTCATTATAATTTTTGAAATGGTCAATATCTATCATTAAAAGCGAGAGCCTTCTCTGGTATCTTCTGGCACGCTCCACCTCTTTTTCCAGGCGTTCAAAAAAGTATCTTCGGTTATAGAGCTTGGTCAGCTCATCCCGGTTGGTCAGCTCTTTGGTGGTTTGATATGCCAGGGCATTATCCAGGGAAATAGCAATCTGCTCGCTCACCGCCTGATACAATTTTAAGTCTTTTTCTGAGAATCCCCCCGGCTCGGGATGATGAAAATTTAACACCCCCAGAATTCTCCCATCCCGGGCAAAAAGGGGAATTCCTAAATAAGCACCCTTTTTATACTTACTCTTTGGATAATAAACATAATCTCTGGAGCGGGATAAATCCGCCACCAGAATCGGCTTTCCCTCTCCTGCTACCTTTCCGCTTAATCCCTGCCCGGGCTTAACCTGGGCTTTGCTGAGAATCTCATCACTGATTCCTCTGCTCGCCTGAATCTCCAATCGCCCGCTTTCCGGATTAAAAAGCATCAGAGAATATTCGTCCAGCCGAAGCATCTCCTGAAGCAAATTCATTGCCTGCTCAAAAACCTCTTCCAGATTCAAACTTAAAGAAAGCTGACGAGTTAGCTGATACAAAATATAAAGCTCAATCAGGCGCTCATTTAATTTACGATTTGCCTCTTCCAGACGGAGATTTTCATCAATCAAACGATTGAGCTCTTCCCGTAATCTTTCCTGCTCATCCATTTTAGTAAGCTTTTCTTATTCGGGTGCCCGGGAAATAATACCTTAATATCTCCTGATAATTCTTTCCCTGCTCTGCCATTCCCCGGGCACCCCACTGGCAAAGTCCAACCCCATGCCCGGAACCAGAGCCAAAAATCACCCAGCCTCCGACTTCCGGCTCAATCCGAAATAAAGTAGAACGAACAAAATCCCTGCCCAGACGGGTGCGAAAATCATTACCGCTGATTATCACCTCAAATCCAGCTTTGAATCTAACCCTCAGCTTCAGCACCCGTCCCGAGGGACTCTTCTCCACCAGCTCAATCTGTTCCACTTCTTCTCCGTTATACCCCAGAGCATCTGCCAACTCCCGGGAACCAATCACCCCC
Source organism: uncultured bacterium (assembly GCA_964553915.1). GTDB lineage: Bacteria > RBG-13-61-14 > RBG-13-61-14 > RBG-13-61-14 > DRUE01 > CAZKMM01. The sequence continues at coordinate 2,728 of CAZKMM010000052.1, forward strand.
TGCTCTGGATAACGCCAGAAATAATAGGGACATTCCTGACAATAGCCACAAGCAACAGAAATTAAATAAGGCTTACCCTGCCCTCCCCAGACATATTCCACCGCTTCAGTCCTTCCTCCACAACAGGAATGATAAAATACCTCTGCCAGATTTCTCTGATAAAATAACACCTCTCCCCGGGTCTGGTTAATTGCCTTCCAGGCTCTCTCATCCTCTGCTTTAATCCCCTGATATACCTGGTCCCTGACATCCGCATAAAGGTCAAATTCCCGGGAACGGGGATTTTTTATCTTATGCAGAGCATAAGTCCGGGCTAAAACCGCCTGAGCCTTGAGTGCCTCCAGAGGCCAGGAAGGATTCATCTCATTTTTAATCACCCCGGCAAGATAATCTTCCACCCTGAGGATATTAACCACCCGAACCTTTCCCTGCCAGGCAAAAAGTTTAAGTTCTCCCCGATAGGTTCCTTCTCCAAGCGAAATTACCCCTGAGCCTTTCACCCGCACGGGCAGAGAATATCTTTTCTCTTTAATCAAAAGCTCATCTTTTTTCACCAAAACCTGAATTTTTCCGGTATAAATGGTGGCTTTTCTTACGCCAGAGCTTATTTTTAATCCTTTTCCGCTAATCAGCACTGGAGGGGAAAAATCTCCCAAGAGCACCCGAATCTGCTGTCTTTCTGAAGCCTTAAACCCGGCTAACAGTCCGAAAAATAAAAGCAGAAAAAAAATCCCACCCCTTTTCATCGCTTCTTGATTTTAAAAGGAAAATATTGACCGGTCAAGCTGGCAGAATTCTCTTTTTCTTGACATTAAAAAAAAGCTTTGATATATATCTTAAAACAATGAACAAGCCCGAATGGATAAAGAAAAATACCTTCCATCATACTGAATTTGCTAACCTGAACGAGCTTTTAAAATTAAAAGAAAAAAAAGCTCTTTCCATCAGTCTCGCTTTCCCTACCCTGAACGAGGAAAAAACCATTGGAAAAGAAATTGAGCTGATTAAAAAAGAGCTCTGTGAAAAATACCCTTTAATTGATGAGCTTGCGGTGATTGACTCCGGCTCCCAAGACCGGACTTTAGAAGTGGCAGAAAGCGCCGGAGCAGTGGTTTATTCCTCCCGGGATATCCTCCCTCAATATGGCAACTATCCGGGAAAAGGAGAAAATCTCTGGAAAAGCCTTTATGTTTTAAAGGGAGACATCATTGTCTGGCTGGATGCAGATATTAAGAATATTCATTCTAAATTTGTTTATGGCTTGGTGGGTCCGCTCTTGAAATACGAGCATCTTGGCTTTGTTAAGGCATTTTATCAGCGCCCGCTTCATCTGGCAAAAGAAAAAAGCGAATACGGCGGAGGAAGGGTTACTGAAATTCTGGTGCGACCTTTATTCAGTCTATTTTTCCCGGAACTTGCCCAGCTTTACCAGCCCTGTAGCGGGGAATGTGCAGGAAAAAGAGAACTTTTAGAGACTCTCCCTTTTGCCTGTGGATATGGAATTGAAACCGGAATGCTGATTGATATTTATCATCACTATGGTCCCGAGATAATCGCCCAAACTGACCTTGACCTGAGAATCCACCGAAATCAGCCGGCAAACGCCCTGGGAAAAATGGGCTTTGAAATCCTCCACGCCTTTTTAAGACGGCTGGAGAAACTCGAACTGGTAGAGGTAAATACCTCGCTGGCAGAAACCTACCGAATTCTGGAAACAAGTCCCAAATGGTATCGGCTGACTCCAACGCAGGTGCAGATAAATGAACGACCCCCGATGGTGACCATCCCGGAATACCTTGAACTGCGTAAAAATTATCCTAGAATGGATTTGGACAGTGAGAATTTAATGATTTGTTCTGAAGATTAAACTCAGATGCGAATCTGTATTTTAAGTTATCGGGGGAATATGTATTGCGGGGGGCAGGGAGTATATGTTTATAATCTGAGCAAATACCTTGCCCGGCTCGGACACGAGGTAGAGCTGATTCAAGGTCCTCCTTACACCTGGGAAACTCCCTGGTGCCGGGAGCATCGGCTGGATAATTATAATTTTTTTGCTACCAGAAAATTTTTCTATAAAAAATTTTCCTCACAAAAAGAGCTGTTCAAAATTTTTCAGCCCGGGCATTTCTATGAGTTTCTTCTTACCCGGTTCGGCTTCTTTCCGGAAATGTTTACCTTTAGCTTTCGTGCCTGGAAAAAGCTTTTCCAGCTCTGGCAGGAAAAACCTTTTGATGTTATCCATGATAATCAAACTTTGGGCTTCGGGATGCTTTTAATTCAAAAGAGCTTCCCGGTTCCCTTAATCACCACCATTCACCATCCTTTAAGCGAGGACCAGAAAGCAGATTTTCAACAGCTCTGGGAATTTTCCCACCGAATCCGCCGGGCAGTTTATTATCCGCTCCTGATGCATAAAATGGTGGTGCCGAAGCTGGAATGCCTGGTCACGGTCTCTAAAACCGCGGCTCAGACCATTTCCCGGGCATATAACATAGAATCAAGCCGGGTAAAAGTAATTTATAACGGAGTGGATACCGAAAGCTTCCAGCCCAATCCCAAAATTAAAAAAAAGAAAAACCAGCTGGTCTTTGTTGGAAATACCGAGGATAGAAAAAAGGGCATCAGATATCTTCTGGAGGCGCTTTTGTATCTTCCCCCTCAGGTGAAATTATTGGTAGTGGATGGAGGAGCGCCCAGACATACAGTAATGGAAGAACTTTTGAGGAGATTCAACCTGAAAAATCGGGTTAAAACCACCGGGAAAATTCCCACCGACCAGGTCGCCCGTGCTTACCAGGAATCAGAAATAGCGGTGGTGCCCAGTGTTTATGAGGGATTTGGTTTTCCCGCGGCTGAGGCAATGGCTTGCGGACTGCCAGTGGTAAGCACAGATGGAGGAGCCCTGCCTGAGGTGGTGGGAAAAGACGGCGAGACCGGATTGGTGGTTCCCCGTCAAGATTCCCGAGCACTTGCCCGAGCCATTAACCTCCTTTTAAAAAATCCAGTTTTAAGAAAAAAGATGGGGGAAAGAGCCCGGAAAAGAATTTTAGAAAATTTCAGCTGGGAGGTCTGTGCCAGGAATTTTGTTCAGCTTTACCAGGAAATGATTGAAAAGAAAAATGGGCAAAAATGCTATTTAACTTAATTAAGTTTATGCTATATTTAAAAACAAAAAAAGGAGTTGGGAAATGGATCGGAATCGGCTTTACGGACTTTTAATAAGTATCGGTTCGGCTCTGGTGGCAATTTTATTTATCATCGGGGTATTTAAGGGGAGTTATATTGCACTGGCAATTCCGGTGGTAATTTTTACGCTCGGGATTCTGGGGCTTTGCTTCTGGATAGGCTGGACGATTTTCTCCATCAAAGTAGAACCTCCCCAGCCAGAAGAAAAGGAAGAGGAGAAAAAATAAAAGCGATGAAAATCTGCCTGCTCAGTTATCGGGGCAATATGTTCAGCGGGGGGCAGGGGATTTATCTTTATTATTTAAGTCGGGAGCTTGCCCGCAGGGGGCATCAGCTCACAATTCTGGTGGGTCCTCCCTATCCCTGGGAAATGCCCTGGGCAAGGGTGATTAAAATCACCAATCATAATTTTTATGCCAAAAAGCAGGATTTTCTTCCCAGAGAAAATCCTTTTAAGATTTTTTCTCCTTTGAACTTTTATGAATTTGCTCTAACCCGCTTCTGGTTTTTTCCAGAAATGTTCAGCTTTTCTCTGCGGGCTTTTTACCAGCTCGGGCAACTTATCTCTCAAGGAGAGCGGTTTGACCTGGTTCATGATAATCAGTGCCTGGGTTATGGTCAGCTTCTTCTCAAGCGATTTGCACTTCCGGTAATTGCTACCATTCATCATCCTTTAGCCAAGGACCAGGGAGCGGATTTTGAACAAACCCATAGCCTTCTGGAACGAGCCCGACGGGTGGTGTTTTATCCCTTTATAATGCAGAAGCTGGTTGCCCGGGGAATGGATTTAGTCATCAGCGGTTCCCGGGATTCTGCTCAGGCGGTTCAGGAAACTTTTGGAATTGCTCCGGAAAAAATGCGGGTGGTATATGATGGAGTTGACCAGGAGGTATTTTACCCTCGTCCGGAAATAAAGAGGAAAAAGGGAAGAATAATTTTTGTCGGCAATACCGAAGACCGGAAAAAAGGTATTTTGTATTTAATCCAGGCACTTTCTATTCTTCCCCGCTGGATTCATCTGGTGATTGTGGATGGGGGAGCAAAATGGAAATTTTATCTTAATTATCTTATTGACCGCTATCGGGTTCGGGAACGGGTAGAAATTAAAGAAGGATTAAGTCCCGAAGAGCTGGCAAAAGAGTATTGCCGGGCAGAAGTGTCGGTAGTTCCCAGTCTTTATGAAGGCTTTGGCTTACCAGCTGCTGAGGCAATGGCTTGCGCCACGCCGGTGGTAAGCACAGATGCCGGAGCTCTCCCCGAGGTGGTGGGAAGAGATGGCTGTGGAATTCTGGTGCCAACCAGGAATTCCCGGGCACTGGCAGAAAAAATCCTATTCCTCTTCAATCAGCGGAAGCTAAGAAAGGAAATGGGAGAAAAAGCCAGTGAACGAATCCTGAAATATTTTACCTGGAAAGAATGTGCTCGGGGAACCGAGCAGGTATATCAGGAGCTTTTGGAGAGGGCAAAGTATGCTCACGGTTGATTTTGAGCTTCTGGAGGCAAAAGCCGGGCAGAAGATTTTAGATGCTGGCTGTGGAGCAGGTCGGCACAGCTATGAGGCACATCGGAGAAAAATGCAGGTCTTTGCTCTGGATTACTGCCAGGAAGAGGTAAAGAAGGTTATGTATGGTCTGGCAGATGCGGAAAAGAGAATCAGCTCCAATTCCCATCCCTGGCTGGTGCTTCAGGGAGATGTTCATCATTTGCCCTTTCCGGACGATTTCTTTGACCGGATTATTTGCTCGGAAGTGATTGAGCATATTTATGAGGATGTCCGGGTTTTAAAGGAGCTTGCCCGAATTCTAAAGCCCCGGGGAAGAATTGCCATTACCACTCCCACCTATTTTACTGAATACGCTTATGACAAATTAAGCCCGCTTTATTTTTCCAATCCAGGTGGACATATCCGAAAATTTCTTCCCGGGGAACTGGCAGAAAAAATCCGGCTCTGCGGTCTGAAAATCTATGCGGTGAGATTTGCTCACGGACTTCATTCTCCTTACTGGCTTCTTCGCTGTATTTTCGGTCTGGAAAATGAAAATCATCCGGTCTCTCGGGCATATCGCTGGATTTTGGTAAAAAGCTTTTATTCTCAGGCAATGAAAAAAGTAGAAAAAGTGCTAAATTATATCTGTCCCAAAAGCATTATCTTTTATGCCTGGAAGCCAGAAGTCAAGGAGCTATAAAATGACAAAGAAAAACCAAGCCAAAAAATTAAAAATTGCCCTTCCCAAGGGCTCGCTTCAACAGACCACCTTTGAGCTTTTCTCCCGGGCAGGCTGGAGAATTACCACTGGCACCAGAGAGTTATTCCCCAGCATTGATGACCCGGAAATAGAAGCAACCCTGCTTCGGGCACAGGAGATTGCCAGCTATGTGGAAAAAGGAATTTTTGACTGCGGAATCACTGGCAAAGACTGGGTGATTGAACAATCCGCAAAAGTGAAAGAGGTCTGTGCCCTTACTTATGCTAAAACCGGCTTCCGTCCGGTTCGCTGGGTGGTGGCGGTGCCAGAGGATTCTCCGATAAAAACCCCCAAACAACTGCAGGGAAAAAGAATTGCTACCGAGGCGGTGAACCTGACCAAAAAGTATTTAAAAGAAAAAGGAATCAAAGCCGAGGTGGAATTTAGCTGGGGAGCTACTGAAGCAAAGGCACATCTGGTAGATGCGATTGTAGAGGTGACCGAAACCGGGAGCAGTTTAAGGGCAAATAATTTAAGAATCCTTGATACGGTGCTCTGGTCTGAACCGGTCTTGATCGCCAATCAAGCGGTCTGGAAATCTAATTCCTGGAAAAAAGAAAAAATCCAGGTGCTGGCAATGATGCTCCAGGGTGCCCTGCAGGCATATAATCAGGTGGGGCTAAAAATGAATGTTCCCAAAAAATCCCTAGATAAGGTTTTAAACCTTCTTCCAGCACTTCAAACTCCCACCCTGGCACCGCTGGCAAATTCAGACTGGTTCAGCCTGGAAGTGGTGGTAGAGGAAAAAGAGGTTCGGAGATTAATTCCTCTGTTAAAAAAAGCAGGGGCAAGCGGAATTATTGAATATCCTCTAATCAAGTTAATTTACTGAAAATGGAAAAAGACGCAGGGTTTGTTCATCTTCATAACCACAGTGAATTCAGTATGCTGGATGGTCTGCTCCGCCTGGAGGAGCTGGTGAAAACCGCCCGGGAGTTTAAAATGCCCGCGGTAGCGATTACCGACCACGGCAATATCTTCGGGGCAGTAAAATTTTATGAACTGGCGGTTGGGGAAGGAATTAAGCCGATTATCGGCTGTGAGGTTTATCTGGCTCGGAAGGGAATTGAACATAAAGAAAAAAAGCAAGGAAGCCCTTATCATCTGGTTCTGCTCTGCGCCGATGAAGAGGGATATAGAAATCTCTGCCGGCTGATTACCATCAGCTACCTGGAAGGATTTTATTATAAGCCGAGAATTGACCACCAGCTTCTGGAAAAACACTCCCGGGGGTTGATTGCCCTTACCTCCTGTCTGCAGGGAGAAATTCCTCAACTGCTCCTTTCTGGAGAGGAAAAGCAGGCAGAGGAAAAGCTGGGCTGGTATCAGGAGATATTTGGCAGGGAGAATTTTTACCTTGAGCTTCAGGATAATGGTCTGGAGGAACAGAGCCGGCTCAATCAAATGCTTATCTCTTTAAGCCAAAAAACCGGCGCTCCTTTAGTCTGCACCAATGACTGCCATTACCTGAAGCCTGAAGATGCCCGACTTCAGGAAATCCTCTTCTGTATTGACCAGAAGAAAAAGATTGACGACCCGAACCGGTTCCGCCTCCGAACCGACCAGCTTTATTTCCGCTCGCCAGAAGAAATGAAACACCGCTTCCGGGAGGTTCCCGAGGCAATTAAAAATACCCTGAAAATTGCCGAGCAATGCAATTTTTATTTCCGCTTTGACCAGCTTCATCTCCCGACCCTGGAGCTGGGAGAAGATGAAACCGTAGAAGAAAAACTGGAAAAACAAGCCCGAAAAGGCTTTGAGGAAAAATTAGCATATCTTCGTGCCTGCTACCCGGATTTTGCCCGAAAAGAGCCAGAATACCAAAAGCGGTTTAAATATGAGCTGGAGATTATCAAAACTACTGGCTTTGCCGGATATTTTCTCATCGTGGCAGACCTGGTTAATTATGCCCGGGAAAAACAAATTCCCGTGGGACCGGGAAGGGGCTCTTCAGCAGGCAGTCTGGTTGCTTATTCTTTAGGAATTACCAATGTTGACCCGATTCGCTATGGACTTCTTTTTGAGCGGTTTTTAACTCCAGAACGAAAAGAAATTCCTGATATAGATGTGGACTTCTGCCAGGAACGAAGAGGAGAGTTGATTAAGTATGCTCAAAAAAGATACGGCGGTAAAGAGAAGGTGGTTCAGCTTATCACCTATCAAAAGCTGGGAGCCAAAGCAGTGGTCCGGGATGTGGGCAGAGTATTGAACTTTCCCTTCTCTTTAGTTGACCGTCTTGCCAAACTGATTCCCAATGACCCGGAGCTTGATTTGAAAAAAATCTGGGAAATAGAACCCCGGCTCCGGGAACTGGTAGAGGAAGAGCCCAAATTAAAGGAGCTTTTTGAAATTGCCAGCCAGCTGGAAGGACTGCCCCGAAACCCGGGCACCCACGCAGCCGGAGTGGTGATTTCTGACCAACCCATTACCGAATATATGCCTCTTTTCAAAAGAGCTGGAGAAAAAGAGCCTATCACCACCCAGTTTGACGGCGACTCGGTTGCGAAAATGGGGCTGGCAAAATTTGACCTTCTCGGCTTAAGAAACCTGACTGTGATTGACCACGCCATCAAGTTAATCAAGCAAACCCGGGGAATTGAGCTCAATATCAATGCAATTCCCCTGGATGATGGAAAAACTTTTGAACTGTTCAAACGGGGAGAAACCCTGGGAATTTTCCAGATGGAAAGTAAAGGAATGACCCAGCTGGCAGTCCGGCTCGCCCCGGACCGGATAGAAGACCTGATCGCCATCATCGCCTTATATCGCCCCGGTCCGCTGATGAGCGGGATGGTAGATGATTTTATCCTCCGCAAGCACGGGGAAAAGCCCATTGAATATCTGGTTCCTGCCCTGAAGGAAATTCTGGAAGAGACCTATGGGGTAATTTTATATCAGGAGCAGGTAATGCAAATTGCTCAAAAGCTTGCTGGATATAACGCCGGAGAAGCAGACCGCTTCCGAAAGGCAATGGGGAAAAAGATTCGGGAGATTATGGAGCAGGAGCGGGAAAGATTTGTTAAAGGATGCCTGAAATCTGGCTTAAGCTCAGAGCAGGCGGACCGGCTTTTTGAGACCATTTCCTATTTTGCCGGCTATGGATTTAATAAGGCTCACTCCACCGGTTATGCTCTTATCGCCTATCAAACCGCTTATTTAAAAGCTCATTTTCCCTTAGAATATCTCACCGCTCTTCTGAACAGCGAAATCAACAGAACTGATAAACTGGTGGTTTACCTGCGGGAAGCCAAAAGAATCGGGCTGGAGGTAATTCCTCCTCATATTAACTCTTCTTTCTGGGAATTTACCATTAAAGATGGAAAAATCCTTTATGGGCTCGGAGCAATCAAGAATGTTGGGAAAAAAGCGGTGGAGCAGATTGTTAAGGAAAGAACCGAACAGGGAGAATTTAGCTCTATTTTTGATTTCTGCGAGCGGGTGGATTTAACCCTGGCAAACCGCCGGGTAATTGAAAGTCTGGTCAAGGCGGGTGCCTTTGATGGGCTGGGAGCCAATCGGGCTCAGTTGCTGGCGGTATTAGACCAGGCAATGGAAAGCGGGATAGAACGAAAAAGAAGCCGGGAGCAGGGGCAGGGAGATTTCTTTCAGATTTTAGGAAAAGAATCTTCTCAGCCAGAGACTCTGGTGCACTATCCGGAAATCAGCGAGTGGGACTTAGACCAGAAACTGGAATACGAAAGAGAAGTTTTAGGGCATTATCTTTCCGGGCATCCTTTGGTAAAATATAAAATGTTGATCGAAAAAATAAATCTGATGAGCGCAGGTAAAATTTCCACCCTGGAATCAGGTCAGGCGGTAACTCTCTGCGGGGTGGTAAGCGAATATTCGGAAAAAAACACCAGAAAAAAAGAAAGGATGGCAAACTTTCTGCTGGAAGATTTAACCGGCAGGATCGAAGTGGTGGTATTTCCTGCTACTTTTCAGGAAGTGGCTGAAAGGCTTAAGAATCACGAAGAGCCAGTGGTGGTTCAGGGAAGGGTAAGGATAGAGAATCAACCGCAGGTAATCGCAGAAAAAATCTACTCGCTCCCCCAGGCTCTGGAAGAACATTTCACCCAGGTGCATTTCTGGATTCCAGTGGAAGAATCTAAGGAAGAGATTTTAAAAGAACTTCAACAACTGGTAAGTGAGCTTCCGGGCAAAAGCCGGGTGGTGCTTCATTTTCGTTTTCCTGACCAGGGAGAGGTGGTGCTCAGGCTTCCGGATTCTTTACGGATTAAGCCCGGGATGAATCTGGCGGAAAAATATCAGGAGCTTATTTCCCAGGCAAGCCCAAATCTGGAAATGAGGATATTATAAAAAAATCTTATGAAAGGAAGGTGGGAAAATGGACAAGGCAAAAATTAATGTTCAGGACCAGGTGCTGAATGTCTCCCGGAAGGAAAAAATTCCGGTAGAGATGATTCTCCTGGGAGGAGAGCGCTATCAGGGGTATATTCAGAGTTTTGATGGCTTTTGTGTTCTCCTCCGGCTGGAGGAAGGCTCAGAGATTATGATTTATAAGCACGCCATCTCTGTGATTAAGCCGCTCCAGCCTCTCCCCCTGAGCAGAAAAGAAGGAACCAGGGAAGAGGTATGAAACATTTCTGGTTTCGGGTCCTTCTCCTCTCCGCAATAATTCTTCCTCTTTTTGCCCGGGGAGGAGAAAACTTTAGTTTACTCTGCAGTGGACAGGCAGAGATCGAGGAGGGGAATTTTGCCCGGGCTCGGGCAGAGGCACTCTCGCAGGCGTTTCGTCAGGCGGTGAATAGTGCCCTGCTTAAGGAACTACCTCCACAGCTTTTAGAGGAAAATAGTGAGCTGATTGAAGAAAAATTTTTATCTGAGCCCGAGCCTTTTGTTTATCGGTATCGGATTATTTCCGAGCAGGTAAGCGGAAACCTGTATCTGATGGAAGCAGAGGTAGAGGTTTCTCTGCCCAATCTCAGGAATCATTTAATTCAAACCGGGCTGATTATCTCCCCGGAAAGAAGCCTGCTTTTGATGGTGCTAGAAAAACAGGACTCTTCTTTTACCTCTGCCTGGCTGAAGGACTCGGCTCAGGCTAATCACCTGGAAAAGCTCCTCAGCCTGGAGTTGAAAAGATGGGGATTTCGGGTTGTCTCCCCGGAACCAATTTTTCAGCTCCCGGAGCTGGAAGAAAATCTCACTCTTTCTGGCTGGCTTTCTCAACTGGGCAGAAAATATCAGGCAAGGTTTTTAATTTATGCTACCGCCCGGGTTGAGGCGCAGGAATCAGAAATAATCAAGCAGAAGGAAAAACCTGAAGAAGCTGAGGAAAAGCCAAAAAAAATTTATCAATTCAGCGCTCAACTGGAGCTGAAAATTTTTGACCTGGAAAAGGAAGAAGCGGTTTTCCAGTGCCAGAGAACCGAAAAGGTAACGGGCTTTGACTACCAGTCCACCCGCTATCGCTTAATGGAAAGGCTGGTTAATAGCTTACTGGGAGATTTGAGCCTGACCCTGGAGCGATTAAGCCAGAGGAGCAGGATTCCGGCAGAAAAAAGCAGAAGTGAGATTATCTCCATCCTCGGTCTCAGCTCCTGGTATCAATATCAGCAGATTGCTGAGGGCTTGAAAAAAATTGCTCAGATTCAAAATTTTCAGCTTTTTGAGTTTACTCCCGGGGAGGTAAGATTAAAAATCAACTATCAGGGAAAGACCGGGGATTTAATCCGTGCCATCACCAGCTATCAATTCCCGGACCTCCGCCTCCTGCCTTTAGAATCTTCCGAGCGGAAATTTACCTTCCGAATCCAGCCCAGATTTTAAAATGGATGCCATTATTCTTGCCGGTGCCGGAAAAACCAGCCGGCTAATCTTCGGCGAAAACAAAGCCTTCCTGCTCATCAAAGACCGTCCCCTGATTGAATGGGTGCTGGAAGCGGTTTTAAATGCTCAGGGCATAGAACGAATCGCGGTGGTGGGACCAAAAGAACCACTGAACCAGACCCTTGGGAAATATCTTTCTGCTGGGGTGATACTGGTTGAACAGGGAAAGAGCCTTTATGAAAACGCCTTCCGGGCAATCTACCAAGTTCTGGGCATCAAAGATGAAAGTGAGCTAAACCCCGAACAAAAGAAAAAATCTGTATTAGCTCTGAGCGCAGATATTCCCCTGCTGGTGAGCGAGGAAATAGAATATTTTCTAAAAAAAGCTGACCTATCCCGGTATGATTTTATCTATGGGGTTTGCTCCGAAGATACCCTGAAAAAATTTTCCTCCCAGCCAGAAAAACCCGGAATTGACCTTGCCTGTTTTCATACTGACCAATTTTCCGGAAGAATCTGCAACCTGGTTTTAGCCAAGCCCTTTCAGTTTAAAAATCGCACCCTGCTTGACCAGACATATTCCCTCCGTTATCAGAAAAACCCCTTTAACATCATCAAAACCATTTTGAAAATGCTCGCTCTGCTTCAGCCCGGCTTGCTCTGGAATTATCTCTGGCTCCAGCTCGGGCTTCAGGCAGAAAAATCAGGAAGAAAAAATTTCGCCCACTGGACAGGAAAAAGAGTAAAGCTGGAAAAAGTTTTAAAGCAAATCTCTCTCCTGCTCGGACTCTGCTTTGGCATTTTAGAAACCCCTTTTGGCGGTTCTGCTCTGGATGCGGACAATGAGCGGGATTTTTTAATCCTGGCTCAGAGATTTGATGAATGGAAAAACCAGCAGAAAAAAATCAGTGCCGAGCTAAAAGAAAAAGGAATAATTTAAAAACCTCAATTAAAAAACCGATTGATAAAACCCAGCAAATTAAACCCTTCCGCACTGCGCCCGCTGGCGAAGGAGATGGTCTGCTAAAACTATCGCAGACATTGCCTCTGCTACCGGCACCAGGCGAGGGCAGATGCACGGGTCATGCCTTCCTTTTATTTTGAACTTCCCGGGCTTGCCCTGCACATCAACGGTCTCCTGCTCCAGAGCAATGCTGGAAGTAGGCTTGACCGCCAGCCGAATGATAATCTCCTCACCAGTGGAAATCCCGGCTAAAATCCCTCCTGCCCGATTATGAAGAGTGCGGATTCTTCCGCCATCATTGATAAACGGGTCAGAATTCTCACTGCCCCGCCTTTCTGCCATCTTAAAACCATCGCCGAACTCCACCCCTTTAACCGCTCCGATGCTGAGCAGGGCTTTGCCCAGCTCCGCTTCCAGCTTATCAAATACCGGCTCACCCAATCCTGCGGGAACCTCAACCGCCCGAACCTCAACCACCCCACCAATGGAATCCCCCTCTGCCCGAACCTTCTCCACCAGCTCTATCATCTCTTTTGCTTTATCCGGGTCCGGACAGCGAATGGGATTTTTCTCTATCTCCTGCGGTATGAACTTTTCCGCCCGAATCCCTCCCACCTGAACCACTCCCGCATAAACCTTAATCCCAAACTCTGCCAAAACCCTCTTTGCCACTGCTCCGCCTGCCACCCGGGCAACTGTCTCCCTTCCGCTCGCTCTTCCGCCACCTCGCCAGTCCCGAATTCCATATTTCTTCCAGTAAGTAAAATCCCCGTGCCCGGGTCGGAAAAGCTCTTTTATCTCCTCATAAGCAGAGGAATCAACATCACGGTTTCGGATTAAAAGGGCAATGGGCGTGCCCGTGGTTTTTCCTTCAAAAACTCCAGAGAGAATCTCCACCTGGTCTGGCTCCGAGCGGGGGGTGGTGAGCTGGCTCTGACCCGGTCTTCTCCGGGCAAGCTCCTTCTGAATATCCTCCTCGCTCAAACCTATCCCCGGCGGGCAACCATCCACCACCACTCCCAGAGCAGTCCCGTGCGACTCCCCAAAAGTGCTCACCACAAAAACCCTGCCTATACTATTGCCAGACATTGTTTTTATTATATCTTTTATTCATATATTCACAAACGCACAAATATTTCATTGACAAATTTTAAACTACCTCTATTCTAATATAGAATAGAATTTAAACTTGGAGAATACAAAAATGTCTAACACAAAATCCAATGCAGAGATAATATTTGAAAGAATCAAAGAAGAGAAATTAAACGCTATTAAAAAATTTGTAGAAGATAAAGTGCCAGAA
>CAZKMM010000053.1:0-2981 GCA_964553915.1 uncultured bacterium
AACTTTTATTGCGGTTAAGGTGGTTTGTTCAGTTAAGATGGTTATTTTTATTAGGGCTGGCGGTGGTAATATTCTTTGCCCGCAAGATTTTTAATTTAGAGATAGAGCATAACTGGATACCTATCTATATAATTGGGGTTTTAGTATTTCTTTATAATGTAGGTTTTTACATTCGTCATTGGCTGGTCAGGAAGCACAAGGAAAGCAAAGTCAGTCCCAGAGAACTCAGAATAGAGGCAAATCTTCAGATTGGGCTTGATTTAATGGCACTGATTTTTTTGATTCATTACAGCGGTGGGATTGAGAATCCTTTCATTTTTTTCTTTATTTTCCATATGATTATGGGCAGTATTCTTCTTAGTCGTTTGGATATCTGGTTTCAGGCTATCGGGGCAATTTTTATATTGATGCTTCTTTTAGGACTATCTTATTTCGGGATTATTCCTCATTATCATATCAATGGTTTTGCTCATCCCGGACTCTGGCTCAATAAACCATATATCTGGGCAGGGGCGGTCAGTTTTTCCTTAACAATTCTTATGACCATTTATATGACCACTTCTATTGCCCAGAGTTTAAGGAAAAGGGAAAGAGAGCTTTTTGAAACCAAAAATCAGCTTGAGAAAAAGTCCCAGGAGCTTGAGCAGGTGAACAAAGAGATTATCCGTCAACAGCAATTATTGATTCAATCCGAGAAATTAGCCTCTCTGGGAAAACTTTCCGCGGGGGTGGCTCACGAATTAAACAGCCCCCTGACCGGGATTTTGAGCTTTGCCCATTTTATCAAGGACGCCGCTCAGGATAATCCTCAAATCCAGCGTGATATTGAGGTGGTGATTCGCGAGACCGAGAGATGTAAAAAGATAATCAAAAGCCTATTAGACTTTGCCCGTCAGAGCCAGCCCGAGAAAAAAAACGAGGATTTACTGGCAATTTTATCCAAGACCATTTCCCTGATTGAAAACCACAAAGATTTTAAAAATATAAAAATCATAAAGGACTTTCCGGAAAGCTTACCCCTAATTATGTTGGACCGAGACCAGATTCAGCAGGTATTTATGAATCTTTTGGTAAATGCCCAAGAGGCAATGCCAAAGGGAGGGAGCATTTACATCACTGTTAATCTTACCCAAGATAAAAAATATATCCAGGTGCTGTTCAGTGATACCGGGATAGGGATCAGTGAAGAGAATCTCAATAGAATTTTTGACCCGTTTTTTACCACCAAGGAAAAAGGCACCGGGCTTGGATTATCTATTGTTCTTGGAATTGTGGAAAATCATGGAGGGGAATTAGAGGTTAAGAGCAGGATTGGCGAGGGAACCACTTTTATCATTAAGCTTCCGACCGGTCAGGAGGGAGAATAAAAAATGGCAGAAGTAAACATCTTGGTAGTGGATGATGAGGAGATAGTACTTGAGAGCTGTGAGCGGGCGCTTGCCAGCCAGGGATATAGTGTGAGCACGGCGGAAAGCGTGGAGCAGGCAATTAGTTTGTTCCAGAAAAAACTCTTTGATGTGGTAATTGTGGATTTAGTAATGCCCAAAAAGGGTGGGATGGAATTGTTAAAATATATCAAGGGCAACTATCCCCAATCCCAGGTGATTATGATTACCGGTTATTCTTCCATCAATACCGCGGTGGAATCAATTAAGCTTGGCGCCTATGATTATCTGGCAAAGCCTTTCTCTCCAAGCGAACTGGTGGTCACGGTAAAAAAAGCCCTGGAAGAAAAGGGCAAAATTTTATTTAATTATCCTTTTAAACAGACACTGCCTGGAGAGATGATCTTTGATAACATCATCGGTAGAAGCTCTAAAATGGTTGAGGTTTTTAAATTAATCAGCAAGGTTGCTGCCACTGACACCACCGTTCTGATTGTCGGTGAAAGTGGAACCGGAAAAGAATTAGTCGCAAGAGCCATTCATAACAATAGCCCGAGAAAAGATAATAACTTTGTAGTGGTTGACTGCCTAACCCTTTCACCCCATCTTTTAGAAAGCGAGCTATTCGGTCATGTCAAAGGCTCTTTTACCGGCGCAGACACCACCAAGGCAGGATTTTTTGAGGTCGCTAATGGCGGAACTCTATTCTTGGATGAAATTGGCGATTTAAGTTTTGATTTGCAGGGAAAATTACTCCGGGTAATTCAGGAGCGTAAATTTGTCCCGGTTGGGGGCACTGAGCCCAAAGAGACTGATTTCCGTTTAATTGCCGCTACCAACAAAAATTTGAAAAAAATGGCAGAGACCGGCACCTTCCGAGAAGACCTGTTCTATAGATTATATGTGGTCCCGATTTTTATCCCTCCGCTTCGGGAAAGAAAAGAGGACATTCCGCTTCTGGTTGAGCATTTTTTGAAGAAATTTGCAGAAAAACATAAGCGACCAAAGCCCCAGATTAAAGAATCAACTATGAAATGTCTTTTAAACTATGACTGGCCTGGAAATGTCCGCGAACTTGAGAACACAATAGAGCGTGCCTTAATCAGCTCAGATGGAATTGAAATCCTGCCCACCGACCTGCCGGAAAATATCCAGAAATACCGCTCAGAGATTGCCTGCCAGGTCCCCAATAATTTGGAAGAGCTTAAAAAATTAAAAAAAGAATTAAAACAGAAAGCGGTTGAAAAGCTGGAAAAGGAGTTTATCTTGAATGCCCTTGCTGCTAATAACTGGAATGTGAGAAAAGCCGCCCAAGCGGTAGGTATGCAAAGGACCAATTTCTATGCCCTGATGAGAAAATACAACATCAAAATCACAAATGCGGAACAGGACTCAGAAGATAATCAAAATCATAATTAATCATAGAAATGAACAAAATCCATTTCCCCAAGATTAACGCCCCCTCTCCTAATGACACCTTAAAAGGTTAATATTTTGCAGTCCAAAATTAAAAGCCAGATAGTTTGAAAATACTCTTTCTGCATTTTGAATTAAGCATTCTGCCAGTTTCCCTGCTTTTTCTTCTTTGATAATTTT
>CAZKMM010000053.1:3081-16043 GCA_964553915.1 uncultured bacterium
CATTTTGAATTAAGCATTCTGCCAGTTTCCCTGCTTTTTCTTCTTTGATAATTTTCAATTAAAACAAGATATAAATATCCGGGGCTTTCGTCCATAAAACCGAAAGTTATAACCTACTGAATTTAGAGCCAGAAAGATAAGCAGTTAAAATTTAATGTAATTTGCTGATTTTATTGAAGAAATCTCCCTATAAATCTCTTTCTCTTTAATACCCTATTTTCCCCTAATTTGACCTAATTTTTGCTATAGTTCGGTAGAAAATCGGTAGAAAATGGTGTGTTAGCCTGGAGGCAAGATTGAAAAAGTGCTTAAAAATCAATGGTGGGCCACCAGGGACTCGAACCCCGAACCCGCTGATTAAGAGTCAGCTGCTCTGCCAGTTGAGCTAGTGGCCCACCAGAGCAATAAATATAATAAAAATTTGCTCTTAAAAGTCAAGCTCTCACGGACATTGTCCAGATAAACTTTTCCGCTAACCTGTCCAGAGAAGAAAGCGCTCTTTTTGCTCTTTTTGATTGTGATTTTTCTTCCTGCCAAAGAAAAGAGAAACAATTTTTGTTCTCGGTTCTAAGCATTTTTAAATTTGGGGATTTTTTTTCTTTTTGCTATGCTATAAAAAACTTTTCCAGGAGGAAGAAGATGGACTGGCTCAGTTATTTTCAGGAATCTGCTATTGAGGATTTTGAAACTTATGTTTCTCCGGGGAAAGCCAAAGCTTACCGCTTGCTCGGGTTTGACTTCATCCCGAGCAAAAGAGAAGGGGTGTGGATTTATGATGAGAAGGGAAATAAGTATATTAACTGCCGGTCAAGTGGTGGGGTATTTAATTTTGGACATCGCCCGGAGGAGCTGGTCAAAGAGCTAAAAGATGCCCTTGAGCTTTTTGATATTGGCGACCATTTACTTCCCAGCGGTGCCCGGGCGCTTCTGGCAAAAAAACTGGCAGAGCTTACCCCGGGAGATATTCAATATACGGTTTTTGGAGTGGGTGGAGGCGAGGCAGTGGACCTGGCAATCAAGCTTGCCCGGGCTCATACTCAAAGACCCAAGATTATCAGTGCGATTGGCGGATACCACGGGCATACTGGTTTTGCCCTGGCTACCGGGGAGGAAGAATTCAAGCGTTATTTTGGACCGCTGGCACCGGGTTTTGTTCAGGTGCCTTTTGGCGACCTTAAGGCATTGGAAAAGGAGATGGATGAGACCACTGCCGGGGTGATTTTTGAAACCATCCCTGCCACTTATGGGATTAAAATTCCTCCGCCAGAATTTTTCCCCGGAATAAGAGAGCTTTGCGATAAATACGGAGCGATAATGATTATAGATGAGGTTCAAGCCGGGCTGGGCAGAACCGGAAGGCTCTGGGCAATAGAGGAATATGATGTGGTGCCGGACATAATGGTTTTAGCCAAAGGACTTTCTGGCGCGCTTTACCCGATGAGCGCTACCTGCTTCCGCCCACATTTAAACCGGTTTTTTGAAGAACATCCCTTCATTCATATCTCCACGATGGGTGGCTCAGAGCTGGGGTGTGTTATCACCCTGAAGGTGCTGGAGCTGACCAGCCAGCCAGAATTCCTTGCTCAGGTAAGAAAAAAAGGAGAAATTTTTGAAAAGGGGCTCAAGGAGATTCAATCCCGCCATCCCAAGCTGGTAAAGGAAGTGCGGGTAAAAGGATTGATGATTGGAATTGAAATGCCAGAGGAAAAATATGGTCCGCTTCTTACCATTGCCCTGAAGAAAAACGGGATAATTGCTCTTTTTGCCCATAATGATATGAAGTCTATGATTATAATGCCTCCGCTGATTATCAATCAGATAGAAATTGGTCTGGTGCTGGAGGCTTTAGAAAAGAGCTTCTCTGAGCTAGAAAAACTTTAAAATGAAAGAGCAGGTCTTAAAAGAGCTCAAGCAGGCAGAGGAAATTCTCAAGAGCCTTCAAGCCCGGATTAAAAAAATCAGCATCGGCAAAAAAGCGCCGGAGAATCTGGCAGATTTATTTGAGCAGTGGAACCAGGTTCTCGATAAGTTAGAGGAATTCAGAGAAATTGCCGGCTCGGATAAAACTCTTTCTTCCAGCCTGAAAAAGGCTCTGCTCAATGCTCTGGAGGGATTGGAAAAATTCCGAATTTCAAAGGAGCTGGCAGAGAAAGGAAAATGGCAGGCTCTTTTGAAAAATCTCTCTGAGCAAAAAAGAATTCTTCGGGCTTTAAAAAAAGACCTTGCATTTCGCTGGAACAAGCCTCTGGAGGTAAAAATTCTGGGGATTGGTGAAATCACCACCACCATTGAGCTGGTGGGGGATGGTGCTCCCCGGAGAAAAAATCCGAGGAAGTCGGGCTATATCTCTCTGGCAGTAAAAAAAGCACCGGGTTTCCCGAGCCGGGAGAGTGCAGAGGTTTATCAAAGGCTCTGTTATGAATATGAAGAATTTTTATCCCAAAAATTGGGGATTCAAACCCCTTATGCCCAGCATTCCCTTGTTCCGGGCAGGGAGGGAAGATGGCTGGTTTATAATTTGCAGGAAAAGCTTCCGCAAAAGAGCATTGCCTGTTTGATTATTCAGGTAGCAGAGCGGAGCCTGATTGAGGAGCTTTTTCTTCGGCTCCTGAATGAGCTAAAAAAGGTTTTTTTCTGGAATTTAAAGCATCCAGAATATCAGATTGGTCTGGATGCTCAGATTTCTAACTGGGCTCTTCTGGAATTCCGCCCTGAAAAAACCAGGTTGGAAGAATGCGAGCCCCTGCTCTACATAGATACCTCCACCCCAATGATAAGAAAACAGGGCAAAGAACAGCTGGATACCGAGGTGATTATTAAAAGCATTCCCCTGATTTTAAGACCAATTATTCGCTGGACCCTGCTTCAGGAAGTGCTGGATAGATACTACCGACCAAGGGATGTGATTCTGGATTTAATCGCCAGCTTCATCACCCACCATCGCCCGGACCTGGTGGAAAGAATGGTTGAGCTTGCCAATCAGTGGATGGCAAGTGAACTTAAAGAATTAAATCTGGCTTCTTTCCATCCCGGGCAAATCTTCCGCTACAACCAGCAGGATGTTTTAATCTGGAAGTTCTTCCGCCAGATGAAAAGAATGGATAAATTCATTACCGAGAAAATCCTGGGCAGAACCTATGAGCAAAGGCTTCCTTCCGGCTCCCCGGAAAACTGGGAGAATTTAGTCGGTGCCGGAGGCAGGGGCTTGACCCTGCCAGAAGAATGGCAAGCTCTTGCCCGCTTTAGAAAAAGCAAGCCAGAAAAAAGCGGACTAAATCAATTTGAAACCAGCAGGAAATTAGTTAATACTCAAAAGGATGTTTGAGCAGGCAAAAAGCCAGCTAGCAGAACTCCTTGCCCAGAAAATTGAATTATCCGAGGAGCAAATTCTAGAGCTTTTTGAAATTCCTCCCCGCTCAGAATTTGGTGACCTGGCTTTTCCCTGTTTTGCTCTGGCAAAGCTCACAAGAAAAAATCCTGCGGAAATAGCCCGGGAGCTGGCAGGAGAGCTGGAGCTTTCTTCCACCTTTTTCACCCGGGTGGAGCCAAAAGGAGCATATCTTAACTTTTTTCTCAACCAGAGGCTTTTTACAGAAGAGCTTTTGAAAAAAATATTTGAAGAGCAGGAAAGATACGGCTCCAGCCGAAAAGGGGCAGGGAAAAAGATAGTGATAGATTTTTCCTCCCCAAACATTGCCAAGCCGTTTCATATCGGGCATCTTCGCTCCACCATTATTGGAGCTTCTCTGTCCAGGATTTTTAAATTTCTTGGCTATCAGGTAATAGGCATTAATCATTTAGGTGATTGGGGCACCCAGTTTGGAATAGTTCTTTTGGGCTGGGAGGAAGAAGGAGATGAAGCCAGGCTCAAAGAAAAGCCGATTGAGTATTTACTTGAGCTTTATATCAAATACAATCGTCTGGCAGAGGAAGATGAGAGCTGGAGGGAGCGTGCCCGAAGCTGGTTCAAGAAGCTGGAAGATGGAGACCCCAGGGCAAGAGAATTATGGGAACGGTTCCGGGATTTAAGCCTGGAGGAATTTAAGCGGGTGTATCAAAGGCTGGGAATAGAATTTGACCATTACTGGGGAGAAAGTTTTTATAACGACAAAATAGAGCCAATTCTAAAGCAGTTAAAGGATACGGGGCTTTTAGAAAAAGGTGAGGACGGAGCGGAGCTGGTGCGGTTTGAAGATGAAGGCTTGCCCCCGCTCCTGCTTCGTAAATCCGATGGTGCCACGCTTTATGCCACCCGGGATTTAGCCGGTGCAATTTACCGGTTTGAAAAATTCCAGCCCGAGGAAATGCTTTATGTGGTAGGCAGACCCCAGGAACTTCATTTTACTCAGCTTTTTCTTTTGCTCAAAAAAATGGGCTATGAATGGGCAGACAGGCTCAAGCATATAAAATTCGGACACATTCAGGGCTTAAGCACCAGAAAAGGCGAGGTAATTTTGCTGGAACAGGTGCTGGATGAAGCCAAAGAGCGAGCCAGGGAGAAAATAGAAGAAAATATCAAAGTCGGAAAATTGAGTCCGGAAGTGGATAAAGACCAGCTGGCAGAACAGATTGGCATCTCTGCCCTGCTCATCAATGATTTCAAGAGCCGTAGGGAAAAAGACCTGGTCTTTGATTGGGAGCAGGTTTTGAACTTTGAAGGAGAAACCGGACCTTATCTTCAATATACTCATGCCCGAATCTGCGGAATTTTAAGAAAAGCCGGGAAAAAGCCCATTGCTGAAGTGGATTTTTCCCTTCTTTCTGAGCCGGAGAGCTGGGAGCTGGTCAAAAAGCTGGGAAGGTTTCCCGAGGTAGTGGAGCGGGCAAGAAAAGAATATGAGCCATTTGTGGTCTGCAATTATTTATTTGAGCTTACCGGGGTTTTTAATCAGTTTTATACCCGCTATCGGGTTCTGGGAAGCGGGGAATATGAGCCTGCTCGCCTGCTTTTGGTGGATTGCGTTCGGGTAGTTCTGGCTCAGGGATTAAGGCTTCTTGGTGCCCGCCCCCTGGAGCAGATGTAATTTATTTAGAAGCGCTTTTCGGGAGATTTATCCAGCGAATTCCCACAAAATAAGTTTCCCGCTCCAGATGAGGGAGACCATTTCCAATTCCCACGATTCTAAAATCAGCTTTTGCCCAGATGGAAGTGGAGCGGTTAACATTCCATCCTAATTGAATAAAAGGTCCTAAATGGTCATAACCATAATTTTCAAACCGGGTGAAATTTTCTCCTCCCACCCGGAAAAAAAGCTTATTATTTAAGAAGCCTCGGGCGTAGCTTACTGAATAGATTACTCTCAACTGGCTGATTCGGGAATTAAAAAGAAAGGGGTCAGAATAATATCCAGTGAAATTCTCTGAATGATAACTCAAGCCCAGTGCCCAGTTAAGATGGGCAAGAATCTGCTGATAATAAAGGTTAATGATATTAACCCCCACTTCCCAGTCCGGATATTCCAGATGATTGAGCCGAACCACCACCTGATTGCGAGGGTTAATTTTCAATCTTTCTTCCAGAAAATACCGGCGAAGCTCCTGGTCAGTAAAATCCACTTCCAGACCCAGGTCCAGATTTACCCAGCGAGGATGAAAACGGAGCTGATTGGCGACCTGAAAATAACCATTTTCTAAAATTGCACTGCTTCGGTATAGATAAATAAAATCTGCTCCCTGATACCGGAATTTCCACTCTCCCTGAGCGGAAAAAGAAAAAATACCCAAGAAAAAAATAAATACCCCAATCCCCCGGTTCTTCATTCACTTTACTCCTTTTAGTAATCTATCTGGTCAAAATACTTCTTCTCAAAGTAAACATTTTCTCCGTCCACCTGAAAGTAATAAAATTGAGGATGGTCATTGATTGGTTTTTTATAAGTGCTGGCGGTACCTGCCTGAATATGCCAGGTTCCATTCAGACGATACTTTTCCGCAGAATGCTTGTGTCCGCAAAGGAAGAAATCAACATCGTATTTATCCAGAAGCGAGGTTAGCAGGTATCGTTCATCTGGGTCGCAGATGATGGTCGGGGACTCAAAAGTGCTATCATAAAGGCACATATGGGAGAAGATAAAAATATGCTCTATCCAGTAGCTCTGGCGAGCGGATTTAAGCTCATCCTCTATCCAGTCCATCTGCTGTCTGCCAATATCGCAGGTGGCGGAGTCAATAAAGATAAAGCGGGAGTTTCCATAATCAAAAGCGGTCACGCTCGGTCCCATTTTTTCTTTAAAGGCATCCCAGCCATCACCATAAAGGTCGTGATTTCCCAGCACCGCAAAAAAAACTGGAAGCACAGCTTCCTCTTTCCGAACCAGAAAATAATTAAATTCTTCCAGCAGTCCATGGTCGGCAAGGTCGCCGGAATGGATAATGAACCGGGCATTAACCCGCTGAGCAAACATTCCCAGTTTGTCCAGATAATCCCTGCGGTTGGTTCGCAGATGCATATCCGTGCACCAGAGAAAACTGAAATGCTCCGGGTTTTGCACCACTGGAATTTTTAATGGTTTGCTCTGTCCGCTCAGGCTCTCTTCAAACCGCTCATCTACTGTGGTTTCCATTGCATTGAGATATTGGTCAATGTCCTCCAATCCATAAGTGGAGCAGGAAAAATAAATTGGAGCAAAAAAAACCCATAGTCCGAATAAAAAGAATTTTTTCATCTTTTCTCCTCCCCGGGCAAACCCGCTTGGTCCTTTACTATTTCTGGGTTTTTTCAAATTCTTCCTTGCTCACTACCTGCTGGGCATCCCGGGAATAAGAACAGGCAAGCTCAGGATGTTCCAGAAGAATTCGGGAATGCTCTTTATCCACCCGGTCCGAAGGCTTCAATTCTGGCAGGCTCGCCACCTTTTTGAGATATTCTTTGCCCTCCTCAATTGCTTTAGGGTCTTTTTTCTTCTGACCATAACAAATCAGGCTGACGCCCAGCTCTTTGTTATATTCAATTCGCTTTGGCTCCATTGCCATCGCCTTCCTTTGATATTCCACGCTCTTCGCAATGTCTCCCCGGGTGCCAAACATTACTTTGATTATCCACCAGTCCGGCACCACCCGATAAAACTGCCCCAGAGCATTATAAATATCACCCATTGTATTGGCAGAGCCATCCCTTGCCCGATAGGTGGGCTTGAGCTCCTCTGCTTTCTTCCAGGTTCTTTCCAGGTCATCAATCTCCGAAAGAGAATTGAGAATCCCTTTGGTCGTGCCTCTTCTTCCCAAGCCAATCCCCTTCCAGAGCCAGCAATTGCCATCATTGGGAGCCAGCTCAATACATTTATCTGAAAGCTGGATAATCTTTTCATAAAGCTGGATTCGTTCCTGCTTGGGTGGGCGCTGGTGGCGGGGAAGGCTCTCTATCCGGTCATAGATATTTCGGGCAAGTCGCCAGTAAATCTCTGCCCGCTCCGGACAGAGCTTTTGAGCCTGAAAAAGAAGCTGGTCGCTGGCATCATAATCTTCATTCAGCCAGAGTTCTTCAGAGCGAGAGATTAATTCTTCACAATTTTGAGCCTGAGCCCAGATAAAGGAAGGAAACAAAATAAGAAACCAAAGCCCAAAAGCCCATCTCCTCATCAGATTCCTCCTTTAATTTCTTTTTATGAAAGCTCTGGGATTTGCTCCTTATCGTAGCGCATTTCCCGACTTTTAAAACAAGCCTGTTCCTTGGAAAAGTTAAGATAAATTATTCCAGTAGGACCATTTCTTTGTTTCCCAACAATCAGCTCGCAAAAACTATCATCAGTAATATCCCGGTCTGGCTCTCCCTCTTCATAAGCATTATAATCCGCACCGGTGCGATAGAGCCCGGGACGATGGACAAAAAGAATCACATCCGCATCCTGCTCTATAGCTCCACTCTCCCGAAGGTCGCTCAGGCGAGGACGCTTATCTTCCCGATGCTCTACCTGACGGTTGAGCTGGCTTAAAGCAATCACCGGAACCTTGAGCTCCTTTGCCATTGCCTTGAGCGACCTGGAGATTTCACTTACTTCCTGCTCCCGGCTCTCTCTCCTCCGCTTTCCTGCTAAAGCCGGACGAATTAATTGCAAATAGTCAATAATGACCAGGTCCAAACCTCCACTTTCTGCCATAATCCTCCTTGCCCGGCTTTTTATCTCCAGCACCGAAAGGTCAGAAGTGTCATCAACGAACAATTTTGCTTTGCTTAGCTTACCTGAGGCTTCAATTAATTTCTTCCAGTCTTCCCGGGGGATAATTCCCCGGCGAAGATTGTTCTGGCTGATCTCTGCTTCGGAAGCAAGAAGCCGAATTACTAACTGCTGTTTACTCATCTCCAGACTGAAAAACGCCACGGTCTTGCCATATTCTACCGAAGCGTTCCGGGCAATATTTAATGCCAGGGCACTTTTCCCCATTGAGGGACGACCGGCGATAATGGTCAATTCCTGAGGCTGGAAGCCATTGGTAAGCTCATCCAGGTCCTGAAATCCGCTCGGCACCCCGGTGATCATCTGCTTGCGCTGAGCAATTTCTTCAATCATTTTGATCCCGCTTTTGAGCAGTTCCAGCACCGGGGTGTATCTCCGCTCTGCCCTTTCAGTGGCAATTTCTAAAATCCGATGCTCGGAAGAATCCAGAAAGCTTTCTAAATCCTCTGGCTCACTGTAAGCTTCTTCTACAATGGCGCTTGCTTCTTGAATCATCCGGCGGAGAATCGCTTTTTCCCGAATCTTTTTTGCCCACTGTTCCACTCCCACTGAACTGGTAATTCCATCCGCTAAACTTGCCACAAATCCGGGTCCTCCTACCTTGTCCAGCTCTCCTCTGCTCTTGAGAAAATCCACCAGATTAACCAGCATCTTATCCAGGGGAATACCTTTTGCCTCCAGTTCAAGTATCGCTTCATAAATAACCCGATGAGCATCCAAATAAAAATCCTCTGGACGAAGTATCTCCAGCACCTGTGCCAGAGCGTTCGGGTCTAAAAGAAGGGCACCTAAAACTGCCCGCTCCGCTTCCAGATTATGAGGAAGGGTCTTTTCCATTGCTTGAACCTATATAAAATTTACCGCTTTTGGGAAATGATTGTCAAACATCTTTGAGTATCCTTCCAGCTCGGGAAAGAGGCTTTTTTCTTAATTGCAATTTTATCTTTTGAGGATTAAAATTCAAAACAAACTATTTTAGGGAGGAAGGAGATGTTAAGAAAAACCCGATTCATTTTGCTGATAATTTTGCTTTTCCTGGGGCTGGGAAGTAGCGGAACTGAATGGAATCCCAAGCAGAGTCCTCGCCCCAGATGGCGCACTCACGGGCTGGTGGACAAAAAAGGAGTCCGGCAGATTCTGGATTTATCCTATTATGACGGTCCGGATGCTGACCCCATCAAACATAAATTAGACCTATATCTTCCGGAAAATAAAACTAACTTCCCGGTAATGATTTTCATTCACGGGGGCGGATGGTCTGCAGGAGATAAAAGAATGACCTCAGATGTTTATGGAGATTTGGGCAGAAGATTTGCCAAGAAAGGGGTCGGAGTGGTCTGCATTAACTACCGGCTGGCTCCTCAGTTCAAATTCCCCACCCAGATTCAGGATGTTGCCCGTGCCTTTGCCTGGGTTTATAAAAATATTGAAAACTATGATGGAGATAAAAACCGGATTTTTGTCTGCGGGCATTCAGCAGGCGGACATCTCACTGCTCTGCTTGCCACTGACAAGCGATGGCTTAAGGAGCAGGGATTGAGCCTGGAAAATATTGCCGGCGCCATTCCTATCAGTGGAGTGTTTGATTTCACTATTATGGATAAGATTGAAGTCAGCAATGCGGGAAGGAATAAGCTTACTCATCTTTTTGGTGAGAACTACACCTCAGACCAGCTAAAATCCGCCTCACCAATTTATCATATTGAAACCGGCAAGCTTCTTCCGCCTTTTCTGGTTCTTTACGGCGGGCTGGATTTTCCCACCCTGCCAGCTCAGGCAAGGGAATTTGCTCAAAAACTCAAAACCACCGGGCACGAGGTTTATTTAAAAAGGTATGATTTGAGAAATCACTATACAATGATTATAGATATTCCTCATCCGGGCGACCGGGCACAGATGGATATTTTAGAATTTATCCGAAAGCATTGAGAAGATGAGCTGTGTCTTTAAAAAATTATTGCTGGTTTTTATTTTTACTCCTTTGCTCGTCCGTGCCTGGATTCTTTCTGAGCCAGAGCAGGTAATCCCTGCAGATAATCTGCCTTCTGAAGTGGTCTGCCAGAAAGCCAATAATAATCTGGATTTGGCTTTTTACCAGAACCGGCTTTTTCTGGCTTTTCGCACCGCTCCTTTTCATTTTGCCTCTCCTAAAACTCATCTTTATATTATTTCCAGCCCGGATTGGGGCAAAACCTGGGAGTTTGAAGCAGAGGTATTTTTAGGAACTGATATGCGGGAGCCAAGGTTCCTGGTGTTGAATAATAAGTTATTTTTCTACTTCTTTGAAGCAGGCAAAAATCCGCTCGCCTTTACTCCAAAACATATTTATGCAATGGAAAGAATCAAGCAGGGAAAATGGACTGAGCCGGTTAAGGTTTTTAAACCGGGCTGTGTGCTCTGGAGGGCAAAAACCAGAAACGGAACTGCCTATGCTACTATTTACTGCGGAGGAGCCGGGGAATATACCGGGGAAAATGCCCAGATTGAAATCTATTTCCTCACCACTGAGGACGGCTATCATTTTCAGCCAGTTGACCCTGCTCATCCGGTAGTTGCCCGGGGCGGGTCAGAAACTGCTTTTGAATTTGACCGGGAAGGCAACCTTTACGCGGTAATCCGCAATGAAGGAGGAGATGGTAAAACCTGGGGTGGGAAAATCTGCCGGGCAGATAAATCCCGACTGGCTCTCTGGGAATGCAAGCCCACTCCTTATAAGTATGATTCTCCCCTGCTCTTCCGCCATCAAGACCAGATTTACCTTATTGCCCGAAGAAATCTGGATGGAGAATTTGACAAAGGGAAAAGATGGCTCGCAAACCCCATAGAAACCCTCTACTACCTTGCCCGCTACTGGTGGACGAAAAAACGCACTGCCCTTTACCAGCTGGATACCAAAAAGCTGGAAGTCAACTGGCTTTTTGACCTGCCCGGCAAAGGTGATACCGCTTTTCCGGCTCTGGTGCCTTTAAATGAAAAGCAATATCTAATTTATAATTATACCTCTCCCCTTTCCAGCAAAGACCCCTGCTGGATGAAAGGACAGCTCAAACCAACCATTATTTATTCTATTATCTTGAGCGAAAATTAGCTGGAAAGAAGTTGGGTATCCAGAGGATATTTCCCGTATTCCAGATAAAGAGAAATTGCCAGCTTATGAATTTCATCCTTAACTCCAATTACCCGCCACTCTGAATAAGGCCAGCCCACAAATCCGCCATTAAAATCTGCCAGCTTGAGAATCTGCTCCTTGATATGTGCCCGAAGAAGCTCCGGGTCATTCTTGATATAAACCTCCTGAATATCCGGCGAGCAGAACAAAGCGATTTTTCCACCTGCATTCTCCCTCAGCCAGTCTATCCCGCACATATTCGGGCTGTCTAACTGCAGGAAGTCAAAACCAATTTCAATCAGGGCAGGCACTATAAGGCGGATATTACCGCAGGAATGAATCCCGCAGTCCATTCCCAGCTCGTGGCACCTCTCAACAATCCTCTGATAGCAGGGAGCAAAAAATTTCTCAAACAGCCCGGGAGAGATAAAGGTTCGCTCCTGAGTGCCCCAGTCATCCACAAGCATAAATCCTTCTGCTCCTGCTTTTTTGAAATTCTCCACAATCTGGAGATGGCAGTCAGTAAGAATTTCTAAAAGCCTATGGGTCTCTGCTGGATGATGAATCAAATCCGTCATTGCATTTTCAAATCCCCGAAGAAAGCGGAACCGTTCCCAGAGGGAATTATCATTGACTGCCAGCCGGTATCTGCTTCCGGCTAAAATTCTGCTCAGCCGGGCAAAGGTTTTAAACCGGCTCCAGTCAGAAAAATCCGGCGGTTTAAAATCCTCCAGCAAATCCCAGCTTTGTTCCAGTGCTCCTTTGACAACCTCGCCTTGCGTGGAAATAGGTGAAATTCGCCAGATAGTCCCCCATTCATCAATCGCAATTCTGGTTTGTTCCAGCCATCCTCTGGGGAGCTTTCGCTCCGGCTTCCAGAGACGGGATTTAATGATTAAAGGATGAAGATAAGGATAATATGGCTCCTCTGGTTGCCAGCTCTGAGGGGGGATATGAAAGAGCGGAAAAACATCTTTAAAACTCACCGGCACCCGGTCCGGACTGGCAAAATGTATCGCCCTTTTTACCCGCTCTCTGCTGGTCAACTTAGTTAACATCAATTTTATTTTGCAGTAGATAAATTAGAAAGCTGATTAGCTTGTTATGTTTTCCTACCTTTCCTTTGCTTTTAGGATATTTCTTTTTTAAATTGCGAATCAATTTTTTTATGACATCATTCAAATCTATTAATATAATATCTTCTTCGCTACAAAACACTTCAAGCCTTCTCCATGGTCCATCTTCTCTTGGATTATTATAGGTTTATATCCAACTACTAAAACATTTTTAATTTTTACTTGATTACCCAAACTTTGTTTTATTTTTTCCTCTGTCTTTTGTAAATTATCTTTCAATTTGTCTTTCCATTTTGGTTCATCCTTTTTAGATGGACCCCAAAACAATACACATTCAGCATGGATAATTTCATTTTCTTTTATTGCAAGAATATCAATATCAGAATGTGCCTGTATAATACGATTACTCTTTTTAGGTAAAACGATATCTTCATTTTCAATAACCAAATATCCTTTAAGTTTATAATATTCTGAGACCAAATCTTCCACCCAACTTATACCCATTTTTATTCTCCTCTCTTATTTTTTCCTTTCTCTTTCAAGATAATCTCTACCGTCTTTCTTGCGGAATTTCCCACCACTTTGGAGCAATGCTCCATCATT
>CAZKMM010000054.1:0-14188 GCA_964553915.1 uncultured bacterium
CCAGGGTCCGGGGAGAAAGCTCAGGTAATTCCAGTCCTTCCCGGGCACAGAGGTCCGTGGTCACCACTCCCCAGCCCCCGCCTAAGGTCATAATTCCCACTCGTTTTCCCTTAGGAAGAGGAAGCACCCCAAAACAACGGGCAAGGTCAATTAATTCTTCGGTGGTCCGTGCCTCTATAATTCCTGCCTGACGGGCCATTGCCTGAAATACCCGATATGAGGTGGCAACCGCGCCAGAATGACTGGAAGCGGCTTTCTGTCCTGCTTCGGTCTGTCCTACCTTTAAAACGATAATCGGCTTTTGCTTGCTTACCCAGCTGGCTATCTCATAAAAACGCTCTCCATAATCTATTCCTTCAAGGTATAAAAGAATGACCTTGGTGAGCGGGTCTTTTCCGAAATATTCCAGAGCAAAATCACAGGTAAGCTGTCCTTCATTACCAGAATTGATGAATCGGCTAATTCCCAGTCCGCCTCGCTCTGCCCAGCCCAGAACCTGCACCCCGAGATTTCCACTCTGGCTCAAAAAAGCTATACGACCCTCCGGAGGCACAACCGCGGCTCCCAGAGCATAAAGCCTGGTGGGAGGGGAACAGATGCCCATTGTATTCGGTCCCACCATTAAAATCCCGGCTTCGCTGGCAATCTTCACTACCCGCTCCTCCAGTTTCCTTCCCTCTTCTCCGGTCTCAGAAAATCCCGCGCTGATCACCACCGCACTTTTAATTCCCTTCTCTCTCGCCTCTTCCATCACCCCGGGAACCGCACTGGCAGGAACCGTGACAATCATTAAATCCACCGGCTCCGGAAGCTCTGATACCGAGGGTATTGCCCGATAACCCTGAACATATTTTTCCTTCGGGTTTACCAGATAAAGTTTCTTTTTCCAGCCTCCAAGCACCAGATTCAAGGGTAAAATAAAACCCCATTTCCCGATCACATTGCTTGCTCCTACCACCGCAATAGAATCGGGGTTAAATAAATTTTCAAAGCGGTCAATACCTACCGGCATCTCTCACCTCCTTAATTCAAGCTCTGCCAAGCCCGCGGCTCCTAATGCTACCGCATCCCCCATCAAGCGAGATTTTACCACCTTTACCTTCTGAGCACTTAACTCCACCGCTCTTTGAGCAATAAAATCTTTAATTATCCTGACCAGCTCTGGATTGCCCTTTACCACTCCTCCCCCTAAAACCAGCACTTCAGGATTAAGCAGACTGACCAGATTCGCACAGAGCACCCCTAAACTCATCACCGCATCATTCCAGATTTTTCTTGCCACCCGGTCACCCTGCTGTGAAGCCAGATAGATGGTGCGGGTATTGATTTTAGAAAGCTCTCCTCCCACCATCTTTTCCACCAGCGGACTTTTGCCCTGTTTTACCGCTTTTCTCATTCGGTTCTCCATCGGCACTCCGCCCGCATACACCTCATGACAGCCCCGATGCCCGCAGTCGCAGAGAAGCCCGTTTTCCCGAAAAATCATATGCCCCACCTCTCCAGCAGTGCCAGAAGCTCCTTCTACCAGCCTGCTGTTAACCACAATCCCTCCGCCAATCCCGGAGCCAACAAATACCGCTACCAGGTTCTCACAACCCTTGCCAGCACCATAAAGGAATTCCCCCCAGGCAGCCGCATTAACATCATTGGCTAGCCGGATTTTTATTCCCAGCCTCTTTTCAAATTTTTTCCCGAACTGGAGCCCGAACCATTTCAAATTGGGAGAATTATCAACATAACCGGTCTTGGGGTTAAGCTGACCCGCCAGCCCCACCCCCACCATTGGAAGCTGGTTTTTTTTTATTCTGTGCCTGGTAAGGATTTTTTCGATCTCCTGCCCGGCTCGTTCAATAATCGGCTCCACCGCTCCAAAGCTCTGGGTAGGAATTTGGGTTTTCTGCAGAATTTTTCCCTGAGAATTCAGGAGTAAAATTTTTGTTTTTGTAGCACCAATATCAATCCCCAGCCGATACTTCATTCTTTTCCCTCGCTTAATTTCTTTTCTTCTCCCGGAACCGCGATACCTCCGGAAATAATGGTCTGGAAAGCTTCTTCCACGCTTAAATCCAGATTGCGCACCTGCTCCTCTGGAACCATCAGGAGAAATCCGCTGGTGGGATTAGGAGTGGTAGGAACAAAAATGTTGAGCATCTTTTTACCGGTTGCCTGATTGAAAAACTCTCCGCTCTCCCGACTGACAAACCCCAGAACCCAGCTATCCTGTTTGGGATATTCCACCAAAACCACCCGAGAAAAGCGTCGCTCCTTACCGGTTAAAATCCCGCTCATCAGCTGGCGGGTGGCTTTGTAAATTGCTCCTGCCAGAGGAATTCTTTCTAAAATGTTCTCACCCAGCTCAAGGGATTTTCTTACCAGATAGGTTCTTGCCAGAGCTCCTACCACAAGAATAATAATCAGGACTAATACCAAGCCAAGGAGAAAATCCGTGGCATTCAGGCTGAATTCTAAAATCCGGTTCAGCCAGACAGGTTCTTCGGGTATGCTCACTATTCGGTGAATCAAGCCGGGAATAATTCCAAAGCGGAGAAGGTCCGCAATCCAGCGCACCAGCCAGATAATCACCCAGACCGTCACTACCACCGGAACCAAAGCCAGAAGTCCGGTAAGAAAATAGCTTTTAAATACAGACTTGATCTTAGACCACATCAGAAAAGAATTTAACATTGTCTTGAGAGATGGTCAAACCTTTTCCAGAATTTAATTTATGGATAAAATTCAAAAAAATCAGGAAAAAGCCAGACTTCAGGCTTTAAACCTCCAGAATAAACTCACCCCGGCATCGGTGATAAACCAGAGCCCAAAATAAAACATTGCCAATCCGCAGATGATAAAAACCGCCATCTGGAGCTTTCTTCCAAAAAACCTTCCGCCCTGAAAACTTAACCAGCTCAAAAATTGATACCAGAAAAGGTCGCAAAACCAGTGAACCAGAGCAAAAAGCACCAAGCCTAAAAGCCCCCACTTCATCGCTGACAAAACCAGCCTTGCCCCAACCGTCGCCCACCAGATGAGAAAATAAGGATTGCCCGCACTCAATAATATCCCGGCTAAAATACTTCCCATCTCCTTTTCCTTTACCTCGATCTCCACAGTCTTATAACGCTTGAGCATATCCAGTGCCATCCAGACTAAAACCCCGCCCCCGAGAATTCCAATTCCGAATTTCACCCAGAAAATCTGAAAAACCACGCCCAAGCCCAGATAAATCAGAACAATTAAAGGAAACTCTACAATCCCGTGTCCGAGCGAAACCATTGCCCCGGCAATCGGGGTTTTGCTCCCTTTGGCAATGGTCACCGCGGTAATCGGACCGGGCATCAACACCCCGCTCAAACTGATAAAAATCACGCTCACCAGAAATAAAACCAGGCTCAATTTATCCCTCCAGCTTCAAGCCCAGATAAATCAGCTCCAAAGGCTCGGAAAGGATATG
Source organism: uncultured bacterium (assembly GCA_964553915.1). Taxonomy (GTDB): domain Bacteria; phylum RBG-13-61-14; class RBG-13-61-14; order RBG-13-61-14; family DRUE01; genus CAZKMM01. The sequence goes on from CAZKMM010000054.1 coordinate 3,455, forward strand.
CTCATAACAGGTTAAAGCTCCCCGAAATAAATCCTTAAATCCCAGATGATAATAAAGCCCGAGTGCCCTTTTATTCCTGCTGGTGGTTCCCAGATGCACTCCCGGAATTTTATGCTCCCGAAGATAATCAAGATATCTGAGCATTAAAGCCTTGCCTATTCCCCTTCCACGATATTCGGGCGGAGCAATATTGATATGAAGATGAGCTGGATACTCAGCTTTTATCCAGCCCATCGGAACCTTAAACTCCCCTCTCCACCTGCTCCGAATCACCCGATAAACATACTGAAGATTTTTCCTTTTAAAGAAAAACCCCTCTCTCAAGCATTGCCGGAAAAGCCCGGGATTTATCTTTTGATTAAAAATCTGCTCATAGCGGGAAGTATCAAGACATCCTAAAAGATACCCCACTACCCTGCCCTCCACCTCAGCTACAAAACAGCTTTCCGGCTCATAATCAAGATAATATCTACTCCAGAGGTCAGCAAAAATTTCTCTACCCAGAAAAAAAGCTTCAATTGGCTCGCCCATAAAACCGGTCTCACAACAAATCCAGCGAATCGTCTCCCGCTCCTTCGGCTGATAGGAACGAATGATAAAAGACATCCCCATATTTTCTCCTTCCCCAGCCAATTGTCAATCTGGATTTTTCCAATCATCCCGAAGCAGATAAAGATTGGTTTGGCTATATTTTTTATCTGCCCGAATTTTGCTGAGCATCTGGTTTCTCTCCAGCTCCCTGAGGGCGCCTAAAATTGTGCTTCGGGATTTTATCCCGGATTTCCGCAGGAGTTCCCTGAGGCTTATCTCTGCCATCCGGGGATAAGGCTGGCTGTGGCTGAGCAAAATCACCCAAACCAGAAATGCGCCGGGACTGAGCCGAAATCTCTCCTGCTCAAAATAATCCTGAATCTCGGTCCATATTGATTTCATTTTTTCACCCCCTTCATAATTATATGAAATTGTCGGGAAAACTTTTAGCAGGGCTGGATATTTTTTCCGGCAAAGCTAAAATATTGTTTAGATGAGCCAAAAAGTTCGTCTGGACCAGCTTCTGGTAGAAAGGGGTTTGAGCTCCACCCGTTCCCAGGCTCAGGCTTTAATCCGGGCGGGAAAGGTCCTGGTGGAGGGAAAGCTGGTTTCCAAACCCGGCACCCAGATACCAGCCCAGAGCAAAATTGAAATCAAGCCCGGTCCTAAATATGTCAGCCGGGGTGGGTTAAAACTGGAATCTGCCCTCAGGGAGTTAAAGGTGGAGGTAAGAGATAAAATCTGTCTGGATGTGGGTGCCTCTACCGGCGGATTTACTGACTGTCTCCTGCAGTTCGGAGCAAAAAAGGTCTATGCCCTGGATGTGGGAAAGGGACTTCTGGACTGGAAATTAAGAAATCACCCAAAGGTGGTGGTAATTGAGGGCTTTAATGCCCGCTACCTTTCGCCAAAAGTCCTACCAGAAAAAATCCAGCTGGCAACCATTGATGTTTCCTTTATCTCCCTGAGTAAAATCCTTCCCGCGGTAAAAACTGTGCTGGAAAAAGATGCCCAGGTGCTGGCTCTGGTCAAGCCCCAGTTTGAGCTGGAGCCCAGAATGGTAAAAAAAGGTGTGGTGCGAGACCCGGAAAAACAGCTTCTGGCAGTGAAGAAAATAGAGGATTTTGCCCGTGAGCTTGGTTTTGAAATTCTGGGTAGATGCAGGAGCGGGCTTTTGGGACCCAAAGGCAATCAGGAGTATTTTCTCTGGCTCTGCCAGGGAATTTAAAATTTTTATCAAATTTAATTCTGAAAAATTTAAAATAATAAGCTGATGTTAAAAATTCTTTTAAAAATTAGGAAGTTATTTTAGATTCATAAAGAAAATTATGAAAATGAATCTTTTAAAAATTTCAAACCAATATTCCCAGATTTTGGGTAAAAAATTTTTTCGCCCCAATTTGTTGATTTTTTGGTTTACAAATATTTTAAGTTCTGCTATCATTTGGGAAATGACAGAGGGGGATTTTAATGTGGCTCAAAAGATTAGAACTCTGGGGCTTTAAGTCTTTTTACGAAAAGACGGTTTTAGAATTTACACCCGGGATAAGTGCGATTGTTGGTCCCAATGGATGTGGCAAGAGTAATATAGTGGATGCGGTTCGCTGGGCAATGGGGGAGCAAGGGCTTCGCACCCTCCGGGCAAAGAACAGCGAGGATTTAATTTTTGCCGGAAGTGGAGAATTTCCCCCTTCCCAGACTGCGGAGGTGAGCCTGATATTTGATAATCAGGATGGAACCGCTCCCGGGCAGTTTCGCAACCTCACCGAGATTGAAATTACCCGAAGACTGCACCGAAGCGGGGAAAGTGAATATTTAATCAATCGGGCACCCTGTCGGCTCAAGGACATTGTGGAATTTTTCCTGGGCACAGGCCTGGGCAAACAGGCTTATTCCATCATTGAGCAGGGAGAGATCGAGCGGATTATTCAGGCAAAGCCCGGGGAAATTCGGGGCTTGATTGAGGAATCTGCGGGAATCAGCAAGTATCGGTTCCGCAGGGACGAAGCTCTGCGAAAAATAGAATTAACTGAACAGAATCTGGCTCGGGTGCGGGACATTTTGCTGGAGCTGAAAAGACAGCTTAATTCTTTGAGCAGACAGGCGAAAAAGGCAGAGCGGTATCAGCGCTATCGTTCTGAGCTACGGGATAAGGAGCTGGTGCTTTTTGCTTATCGGGCTGGAGAGGTCAAGAAGGCACTCAGCCAGCTGGAGCAAGAAAAAGAGCAGGCGGAAAGAGAAAAAGAGCAGTTAAGCTCTCGCAAGCTCCTTCTGGAAAGCGAGCTGGAGAAGGCTGGTTCTTCTGTGTTTTTGCTGGAGCAGGAACTGCAAAAGGCTTATGAGGCAAAGCTGGAGACAAAGTCCCGGATTAAACAGCTGGAGAGCGAGCTGGAGCTTTTATCCCGTCAGAAAGAAAATGAACAGCAGGCAGAAGCCAGAAGGCTTGAAGAGCTGTCAGAGCTTAATTCCATTCAGGCACAGCTGAGCCAGGAGTTTAAGAACAAGGAGGAGGAAAAGGACCAGGTAGAATTTGAGCTGGCGAGTTTATTAGCGGATTTAGAGGCGGGCGAAAAGGAGCTGGCTCAAAGGCAGAAAGAGTATCAGGAAGAGAAACATCGGACCGACCGGCTCAGGGGAGAGCTGGAGCAAATTCAAAATCAACTGGTTCGGGCTGAGGAACGCCGGGAAGGGCTTTTTTCCCGAAAAAAAGAGCTGGAAAAACAGCTCCGGGAACTGGATGCCCGGATCTCTCAGGATACCCCCAGGCTTCAGGATTATCGTCAGCGCTCTTTTAATTTCAACCAGAGCCTGTATGAGTTGAAAAAGGCTTTTTCTGAGCTGGAAGCTCGCATCAGCCGGGTTCAGCAGGAAAGGGAGAAGCTGAACCAATCCTTTTCTGAGCAAAAAGGCAGGGTTGAGGAGCTTCGCGCTCGGTATCAGGAGGTTTTGGCTCGCCATCAAAGTCTGGCAGAGATGGTAGAGAAGCTGGAAGGATTTGAGCGGGGAGTAAAGTTTGTTCTGGAGCGTGCCCGCTCCCAGCCAGAGGAAAATGGAATTTATGGACTTCTGGCAGATATTATTGAGACCAGCCCGGAATATGAGCAGGCGGTAGAGGCGGTTCTGGGGGAGAGGATTCAGAGCATTCTGGTGGAGAGTCCGGAGCGAGCCTGTCAGGCGATTGAGTGGCTCCGGGAGGAATCCGCGGGCTGGGGAGCTTTTGTTCCTAAAAAATTAAAGGCAGGCGAGCCCGTAGCCATTCCAGAGCAGTTTCAGAAGATGGGGGCAAAACCCCTTCTGGAGGTGATTCAGGTTCGGGAGGGATTTGAAGAGGTGGCTCAAGCACTGCTCGGACCTGCCCTTCTGGTGGATGACCTGGATAAAGCCCTTCAGCTGTGGAGGCAGAACAATTTCCGGGGAGCATTTGTTACTCCAGAGGGTGTGGTTTTAGACCCGGTGGGAATTTTGAGCGGAGGAAAGCGGGACCAGAGCGGTATTCTTTCTAAAAAAAGGCAATTAAAGGAGCTGGAGAAAGAAAAGGAATCTTTAAGAACCCGTCTGCAAGATGCGGAGAAGGGATTATCTGAGACTCAATCCCGGCTTCTGCTCAAAGAAAAGGAGCTGGAGGAACTTTTAAACCGAAAGCATCGCCTGGAGCTGGAGGTTTTGAACCAGGAGAAGGATTTGAAACGAGCCAATGATGAGCTGAACCTTTTTTCTGAGGAACTGGAGGGCTTAAAGGAGGAAAAAGCCCGGCTCAATCAGGAGCTGGTGGAGCTGGAAAAAGAGCTGGAAGTTTATCAGGAGAAGTTGAGGGAAGATGAAGGGAAAGTGGAGAAGTTAAAAGAGGAGCTGGAGCAGGCAGAAAAGAGCGTTCAGGAAAAAGAGAGCGAGTTAAATCAGATTCAAATTCGGCTCAATCATCTTTCTCAGGAACGAGCACGCTTTCGGGAAAAACTTTTTGCTTTAGAGGAGAGCAGGCTGAGGATTAAGGAGCGAATTGATGAGAGCAAAAAGCGCTCAGGACTATTGGAGCAGGAGCTGGAGGAAGGGAAAAGCCGGCTGGAAGAATTTGATTCTCGCCTGGAGGAGCTTCGGGCGGAAATTTCTATGCTTAATCAGAGCCTGGAGCAGGAAAATGAGCGGGAGTTAAATCTGGAGAGCGAAAGGAATCAACGGGCAGAGGAACTGGAGGGGCTGAAGCGCCAGGCAAAGGAGCTTGCTGGGAGGCTGGAGGAACTGGGGGAGAGGGTTAAGTCTCTGGAGCTGAAGATAGAAAAAAAGAGGCTGGAGCTGGAGAATCAGGCAAATTTTTTAGGGGAATTGTATGATTTGAATCTGGATGAGGTTTTAAGGGAATTTGAGCCTCGCACCCGGCAGGCGGATTTCAATCCAGAAGAATATTCCCTTCGGGTAGAGGAGTTGAAGCGTTTGCTTCATCGGATGGGCGAGGTTAATCCCACTGCTTTAGAGGAGTATCAGGAGATAGAGTCCCGGTATAATTTTCTTTCCGAGCAGGAGTCGGATTTGATTTCTGCCCTGGAAAAGCTTAAGGAGACAATTCAAAAGATTAACCGGGAATATCGCCGGCAGTTCAAAGCCACTTTTGAAGCTGTGAACCAGCATTTTCAGGAACTTTTCCCCAGGCTATTTGGAGGGGGGAAAGCAATGCTGGTTTTGGATGAAGGCTCAGACCTTTTAGATGCCGGGATTGAAATAATTGCTCAGCCGCCCGGGAAAAAGCTTCAGAGCCTGAGCCTGCTCAGTGGTGGGGAAAAATCCCTCTGTGCCCTGGCTCTGATTTTTGCTCTGTTTCTCCATCGTCCCAGTCCCTTCTGTCTTCTGGATGAGGCAGATGCGTCTCTGGATGATGTGAACATTGACCGGTTCAATCACCTGCTCCGGAAAATGTCAGAAAATTCTCAGATTTTACTGGTCACCCACAATAAGCGGACAATGGAGCTGGCAGATGTGATTTATGGAGTAACTATGGAGAAGCCGGGAATTAGTAAGGTGGTATCGGTTCGCCTGGAGCAGGTGCCAGAATAAATTTCCTCAGGGAGTTAAAATGGATTTCTGGGAACTTGGTTTGGGAATTTTGATTTTTGTCTTTGCCCTTCAAAACTCCTCAGAGAAAAAGTCTGGTTTTTTTAACCGATTTAAAAAGGGGCTGGAAAAAACCCAGAAGCTGTTAAATACCAACCTGAGCGAGCTTTTCAAAACCAAACCCGCGGTCCGGGAGGTTCGGGAGCAATTAGAAGAGCTTTTGATTACTTCGGACCTGGGAGTGAAGACCAGCTTTAAGCTGATTGAGGAGCTGGAGCGAAAAATCAAAAAAGAGGCAGAGCTGGAGCAGGTTCGTCAGGAATTGTATAAGATTATTCTTGGGATTTTAAAACCTCTAGAAAAGCCCTTAGAAGTGCCTCCTGATGCCCGGAAGCCGTTTGTGATTATGGTGGTTGGAGTTAACGGCACAGGAAAAACCACCACCATTGGCAAGCTGGCAATGAGATTTAAAAAGCAGGGATACCGGGTTTTGCTTTCTGCAGGAGATACCTTCCGAGCCGCGGGCATAGAGCAGTTAGAGGAATGGGCAAAAAGAGCCGGGGCAGATATTGTTAAGCATAAAGAAGGAGCAGACCCGGGAGCAGTTTGTTTTGATGCCATTAAAGCTGGAATCAGCCGGGGGGTGGATGTGGTGATTATGGACACCGCAGGAAGGCTTCATACCAAAACCCCATTGATGGAGGAGCTGAAAAAAGTCAAACGGGTTTCAGAAAAGGCTCTGGGCAGAGCTTTAGATGAAATTATCCTGGTGCTGGATGCAACCACCGGGCAGAATGCCCTGGAACAGGCAAAGGTTTTTTCCAAAGAACTCTCCCTGAGCGGGATTATCCTGACCAAGCTGGATGGAACTGCCAAAGGAGGGATTATCATTGCCATTGCGGACCAGCTCCAGATTCCTATCCGGATGGTTGGACTGGGCGAGGGAATTGAAGACCTGGAGCAGTTCCGGGCTGAAGAATTTACCAAAGCTCTACTGGGCTTGAATGATTAACCTATCTGGTTAATTTCTCCAGCACCTTTTCCGGAGCAGGAAAAAGCTCTGGAGCAAGAAGATGCGCCTGAAGCAGATGGTCATAGGCTTCTGCGGGTTTGCGCAGGCTTAAAAGGCATAAACCCAGATTATAATGAGCAACCGCATAATCCGGAGCCAGAGTAAGAGCACGGGAATAATACCAGCGGGCATTTTGATATTCTCTCCTACCAGCATAAATATTGGCAAGGATGAGATAGGCTTCTGGAAAATCGGGCTTGAGCTGAACCACTGTTTTTAGCTCCTTGATTGCCTGCTCATATTGTCCTTTCTTTGCCAGTTCCAGACCCAGATTGTAATGGAGCGAAGAGCGTAAAGAAGCATCATTCCACTGAACCAGAGGATAATTGGAAAGAAAATATAAAACCCCCAGAATCGCCAGACCTCCTCCCAGGAAAAATTTTCTTCGCTCCTGAATCAGCCCCAGGAGTCTTTCTGCTCCGAGCCCAGAATAAATTGCCAGAGGATAAATCAGGGGCATTCGGTACCTGCTGTTCACGAAGAATAAAACCACGCTCAGAGCATAGAAAATCAGGTAGAGATTAAGATAGCGAAATTCTGGCTTAAAAAGACAGAGCAAAAACCCAAATATGCCCAAGGGCAGGAACCAGCCAAGATGAAAATGCTCCAAAATCCTGAGCAGTGGAATTTTCTGGCAATGACTCTTTAAATCTCGGTTGTTAGAAACCTCTGTTTTATCAATCAGATAATAAATTTTTTTTAAGAATAACTTTAACCAGGGGAACAGTTCTGATTTTATCTCAGCCAGGGTCTTTTTTAGCCAGAAACGGTTCACCTGCCCTTCTTTCAGTTCCCTTCCGGTTTCCTTCTCTGCCAGATATACTGAAACCAGCCAGATCGTTTCCTCAAACCAGAGCTGGTCTTGCATCTTCTTTAAAAAGCCTGCCTCCACTTGCCGGCGCTTAATTGGAAGCACCACGCTTCTTCCATCTGCTCCCGGGTTATTGCCAATCCAGAAATTTATCCCAGCTTGAGAGGAAATCAGCACCGGGTCCTTGGCAACCACCAGATTTCTAACCAAAGCCGGCATAATTCCCAGCCAGACCACAGAAAGATAAACCAGAGCCTGGCGGTATTTTTTCCGAACAAGCCACCAGAGAAAAACTGCCAGAACAAAAAGCAAAATATTGGGACGAAGCATAGCTGAGAGCGCACTTAATAAACCGAGAAGAACCAGATTCCTGGTTTTTTCCAGAGAAGAAAAACTCAGGCAGAAAATTAAAAGAAGATTGAGAAAGCAAATGCTGGTGGTGATGAGCAGTTCACCGGGGAAATAAATCCCCAGCCAGTAGCAGGCGGAAATTAATCCGCTTATCGCCCCTACCCAGGCTCTTTTGCTCAGCTGAAAGGCAAAAATCCCTACCAGACCACAGCTAAGTGCATCTATAAATGCCTGAAAAATTCTGGGCGACCAGAGACTTCCCTTTCCCAGCCATTCCAGGAAGGCTAAAAGATAAAAATATCCCGGCGTCCGAATATAGGCTCTGTTTCCCAGCCCAGCTCCGGCAAGGATTCTCTCTGCCATTTTCTGGTAAGACGCCGGGTCTAAAAACAACAAATCCCAGAATATACTCTGGGAATACTGGTAAAGATAAATTAAGCGAAGAAGGAGCGCCAAAAGAAAAATACTGGAGAAAATCAGCAGGTGCTTCTTATGCTCAACCGCTGGTTTTATTTTTCCTCTTTCTCCTTTTTAGCCTGAGCTATAATTTTTTCTGCAATATGAGGCGGAACCTCCTCATAATGAGAAAACTCCATTGTGAACACGCCCCGCCCGGAAGTCATAGAGTCCAGGTCCGGAGCATAGCGGAGCATCTCTGCTAAAGGCACCTGTGCCTGAATCACCTGCATAGAACCTTTTCGCTCCACCCCTAAAAGCCTTCCTCTCCTCCGGTTCAGGTCGCCCGTGACATCACCAGTGCATTCTTCTGGCACCGTGACCTCAACATTCATAATCTGCTCGAGCAAAACCATTCCTGCTTTCTCGCAGGCAGCTTTAAATCCGAGAGAGCCAGCAATCTGGAAGGCAAGGTCTGAAGAGTCCACCTCGTGGTATTTTCCATCGTAGAGCCTAACCCGAACATCAGTAATCGGATAGCCGGCAAGAATTCCCTTTTCCATAGCCTCCCGAACCCCTTTTTCCACTGAAGGGATATAATTGCGGGGAATAGCCCCTCCGACAATCTCATCTACAAACTCAAACCCGGCTCCTCTGGGCAGAGGAGAAATCTCCAGCCAGCACCAGCCATACTGTCCTCTTCCCCCGGTCTGCTTGCGGTATTTTCCCTCTCCTTTGGCAGTTCCCCGAATCGTCTCCAGATAAGGAATCTTTGGCTCCTTTAAATCCACATCTACCCCGAATTTCCGCTTCATCCGCTCCAGAGCAATGCTGATATGAATCTGCCCCATTCCGGAAAGAATGAACTCATTGGTCTGATAGTCCCGCTTGAGCTGAAGGGTGGGGTCTTCTTCGGTTAATCTGCTCAGAGCCTGGGTGAGCTTTTCCTCATCCTGCTGGGTTTTGGGCACCACCGCAAAGCTGATTACCGGCTGAGGCCATTTGAATTCAGGCAAAACCACTGGATTGGATTCCGAGCTTAAAGTATCCCCGGTCTGGGTCTCCTTGAGCTTGGGAATTGCCACCACATCCCCAACCTGAGCCCGGTTTACTCCTTCTGTCTGGTCACCGTTGAGAACAAAAATCTGACCGACTCGCTCCTTTACATCTTTGCTCGCATTATAAACCAGGGAATCTGCCATCTGTTTTCCGGAAAATACCCGCACCAGACTGAGCTTGCCCCGATATGGGTCTGCCACGGTTTTAAATATCAGTCCGCATAAATCTCCGTCTTCCCCGGGAACTACCTCTACTTCCTGTTCGGTTTTGGGATTTTTCCCCTTCAGAGGGACTCGCTCCAGAGGACCGGGCAGACAGTTCACAATTACATCCAGAAGCACATCTACCCCGATATTTTTCACTCCAGAACCACAAAGCACCGGATAAAGCTTTTGCTCCTTTAACCCTTTTTGAATCGCCTGAAAAATCTCTTCCTGGGATAATTCCTCTCCTTCCAGATATTTTTCTAAAAGAGAATCTTCAGACTCTGCCACTGCTTCTAAAAGCTTTTCTCTCCAGCCCGCTACCTTTTCCTTTAAATCTTCTGGGATTTCACTTTCCTGCTTTTTCCCGCTTCCATCCTCCGGATAAAGATATGCTTTCATTCTGATTAAATCCACTATCCCTTTAAACCCCTGCTCCTTGCCAATTGGAACCACCAGAGGACAGGGAGAAATTTCAAAGCTCTTTTCTATATCTTCCATTGTCTGGTCAAAATCTGCTCGCTCCCGGTCTAGTTTGCTGATAAAAAGCAGGCGTGGAAGAGAAAGAGAACTCGCCTCCTCCCAGAGTTTTTCGGTTAAAACTTTTACCCCGTCAACCGCATCAACCAGGATTAAAGCGGAATCAACCGCCCGAAGAGCATTTTTCGCCTCGGTGATAAAATTCGGGTCTCCGGGACTGTCCACCAGATAAACCAGATGTTTATTCCATTCCAAATGCCCAACTGAAATCGCGATGGAAGAATGCCTCTTTTTTTCCTCTGGCTCAAAATCCAAAATACTGGTCTCCTCATCCACTTTTCCCAGACGATTATTCACCCCGGCAAGATATAGCATTGCCTCTCCCAGAGAGGTTTTCCCGGCTCCGCCGTGAGAAAACAATCCCAGCACCCGAAGATTTTTTCTCGGATATTCCTTCATTCCCTACTCCTTTATTAGGATTTAATCGGGAATTTATATTAGTTTCCTAGAAAGAATTTGTCAACTAAATCAAAACTCAAAACCCCGCTTGACAATTCTCATTCTGGCAATAATATAAATATGATGACAGAAGGATTTGACGAAAGCTACCGGACAAATCTTTTCCTTGATTATCTTATCTCTCAGGGGCTTAAGGGCAATCATCTTCTTTTTGATAATCACCAAATCCGACGGGCTTTTGCCCAAAATCCCAGAGAAATAGAAAAATTGGGAGTGGAGAAATTAAAAGAGGTTAAAGAGGCATTTCAGCATATCATCCAGCTTCAGGA
>CAZKMM010000054.1:14288-15865 GCA_964553915.1 uncultured bacterium
GAGGAAGTAAGTGAGAAGCTTCGCAGTCGGCGAGGTGTCTTTGTTACCCTGCACAAACGAGGAATGCTGAGGGGCTGTATCGGGATTTTTGCAGGCAGGGGTCCGCTTTATCAAACGGTTTCAGAGATGGCAATTGCCTCGGGCTGGGAAGACCCAAGATTTCCTCCCCTGGATGCCAGTGAACTGGATGAAATTGAGATAGAAATTTCAGTTTTAAGTCCACTCCGACCAGCCCGACCCGAAGAAATAGAAGTGGGAAAGCACGGAATTTATATCACCAAAGGCTTTTACCGGGGGGTTCTTCTCCCTCAGGTGGCAGTGGAATATGGTTGGGACCGGGAGACTTTTTTAACTCAAACCTGCCTGAAAGCTGGTCTTCATCCAGATGCCTGGAAGGAACCAGATACCAAAATTGAAATTTTTACCGCAGAAGTCTTCTCAGAAAAAGATTTTAAATGAAAATGCCCCATCAGGAAATTGAACAATACCTGAACCGCGCCATCCAGCAAAACCGCTTGGCTCACTGCTATTTATTCCTCGGTCCAGAAGGAGTGGGAAAGTTTGAGTTCGCTCTTCGTTTTGCCCAGGCTTTAAACTGTGAGCGAGGAAATTTCCCTCCCTGTCAGGAATGCCCGGACTGCCGGCAAATCCTGGCACTTAACCATCCGGACCTTCATATCCTATCAGTGGGGGAAGAAGAAAAACAGATAAAAATCGGAGCGGTGCGGGACTTTCAAACTCAGCTTTTCTATCGGGCTTTTCAGGGAAAATGGAAGGTGGGAATTATTCGTCAGGCAGAAAAACTCACCATCCAGGCAATGAATGCTCTTTTAAAAATTCTGGAGGAACCACCAGCAAATACGAGCTTAATTCTCACCTCTTCCAACCGAAGCCGGCTTCTTCCCACCGTGGTTTCTCGCTCCCAGATAATTCGCTTTTCTCCTCTGGAAGATTCAGAAATTATCTCCTGGCTCAAGCAGGAAAAATCCCTGCCGGAAGATAAAGCCCGAATTATTGCCAGCTATGCAGAGGGAAGTCAAAGCCGGGCAGAGCGGTTTTTGAACCTTTTATCTGTCCGGAAAAAATTTCTTGATGAGTGGCTTAAGCTGAAGTCCAGTGGATACAAAAAAAACTTTGACCTTTTTCAGGAAAGAGGGTTTGTTCAGCAAACCGAGGTTTATTTAGAATTTTTGATCAACTGGTATCGGGACCTGGTTCGGGTGAAGCTGGCTCAAAAACCAGTTTTTAATCCTGATTATGAGCAGGAACTGAAAAGAGAAGGAGAAAAAAAATCTATGGAAAAAATCCTTTCTGAGCTGGAACTTCTTTTGAGATTGGAGCAGGAATGGTTAAACTATAACATACTGGCTCAATCAATCGGTGAGCAGATAGTTTTAAAACTGGGTTAAAATGGAAGAGAGCAAAAACCAGAAGCCGGAACCGGAAAAACGACTGGTCGGGGTTAAGTTCAAGCCCGCGGGAAAAACCTATTTTTTCTCTGCAGAAAACCAGGAGCTAAACTTTGGCGACTGGGTGCTGGTGGAGACTGAAATGGGGCTGGCAATGGCACGGGTGGT
>CAZKMM010000055.1:0-7857 GCA_964553915.1 uncultured bacterium
TTTAGTTTACTATTACAAGAACTATCAACCCGAGAGAGCACATCGTCCGCTCTGGGCAGTTTTTTTTCAAGCCCGGGCAAGGCATTATTTAGAAGTAGCTGGTTATACCCTTCTTTTAGCAGTGATTGGTGTTTTAAATAATTATTTTTGTGCCTTGAGCTTTAAAATTAGAATTCCATTACATGAGTTAATAGTTTTGCTTCCTTTAGCAGATTTAATTTCTGCTCTGCCCATAGCCTTTGCTGGTCTGGGCACCACTACCTTTGCCTGGCAAAATCTGTTTCGTCCCTATGCTACTCCTGAGCAGTTCTTGAGTTTCACCCTGGCTCTACCAGTAACTACTTATTTAACCAGAGCAGTTTTTGCCCTTTTTGCTCTTCCAAGGGCAGGAAAAGAGATTCAAAAAGCCCTTTCCCCTCCCCAGTCAGGTTAATCTTGAAAATAAAAAAATAAAGCGGTTTTGCTCTTCCTCTGATAAAGTGTTTTGGACTGCTGGAGCCATAAAAAATGGTGGAGGCGCCGGGAATCGAACCCGGGTCCGGAGACCTTCCACCCCGAGCTTCTACGCGTGTAGTCCGCGTTTTAAATCTCGCCTTCTGGTCCCCCGCGGACCGGGTCCCAGAAGACCAGCTCGTCTAAGTGTCTCGCTCAAAGCCCCGACGAGCCGAGGGCTTTAAGCCAGCCCGGTGTACCTGACGCCCGACACCGGCTCCACCGGGCAAAGCCGGGCGAGCGTGGCCGTCTTATGCGGCCAGAGCGTAGTTGTAAGAGTCGGCGCTTGTTTGCTTCCCGCTGGTTTTACGGGCAAGCGGGAGCCCGACGCGCCACCCGGGGCTTCAACTGTCTCCGTCGAGACCTTTCGCCCCCACTCAATAAATTATAATAATCATTTCTGGAGCAAATATCCACAAAAAAATTTAAAAATTTTAATTTTTGTTTGAGGGGTCAAAACCCAGCCTTTAGAAGTGCTTTTGCCTGTTTTATTACTAAATCTAAATCAATCTGGGCGCAGATATAATTTTCGCATAATCTTCTTTGCTCTTCTGAACAGGGCGAGCAGGGAGCCTGGCTCTGGATAATTTTTGTCCAGGGATGGCGTGGTGCCCAGATCTGGGGATTGCTTGAAGTAAAAATGGCAATGGTTTTGGTGCCGAGGGCAGAAGCCAGATGGGTGGGACCAGAATCCATTCCCAGATAAATCTCAGCCTGATTCAGGATTTGAGCAAGTAAGATTAAATCATAGCTCTTAATTAACTTTATTTTAGCTTTTACTTTTTCTGGGAGCTGGCTGGTTATTTCCATCGTCAGACTCTTTTCAGCTTCGCCCAGAATTATCACCAGAGAAAATTCAGAAAAACCCTCGGCAAGCAAATTTATCAATTTGATAAGTTTTTCCCGGGGCAGTCTTTTCTTTTCAGAACCAGCTCCGGGATGAAATACCAGATAAGGGGATGCCAGTTCCTGCAAAAATGGTGAAGAATCAGCCTGAGGAAGGGGGAGCCGGGGAAGGAAATGAGAAATTTCAATTCCCAGCTCCTCCACTGGCTTAGATAAAATTCTGCTGATATGTTCCTTAGCATTTTGGGGTGGGAATTCTTCCCGAAAAATTTTTACCTGCGGGACAAGCGATTTGAGATTCTGTTCATAAGCTTTAGAGTTCTTTCCCAGCCAGCTTACCACCACCTCTGTCTGAGCAAAAATATTTTTTAAAGCCGGGCTGGGGGAAAAGTTCTCCATAAACAACTGATGAAAATTAAGGGAATGAGGAGAGAAAAATCGGTCAATTATTCCTGCGAATTTTAAAAGTCGGAGTTTGTCTGAGCCAATGGCAAAAAGTGTTTGAGAATTTTCTCTTAAAGCCTGAATTGCGGGCAGGGTGTTAATTAAATCGCCCAGGGCTCCCTGATGAATAATGATGCTCTTTTTGAAGCTCATAAAGGTTATTATAAAAAGAAAATTTTTAAATTAGCCAGAGCGTGTTATATTTATAACTTGATGAGGTTAGCTTTAATTTTTCCCCGACTCTCCCATCAGGTGCACGGGATGTGGCCAAGCCTGGGGCTGGCAAGCCTGGCTACAGTCTTAAAAGATGCCGGAGAAGAGGTAAAAATCTTTGATGCCAGCTTTGACCGAGATTTATCCCGAATCAAAACCGGGCTGAAAAAATTTCAACCTGAACTGGTCGGGATATATACCTTAACAGATTTTTTCTATTCTGCTCGGGAGCTGGTTAAATTTTCCAAGGAGCTGGGAGCAAAGACGGTTTTAGGTGGAGCTCATCCCACGATTTTGCCGGAGCAGACTTTAAAGGAGATTCCCGAGCTGGATTTTGTGGTTCGGGGAGAAGGAGAGCAGGCGATTCTGGAGCTGGTAGAGGCTTTAAAAGGGGAGCGGGATTTTTCTCAGGTGGCAGGACTGGGATTCCGTAAGGGTGAGGAGCTGGTTTTAAATCCCGGGGCAAAAGAGCCTCTGGACTTAGATTCACTTCCCATCCCGGACCGGGAGCTTTTGGAGCATCATAAAAAATATCTTCGGGGTCGGGCGATAAATCTTCATATCAGTCGGGGCTGTCCTTTTCATTGTCAGTTTTGCCAGCCCACTTTACAGATGCTTTTTGGCAAGAAGTTAAGATTTCGCGCTCCGGAATTGGTGGTGGAGGAATTGAAGCTGTTGTATGAACGGTATCGGATTCGGGAGTATTTTTTTCACGATGATATTTTTACAGTCAATCGCGGGTGGCTTTCAGAGCTGGTGGAAAAAATTAATCAAGCAGGGCTTAAAAAGGGCTTCCGCTATGTTGTGAACAGTCGGGTGGATACCTTTGATGAGGAGGTAGCCCGGCTTTTGAAAGAAATGGGGGTTTATTATGTTCTTTTTGGTCTGGAGAGCGGAAGCCAGAGAATTCTGGATTCTCTGGGTAAGGGAACCACAGTGGAGCAGGCGTATCAGTCATTTGAGCTCTGCCGGAAATACGGGTTTAGAACCCATGCTTATATTATCCTTGCCTCGCCGGAGGAAACTCCTGAAAGCCTGAAGGCAACAGAAAAGATGATAGATGAGCTTAAGCCCAACACGGTTCATATCTCTATCTGCACTCCGCTTCCCGGCACCTACCTGGAGGAACAGGCACGAGCCAGGGGACTGGTCAATCTGGAAAGTTATGCGGATGTGGATTATTACCTGAAACAGACGAGTACAGGGAGTCTTCCTTTAGCCTTGAAGGAGCTGAGCTATGAGCAGGTGCTGGAAGCAAGAAGGCGGATTTTAGCCAAGAGGCGCTGGCTGGTGTTTAGGGATAATCTTCGCCAGCTGGTAGGCGATTTTCTTCACGACCCTTCGCTGGGGAAATTTATTTTTCGGTTAAGTTTTTATAGAAAAATGCAACATTATTTTGGATGAGAAATTTGGCTGAACAGAAGAGCGAACCGGGAGAAAAAAACAGAGCGGTTATTTTTTTGGGGATAGTTTTGTTTCAGCTATTAAGCACTCTGCTTTGTTTTCAGAGTCCGGGGGAGCTTTTTAAAACCTCACCGATTATCAACATTGACTGGAGTCCATATTATTATTTGTGTTATTCTGCCCGTAGGTTTCTGGAAGAATCCGGGAGAATCTGGGGATTTGACCCTTATTATATGGCAGGGTATCCACTGGATTTTGTGTACAATCCCTCGCTCCCGGTTCAGCTGGCAACTATTACTTTTCGGGCGCTGGAAATCGGCCTGGTGATTAAATGGTTTTTCTTTTTAAGTTTTTTAGTTGCCCCGATAATTTTTTACTCTGCCCTACGGAATTTTGGTTTGGAGAAAAATTCAGCTTTATGGGGAACTGCTCTGGGCATCTGTTATTTCTGGCTGGGAGAGGAAGGACTTTTCGGGAATTTCGGAATGCTCACAGGAGCTTTGATGCTTAATTTCTTTTTGCTCGCTCTGGGGGTAGGATTTAAATACTTTCAGAATCCCGGTAAAAGAAACTGGCTTGAGCTGGTTTTGGTGGTGAGTGTTTCTCTTCTGATTCATAAAACCAGTGTGGCTCTGGTTGGGATTCCTTTTATTATTTTGCTGGTTATTTTCAGGCGGTCTTTGAATAAAAAAGTCTGGCTGGGACTTCTGCTTGCAGGCGGACTGGCTATTGTTTTTAATAGCTTCTGGCTGGTTCCCTTTTTTAAGTTTCTTCCCTATAAAATAGAAGACCCGCTTACCACCTTTTTCCAGAATACTGACCCTTTGAGGTTTATAAAAGATATTATTCCCTGGGGAGGATTTTGGGGCACGAATTTAGCCCGTTTGATAATTGTCCTTTTCGGTGTTTATGGGCTGGTCTGTCTGAGGAGAGTCAAGGAAAAAAGGGAACTTTTTTGGTTTTGTTCTTTGGGACTTTTGTTTTTTTTCCTCTTGGTATATTTTGGTTCCTTTCTTTCCTGGCTCCGGCATATCCAACCGTATCGGCATTTGACGGGCTGGTATTTTTTCTGGCTGATTGGTGCCGGGATTGGGCTGGAGCGTATCAGGGGCAGGCTCTCTGAGAGGTCTTTAAGATTAAGTCAGGGAGCGGTTCTGGGATTTTTGCTCTTTTTGATTTTGCTCCAGTTTTCTCCCAGCTATCGCCTTTTGTATGCGGTTTCGCCCTTGAGCGGAAGATTTCCGGGCAGGGTACTGGAGTTAATGAAGTGGTTGGAGGAAAATACAGATTTATCTGCCCGGATAATGATCGAGGATATAAACCGCTGGGAAGGAAAAGAAGTTCCTTACGGAGCAAGCAGGTTTGTTGGGCTTTTACCTGCCTATTTGCCCCGGTATCTGGTAGGGGGACCTCATCCCAATGCTTTTATCCAGCATCATTTTGTCAGCTTTCATGATGGATATTTTTTAAAAAAACCGATTCAGAGTTATTCTGAACAGGAGCTGAAAGAATATTTCCAGCTTTATAATATAAAATGGGCAGTGGCGTGGAGCAAGCAAAGCAAGGAGAAATTAAGCGAGCTAAGTTTTTCCCGCAAGCGGGCTCAGTTTCAGGAGCTGGATGTATTTGAATTTGCTCTGGAGCCAAGCTGGTTCTTGCGAGGAACGGGAAAAGTGGTAAAGATGGATTATGAGCGGATTCATCTTTCCGGGCTGAAGCCGGAAAAGGGAATGGTGGTGCTCAAGGTTCATTTTTTAAAGGGATTTCACTCTTTTCCTCCGGTGAGGCTATTTTGCTATCAGCGTTTTCCAGACCCAGTCGGGTTTCTGGCTCTGGAGAATCCTCCTAAAGAGGTGGTTCTGAAATATGGCAGATAAAAAGATAAAAGTAAGCGCGGTAATTCTTACCAAGAATGAGCAGGAGACTGTTGAGGAAGTGGTCCGAGAAGCAAAGAAATATGCGGATGAGGTTCTGGTGGTGGATGGACATTCTCAGGACCGAACCAGAGAAAAAGCAGAAAAAGCCGGTGCCCGGGTGGTGCTGGATAATGGCTTGGGAAAAGGCGATGGCTATAAGGTGGGCTTGGAGCAGGCTCGGGGAGAAGTGGTGGTATTTCTGGATGCGGATGGCTCGCATCATCCCAAGGATATTCCTCGTCTGGCAGAGCCGATTTTAAAGGATGAGCTGGATCTGGTGATTGGCTCCCGCTGGCGGGGAGGGTCGGATGATATTCGTCCTAATTTTAACCATTTAATCCGGGATTTGGGCGGGAATTTGCTTTCTATTATCATCAGCAGGTGGTTTGGGGTGGAGATTACAGATTGTTTACATGGCTATCGGGCAATTCGCCGTGAGGTGGGGCTCTGGCTCGGTCTGGAAGCAAATGATTTTGATGTGGAGCACGAGATGGTGATTAAAGCCCTGAAGCAGGGATATCGGGTGGGAGAGATTCCGGTTCATGAATATGCCCGCAAAGCCGGAGTGAGCAAATTGCCCACTTTTAGAAAGGCGCATATCTTTTTCTGGAGATTATTTCGGGAGCTGGCTAGGAGAGGTAGATGAGGGTTTTTTTGATTAATCCGCCTCCAGCAGATGGGGTGAAGATGGTTCGGGAAGGAAGATGTATGCAGAGAAGGAGTGCCTGGGGAGCGGTCTGGCCTCCAATCAGCCTGGCAACCATTGCTAGTATTTTAGAAGAAAATGGTTTTGAATGTAAAATTCGGGACTGCATTGTTGAGGGAATAGACCTGAAAAATTTAGTTGCGCAGGCAAGAGAGTTTTATCCTGAGATGATGATTGTCAATACCGCGACCGGCTCCATTATCTATGATTTAAATGCGGTAGAAGAGCTGAAAAAAACTCTTCCTCAAAGCAAAATTTTTGTGATTGGAATTCATCCCACCGCTCTTCCAGAAGATACCCTCAAACTTTGCCCGAGCCTGGACGGGGTGATTCGTGGAGAGCCGGAATATGTTGCCTTATCTCTGTCGGACCAGCTCAGCAGAAAAAGAGACTGGAGAGAGGTGCCCGGGGTTAGCTGGAGGGAGGGACTTTTTTTTCATCATAATCCTTCCCCGCCCTATCTGGATTTAGATAAAATCCCTTTCCCTGCCTGGCATCTGATTAAAAGGGAGCTTTATCAGATGCCAATTATGGGCAAACCCTTTTTAATGCTCGGGGTTAGTCGGGGCTGTCCCTATCAGTGCATTTTTTGTGCGGATGCCACTTATTATGGGAAAAAACTTCGGCTGAAAAGCCCGAAAAAAATCGTCCGGGAACTGGACTGGGCAAGAACTAAATTCGGGGTGGAGGATTTTCTTTTCTGGGCAGAATCTTCCACCCTTAACCCTAAATGGACAATGGAGATGGCAGAGGAGATTATCAAGTCCGGTCTTAAAGTCCGCTTTGTAATTAACAGCAGACCGGACCAGGTTAGTCTGGAACTTTTGAAAAAGCTCAAGCAGGCAGGATGCTGGATGGTGGGCTATGGCTTGGAGAGCGGGTCAGAAAAAATTCTTAAATTGATGAATAAAGGAATTAGTCTGGAGGATAATAAAAATGCGGTTCGCTGGGCAAAGGAAGCCGGACTGGCAGTTACCGGACATTTTGTTCTCGGTTTTCCCGGAGAAACTCTCCAGACTATGGAAGAGACCTTAAAATTTGCTCTTTCCGAGCCGATAGATTTCGCTCAATTTTATTGTGTGGTGCCTTTTCCCGGCTCAAGGCTTTATGAGCTGGCAAAAAGGCAGGGGTGGATTATTACTGATGACTGGAGCCGGTTTGAGCAGAACTATTGCGTGCTTTCCACTCCCGAGCTGAAAGCAGAAGAGGTGGAACAATTTCGGAAAAAAGCTTACCAGCAGTTTTATTTTTCTCCCCGGAAAATGCTCGGGATTTTGAAGCTGGCTCTTCGTTATGGCGGGATGGGGAATCTTTATCAGCTGGTAAGGGAATTTCAGGAGTGGATGAGCTGATGAAGATTTCCACAATGAAAAAGATTGACCGCTGGCTGGGATATCCTGCCTGTGGATTGCTTGGGCTTTTGGATTTGATTCGTCCGGAAAGAAAGCCAGAAAAAATCCAGAGAATTTTGGTGATTAAATTCTGGGGGATGGGCAGTTTAATTTTATCTCTGCCGGTTTTTAAAGCCCTCCGGGAGGTATATCCAGAGGCGGAGCTGGGTTTTGCCACTTTATCCCGGAATCGCTCTCTGGTGGAATTATTGAAGATTTCAGACCGAACCATTTATCTGGATCTGAGAGCGGACGGGTTTAGGATTTTTTTTCGGATCTTAAGATTTTTCTTTCAGCTTTATCAATATCATCCTCAGCTGGTAATAGATTTGGAATATCTGACCAGATTTTCTGCCCTTGCCAGTTATCTTTCCGGAGCCGGGCTTCGGGTGGGATTTCATTCCTGGGATGTCTGGAGAGGTGAGCTTCATAATCTTCGGGTGCC
>CAZKMM010000055.1:7957-15820 GCA_964553915.1 uncultured bacterium
GAATATTTTGTCCGGTTAATTAAGATGATTTTAGAGGAAAATCTGGGAAAAGTGATTTTAATTGGAGCAGATGATGAAAGGGAATTTGTTCAGGAAATTCTTGAGCAGATTGGAGATAAAAACTCCTGCTTTTCTCTGGCAGGGGAGCTGGAGATAAAGGAGCTGGTGGAACTGCTTCGCCGGGCTGAACTTTTAATAACCAATGATTCTGGACCTCTTCATCTCTCTTCTTTGGCGGGCACCAAGACTGTTAGTTTTTTTGGACCGGAGACCCCCCAGCTTTTCGGACCTCTGGGGGAGGGGCATACAGTTCTTTATCTGGGGATTGATTGCTCTCCCTGCATCACGGTTTATAATGCTAAAACCGTAAGATGTCTTCTTTCCCGTCCGGAATGTCTTTATGGAATTACTCCCCAGATGGCTTTTGAGAAGGTAAAAGAGGCGCTGGGAAGATGAAGATTTTACTTTTAAATCCCCCGGCAAAGGTGCTGGTTAATCGGGAATATTATTGTTCCAAGACCGTAAAGAGCACATATCTTTTCAGTCCGATTGACCTTTTGCTTCAAAGCGGAATTTTATCTGAGAATAATGAACTGGTGGTTTTAGATGCCATTGCCTTGAGATGGAGTTTGAAAAAAACCCTTGAATATATCCGTTCTTTAAATCCGGAGGTTATTTTAGGCTTGGTCAGTATGGTGCTGTTGAGCTGGGATTTGGAATTTTATCAGGCTCTTCGTCAGGTTCTTCCTTCGGTCCGAATTTTTTTAAGCGGAGAGCCGATTTTAGAAGACCCGAAAGGATGGCTGGAAAAATATTCTTTTATTGATGGATTGGTGCTCAGATTTGCCAGCAGTGGTCTTCGGGACTATCTGGAAGGGAAGGGGGAGCCAGAAGCTCTGGCGGTAAGAGAAAACAGCAAGATAAAAATTTTTCCTCCCCAAAACCTCGCAGAATATTCTGTGGGAAGGAGCCGGCAGGAGCTTTTTCAGTATAAGAGTTATTTTTTCTCTTTTGCCCGGAAAAGAAGATTCGCGACAATGCTTACAGACTTTGGCTGTCCGCATAAATGCCGGTTCTGTGTGATGGCAAGTTTGGGGTATCGCCGAAGGAATCTGGAAGAGGTGGAAGAGGAACTGGATTTTCTTCGCTGGCTTCAGAGCAGTGAGCTTTTTTTGGCAGACCAGAGCTTTGGCTCTCACCAGGCTCATAGCCAGAAGGTTATGGAGCTGTTAGCCAGATATGGTTTTTCTTACACGACCTTTGTCCGCCCGGACCACTCCCGAAACTTCTGGAAGGAGCTTCGGGAATCTGGCTGTCATACTGTGATTATGGGGGTGGAGAATGCGGATGAGGGGATTTTACGCAGCTATCAGAAGGGTTATGGTCTGGAGGAGATTAAAAACGGGGTGAAGCAGGCACAGGAACAGGGACTTCGGGTGGTTGCGACAGTGATTATTGGACTTCCAGAAGATACCAGAGAAAGCATTTTAAAAACCACCCGGTTTTTAAGGGAACTGGAGCCGGATTTTGTCTCGTATAATCTGGCTGTGGCTCGGAATTTGACTGAATTCAAAACCGAGGCTTTCCGTCAGGGACTGGTGCTGGGTCCGGAAATGGACCAGGCAGGGAATCTTGCCCGGATTCGCACTTATACTCTTGATGCTCAGGAGCTTTTGAATCTAAAAAAGAGAGCGATCAGGGATTTTTATCTTCGTCCCGGTTATATTCTAAAAAGACTCTTCTCTGCAAGAAGCTGGTTTGAGATTTATGCTTTGTTTCGGGAAGGAAGCGCAGTGCTTTTAAAAAATATCTGAGCAAAATGATTAAAGTTAAACTTAAAACCCCAAAGGGCGAAGAGATTATTACAGCAAAACCTGGAGAGCTTCTTTCCGAGTTGATTCTCCGGGCAGGGTATTTTATAGACCGTCCCTGTGCCGGGCGGGGAGTCTGTGGAAAGTGCAAGATAAGAGCAGAAGGAGAGTTGAGCCCGGCAAATGAAAAGGAAAAAAATTTACTTTCTGGCACAGAACTTTCTGCCGGGTTTCGGCTTGCCTGTCAGACGCAAGTTCTGGGCGAGGCGGAAGTCTCGCTACCAGAGGAAACGGTTATCACCGATAAGGTTTTTTCTCAGGAATATCCGGTGGAGCAGTTAAAGGGTCCTTTTGGGATTGCTCTGGATTTAGGCACAACCACGGTAGGAGCATTTCTTTCCACTTTAAAAGATGGAACCATTTATCGGGGCAATGCGGTTTTAAATCAGCAGGCGGTTTATGGGGCAGAGGTGGTCAGCCGGCTGGAGCAGGCTTTAAAAAATAAAGCCAAAGAATTAAAGGAACTGGCGGTATTGAGTATAGAACAGGCGGTTGAGGGGCTGGGCTTGAATGATTCTCAATTAAAAGAAATCCAGCGGATGGTGGTGGTGGGGAACAGCGCGATGCATCATCTTCTTCTCGGTCTTTCTGTGCAAAGTCTGGCACAATTTCCTTTTGAGCCAGTAGACAAATCTGCCCGGGAAATCAGAACTAAATTGTGGGAAAATGAGCTTGAAGTCTGGTTTCCTCCTCTTCTTGGCGGATTTGTTGGCTCGGATGCTTTAGCCTGTTTGCTCTATCTGGGGTTTCATACCTCAAAAGAGCCGGTCTCTGCCATAGATTTAGGCACCAACGGAGAAGTAATGGTGAGTGATGGGAAAAAGATTCTGGTGGCCAGCACCGCGGCAGGACCGGCTTTTGAAGGAGTAAATATTGAATGCGGGATGCGGGCGATAAAAGGAGCAATTACCCGGGTGAAAAGGGAGCCGGATGGAAAGCTGAACTGGGAGCTGATAGGCGGGGGCGAGCCAGAGGGTCTGGCTGGTTCCGGACTGCTCAGCCTGGTGGCTTTATTAAGGAAAGAGGGGGTTATCACTCCTCAGGGAAATCTTCAAGCTGAGGGTGGGAAATTTTTTCTTACTGAAAAGGTTTATCTTTCTCAAAGAGATGTTCGGGAGGTGCAGAAGGCGAAATCCGCCATTCGCTCCGCTTATGAGATTCTCTTGGACCAGTTGGGGCTTTTGCCCGAAGATATTCAAAAATTCACCATTACTGGTTCTTTTGGGGCAAGGATAGATGTAAATGACCTTCTGGAGCTGGGGGTCATACCAAGAATGAAGCTGGAGCGGATAATGAGCTATCCCAATTCAGCGGGAATGGGTGCCGGGATGATGCTTCATCCGGAGGCTTTTGAATTCGCCTGCCAGCTAGCTCAGGAAGTGGAGCACATAGAATTAAATACTTATCCTTCTTTTATGGATAAATTTGTTGAAAATATGAGACTTGAATAAGGAGGGAAGGGATGAAGCTAAAAACCAGAACCAGACCAGAAGGCGGGCAGGGGATTTTCCTTTTTGGGTTTGAAGGACAGAAAACCCTGAGTGCTCTGGGGGAGAAGGTGAACCAGCTTTCTGGGGGGGCAATAAAAAATTTATTCCAGCTGGGGTTTAGTGCTCGGCTGGGCGAGGCGGAGCTGGTGCTTTTGAGTAAAGCTCCCTGGAAAATGGCGGTATTTATTGGTCTGGGAAAGAAAGAAAAATTGGATGCTGAGAGTCTCCGCCGGGCAATAGGAGCCGGGGTTCGACGGATAAAAAGGTATTCTTTAAAAAGTCTGGAGGTGGAGCTTTTTGAGCCGGGTTTGGAGGTGCTGAAAAGAGAGGATTTTGCCCGGGCAATTGCAGAGGGGTTCTGGTTTTCCTGCTATCAATATCAGGAATATCGGGAAAGGGGTGATGGATTTCCTGAGCAAATTTTTCTGGTGGGAGAGACTAAAGGGTTAAAAACGGTTCTGGAGCGGAGCTCGGTTTTGGGAGAGGAGCATCAGTATATTCGCAAGTTAATCGATCGTCCAGGTGCGGACCTGGGACCCGGGGAGTTTTCCCGGCTGGCAAAAGAAGCCGGTAAAAAACTGGGATTAAAGGTGCGAGTGTATAACGAGGCGGAATTGAAGAAGATGGGCTATAACGGGATTCTTCGGGTGGGGCAGGGAAGCTCCCGACCGCCCCGGCTGGTGGTGATGGAATATCCCGGCTCTAAAAAGAAGCCGATTGCTTTGGTGGGAAAAGGGGTGACCTTTGATTCCGGAGGAATTTCTTTAAAACGTTCGGAAAAAATGGACCGGATGAAATATGATATGGCAGGAGCTGGTGCGGTTCTGGGCACGGTTCGTGCCTGTGCCCGGCTCGGGCTAAAAGAGAATGTAATAGGAGTAATTCCTCTGGTTGAAAATATGCCCGGAGCAGGGGCACAGCGACCCGGGGACATTGTCCGAATGGCAAATGGAATCAGCGTGGAAGTAATCAGCACCGATGCGGAAGGAAGAATGATTTTAGCAGATGCTTTATATCATAGCCAGAAATTTTCTCCCAGAACCATCATAGACCTAGCAACTTTAACTGGCTCTGCCTCCATTGCTCTGGGAAGATATGCGATTGCTCTTTTAGGAAATAACCGGAAACTTTTAGATGCTCTGGTTTCTGCCGGAGAAGCCAGCGGGGAACGGTGCTGGATTTTGCCTTTATGGGAGGAGTATCAGGAGCTGGTGAAGAGCCCGGTGGCTGATTTAAGAAATGTGGGCAAGGGCAGAGAAGCGGGCACCATTGTCGGAGCGGTTTTCCTCCAGAGATTTATTCAAGATAATTTACCCTGGGCGCATCTTGATATTGCTTCCTGTGCCTGGAGCGATGAGGAGCATCCTTATCTTGGCAAGGGTGCTACCGGGATTGGGTTAAGGCTTTTACTGAAATATCTGGAAGAATTTGCCTGCTAATTTATTCTCTCTTGACAAGATGCCCGGTTCAAGTTTAGATATTTAGAAAATGAGGATTTTAGTTATTGAGGATGAATTTAAGGTAGCCAGCTTCATCAAGCGGGGGCTGGAAGAAGCGGGCTATTCAGTAGAAATTGCCCGCAATGGTGAAGAAGCAATTGATATGGTGGAGCATACCAATTACGATTTAATCATTCTGGATTTAATCCTTCCCCGCAAGAGCGGAATTGAAGTTTGCAAAGAAATCCGGCAGATGAGAATCAATATTCCAATTTTAATCCTCTCCGCAAAAGACACGGTGGATGATAAGGTGGTAGGGCTGGACTCTGGAGCTGATGATTATCTAACCAAGCCTTTTGCTTTTAGCGAGCTTCTGGCACGGGTGCGAGCACTTCTTCGCCGGGGAGAAACAATGACCCCGGTTAAGCTTCAGGTAGCAGACCTGAGTTTAGATACTGTTACCCGTGAGGTTACCCGGGCAGGGAAAGAGATTAAACTCACCAATCGGGAGTTTGCCCTTCTGGAATATTTTATGGTCAATGCGGGAAAGGTTTTAACCCGGACTCAGATTTCCGAGCATGTCTGGGATTATACCTTTGATACCTTCTCTAATGTAATAGACGTTTATGTTAACTATCTTCGGAATAAAATTGACCGGGATTTTGAGCCCAGGCTGATTCATACTGTCCGGGGAGTCGGCTATGTTTTGAAGGTGCCCAAAGAGAGTAAGGAATCAGGAAAGCAGGTGCAGAACAGAGATGAAAAATCTACCTCCTAAACTTTTTCTTTCCGAGCAAATTTTATTCCCTTTTGGCTGGCGGGTTTTAAGGGTGAAAAAGAAATTACTGGAATATTTCTTTCTTTGCGGATTCTTGATTTTAGCCGGCGTTGGTGCTGGGTTTCTTCTTGTCTGTCAGGAGCTGGGTTTTAAGCTTACCGGAATTTTTTTAGGAATAATTGTTTTAAGTCTGGGAGTGGTAATTTTGAACCGGCTTCGGAGTGAGGAATTTTCTCAGCTGATTCATTGCTTAAAGATTCTTTCCAAGAACTCAGAGGAGAACTGGGTATATTATGACTGCTCCGAAGGTGTTCTGGGGAAGGCTGGATTCTATTTAAATAAGCTCTTGGAAAACTCCCGGGGGCGGTTAGAAAGACAGCTACGCTTGATTGGCGGTATTTCACATGACCTTCGGACTCCACTTACAATTTTAAAAGGGAATCTTGAAGTAGCTTTGATGCGGTCACGCACTCCGGAGGAGTATCAGGAGATTTTCCGCTCCAATTTAGAGGAAATTGACCGCATCAGCAGGCTGGTAGAAGACCTTTTAACTTTGAGTCGGGCAGAAGCAGGCGAATTGAAGATGGAGTTTAGCTCTTTAAATTTGAAAGAGCTTTTGGTAAAATTAACGGATGAATTCTCTCGTCGGGCAAAAGAGAAAGAACTGGACTTGACAATCCAGGCAGAAATGGACATAATAATAACCGCAGATAAAAATAGGTTAATGCAATTATTTGCAAATTTAATAGAAAATGCTATACAATATAGTCCAAGAGGAAAAAGGATAGAGGTGAAATTAGGAGGGGATGAGAAGGAGGCTTGGGTAGAAGTGATAGACCAGGGAATAGGAATTTCTTCAAAAGACCTGCCTTATATTTTTGAGCCTTTCTTTCGTTCCCCAGAAGCAAGGGAAATGAGCCAGAAAAGTTATGGGCTGGGGTTAAGCATTTGCAAAAAAATTGCTCTTGCCCATAATGGAGATATAGAAGTTAAAAGCAGAGTAGGACCGGATAGTGGAACCACCATTCGGGTCAGGCTACCCAGATTAGCGGTATCCAGATGAGGTTCTTTGAAAATTAAAAAAAATTAATTTTAGCTTAATCAATTTTTAACTAAAATTTGTTATATAATATAAGAAAAAACTGAGACAGAAAGGGGGTGATAAATGAGAAGAAAAGGTAAGGGTTAAAAGGGGCGAGACAGGAAAATATCCTGTCTCGGAAGACGGCTCTGAATAAAATTTATTTTGGCTTATTGAGAACTAGAGCCGTCGGAGACAGCTAAAAGAGATAAAAAGGAATGCGAGGGTGAAAAAGACTGAAGCAGAAAGTGAACCCAAATAAAAAAACAAAATTAAAAGGAGGATAAAAAATGAAGAAAGTGGTTGGACTTATTTTAGCACTGATGCTTCTAATTCCTGTAGGCTTATATGCCCAGGTAGAGGCAGCAGCTGGTTCCATCACCATTGGAGCTCATCTTGATGCCGCGTTCCGCTATTCTGCCGAGGACAAAGACAAAGGCTGGAATGGTTATGAGACCTTTAACGGTGAGGCATTGGTTCTGGGGCTTTCCGGGAAGATTGGCGACAATCTGGCTTGGAGATTTCAGGAGGCGTTCGTGCTTCCGACTTATATTGGCGGGGTTGTAGTGCCTACTCCTGTTCCAACTACTCTGGAAGCCTGTGCTCAGTGGAAGCCGATCGACCAGCTGGGAATCACCATTGGTCGGGTGCTGGTTCCCACCGCGATTGCTAATGTGCCCCATATGCTCAAGGTCCATCATATGGCAAATCCGCCTTTGATTATCACTGGTGGATATAATGGTGCTCTTAATGCTCTTCCCACTTATCAGACCGGGATTGCTCTTGATGTTAACTTCTCCGGCATCGATATAAATTATATGCTCTACAATGGAGAGCTGTCTGGTGAAGGTGTTAATCCTTTGGGAAGTGATGCGGGTTATGATGTTGATAAGAGCAAAGGCGGAAATGTGGCAGTGACTTATAATGGTGATGTTGGTCCGGGTAAACTCACTGCCAGAGCTTTTTATTTTCAGGAATATTCTGATATAGCTGGTACTGAGCCCGATGATGATGCCTCCATCTCCGGATGGGGAATTGGGGTGATGTATGATGCAGATAATTATTTTGGCGGTGTAGAATATATCACCAGCACTGGTGACCCGGAAGATAAGGGTGTGGATTCTCAAACCGGATATGGTTATTACATCCTGCTCGGTGGTCGGTTCAGCTCCATTGAGGCAGCTTTCCGCTATGACTTCATTGA
>CAZKMM010000056.1:0-15800 GCA_964553915.1 uncultured bacterium
TCATTTCCCGCTCCTTGCCAAGGGCGGACCCGTGATGCTGGTGATTATCATCTGCTCTGCCCTGGTGGTGGCAGTGGTGGTGGAAAGATTCTGGGTGCTGGTAATTCAGAGCAAAAAAATCATTCCTCCCGGATTTCTGGAAAAGATTTTGAGCTTTCTTGCCCGGGGAAAAATAGAACAGGCTCAAAAGCTCTGTCAGGAAGATTCTTCTTCTCTGGCAAGGATTTTTCAGGCAGGGTTTAAACAACTGGGCAGAGAGCGAGAAATAATTAAGGAAAGCCTGGAAGATGCGGGAAGAAAAGAAGCAGGCTGGCTGAGCAGGTATTTGAATCTTTTAGCCACTCTCGGGGATATTTCTTTACTTTTAGGACTTTTGGGAACCGTGGCAGGAATGATTAAGCTCTTCGGGGTGATTTCCGAGCAGGGACCGGGCAATCCTTCTGCTCTGGCAGGAGGGATTGCAGAGGCACTTCTGACCACCGCGGCGGGATTGACCGTGGCAATTCCAGCCCGGCTGGCATATCGGTATTTTTCTTCCCGGGTTTCCGCTCTGGCAGAGGCTCTGGAAGAGCAGGCAGATGAGTTTTTAAATCAGATAGAAGAGTTAAAATCCAGCTCCTCACAGGAGAGCTGAAGTGAGGTTTTTAGAAAAAAAACCCGAAGAGCCCAGAACTGACCTGACTCCTTTAGTTGATGTGGTTTTTCAATTGATTATTTATTTTGCGGTCAGCACCACTTTTGCCTTTATGGGGGCAATGAAGGTCAACCTCCCAAAAGCCGGCACCCCCACTTTAAGTGCCAGCCAGAAAAAAATTATGCTGGTAATTGACCAAAAAGAAAACCTTTACTGGGAACATCAACCTCTTGGCTGGGAGGAGCTGAAAACCCGGCTAAAACAGGCATTTCAGGAAAATCCTGATATCCTGGTGGTAATTGAGGCAGACCAAAATGTGCATCACGGGACCGTGGTAAAAGTTTTGGACCTGGCTAAAACCATTGGCTTTACCCGGCTGGCAATTGCCACTGCTCCTAAAGAAAAAGAAGCTCCTGCAAAAAAATGAAAAAAATTTTCACCGTGTTTGGAATTGGTATTTTTCTTGGTCTGGTCGGGGTAGGTATTTTTGGAGAGCGGGGACTGATAGAGCTCTGGAAATTAAGGGCAGAAAGGAAGGAGCTGGAGAAAAAGGCTCAGGCACTGGAGAGAGAAAACCAAAATCTCTTAAAACAAATTGAGCTTTTAAAAAACGATTATCAATATCTGGAAAGGCTGGCAAGAGGAAAATTGGGAATGATTCGCCCGGATGAAATCATTTTAAAAC
The DNA here is from genome assembly GCA_964553915.1 of uncultured bacterium. Taxonomy (GTDB): domain Bacteria; phylum RBG-13-61-14; class RBG-13-61-14; order RBG-13-61-14; family DRUE01; genus CAZKMM01. The sequence continues at coordinate 1,320 of CAZKMM010000056.1, forward strand.
TTCCTGATGAAAGTGAATCCCCGGCGGGAAATAACCAAGAGGAGAAATGAATCTCAAATCCAGCTTAAAAGAGCTTTTTAATCCCGGAACCTGGTTTTCTGGCTCCAGCAGACCAGCAGAGCAGATGGCTTTAGGGATAGCTCTGGTTTTATTTCTGCTCTCTTTATTTTCTTATTTTCGGGGATTGCCTGCTCGGGCAGAGAATCTGTCTTTAGCCGGAGCAATTATTGCTGGAGTGGGAATTTTGTTTCCCCGGGTTCTTCTTCCTTTTGAAAAATTAACCCGGAATCTGGTGTTTTTTATTGCCTGGTTAAATACCAAGTTAATTTTAATTCTGGTTTTTTATCTGGTTTTTACTCCCACTGGATTATTGCTTCGGATTTTTGGGAAAAAACTCCTGGAAACTGAAATAAACCCGGAGCGAGAAAGTTATTTTGAGCCGAAAGAAGAAGGAGAATATCGCCCGGAGCGAGATGAACTTCAATTTTAATCGTTCACAGCCAGCTGGTGGGAATAAAAATCTGCTGATAAATGTAAAGAGCATAACGGTCGCTCATCCCGGCAATAAAATCACATACCTCCTGTTCCAGAGAAAATTTCAGCCCCTTTTTCTGGCTGATTTCCAAAAAATGCTCGGGATGATTCACAAAATACTCATATAAATCCTGAACGATTTTTATCCCTTTATCAAATTCCCGCCGGATTTTTGGATGCTCATAAACCTTCTCAAAAAGCCATTCCCGAAGCTGATTGATTGCCTGTAAAATTTTTTCGCTCATTGCCAGCTGGGGCTGATTTTGGGAGGAATAAATTAAATCTGAAACCATTATGTTTATTCTTTGCGAATGAGTTTCGCCCAAGGTTTTGATTAATTCTTTTGGGATATCTTCTTTGGAAACCAAACCAGCTCGCAGGGCATCTTCAAGGTCATGATTGACATAAGCTATAATATCTGCCACCCTCACCACTCTGCCTTCCAGGGTGCCGGGAAAATCCTCTCCGCTTCCCAAAAACGGGCTATCTTTTCCTTTAGAATGCTTTAAAATTCCCTCCCGAACCTCATAAGTTAAATTAAGACCTGCTCCGTCATTGGCAAGCACCTCCACCACTCTTAAGCTCTGCTCCCAGTGCCGAAAGCCTGAAGGATGAACCTGATTTAAAGCATATTCCCCGGCATGCCCGAATGGGGTATGACCCAAATCGTGCCCTAAAGCAATTGCTTCAGTAAGATGCTCGTTCAGAAACAAAGCCCGGGCAATGGTGCGGGCAATTTGATTAACCTCTATGGTATGAGTCAGCCGGGTGCGGTAATGGTCTCCGGTGGGAGCAAGAAAAACCTGGGTTTTATGCTTGAGCCGACGGAAAGGCTTGGAATGAATAATTCGGTCCCGGTCTCTCTGAAAGCAGGGGCGAATATCACATTCCTTTTCCGCTCTTTCCCTTCCCCGGCTCTGGTCGCTGAAGCAGGCATAGGGGCTCAAAATTTGATGCTCAAGTTTCTCCAGTTTTTCCCGGATTAACATCTGGTTAAATTTAGCAGAACTTTTATTTAGTGCAAGAAAAATAGGAGATTAACCAGCAGGGTTCATCCATTAACCATACTTTGGATAACAGCATTTTTTATACTTCTTTCCGGAACCACAGGGGCAGGGGTCGTTTCTTCCCACCTTGGGCTGTTCCCTGCGAATAGTATGAACCTTTGCCTCTGAAGGCTGGGCAGGCATCTCTCCCATCACTGCTTGAGCATCCGGAACCGCCACCCCTCCACCACCGCCGGCACCTGCCATTGCCAGAGCACTGGTCTCCTCATGCCTCATCTGGAGTGGTCTGACCACCGGACGCCTTCTTCTGGTTTCCATTGCCGGAGCAGAAATCTGCACCTGGCAGAGCTTCTGCACCACTTCTTCAGCAATTTTGTCCTGAAGCTGTTCAAAAAGCTCAAACGCTTCCCGCTTATATTCAATCAGAGGGTCTCGCTGACCATATCCCCGAAGCCCGATGCCCTCTTTGAGATGGTCCATATCCAGAAGATGGTCCTGCCAGAGAGAATCTATGGTGTAGAGAAAAACATCCTTTTCAAACTGAGAAAACAGCTCCTCTCCTGCCAGCTCCACCTTGCGCTGATAGGCTTCTTTGGCACTCTGGCTGATTTTCTCTATTAAAATTTCCGGGGTGATTTCCTCCAGCTCATCAAAATTTACCATCACCCCAAACTGACGGAGAACCTGCTGGGTTAAGCCCTTCAAATCCCATTCTTCGGGCTTGGTTCTCTCATCACCAAATTCATAGACGAGCTTCTCTGCCAGATAGTCTATATATTCAAAAATTTTCTCTCGGACTTTCTCTGCTTTGATTATCTCCCTTCGGAGCTGGTAAATAATCTCCCTCTGCTTGTTCATCACATCATCATATTCCAGAAGCCTCTTTCTGATTTCAAAATTCTGTGCCTCCACCTTTGCCTGCGCCCGCTGGATTGCCCGGGAAACCAGCCGATGCTCTATGGGCTCATTATCTTGAATCCCAATCCGGTCCATTATTCGGGCAAGGCTATCTGAGCCAAAAATCCGCATCAGGTCATCTTCTAAGGAGATGAAGAACCGGCTCTGTCCGGGGTCGCCCTGTCTTCCGCTTCTTCCCCGAAGCTGATTATCAATTCTTCGGGACTCGTGCCGTTCGGTGCCGATGACATAAAGCCCACCTAATTTTACAACTTCCTCGTGCTCTTTTTCCCAGTTCTTCTTATGGTATTCCAGAAGCTGTTGGTATTTCTCCGGGTCGCCCCGGGATAAAGTCTTGGCAATCATCTCCGGATTTCCGCCCAGAATAATATCTGTTCCTCTCCCTGCCATATTGGTGCTGATGGTCACTGCGTGCTTTCTTCCTGCCTGAGCAATGATTTCTGCCTCCCGCTCGTGGTGCTTGGCATTTAAAATCTGGTGGGGAATCTTTTTATTCCGGAGCAGGCGATGGAGAATCTCAGACTTTTCCACTGAAGTAGTCCCGACCAGCACCGGCTGACCCCGTTTATAAGCCTCCTCTATCTCCTTTACCACCGCAGCAAATTTTTGTTTTTCGGTCTTATAAATTACATCTGGATGGTCCACCCGAATCATCGGCTTGTGAGTGGGAATTACCACCACATCCAGGTCATAAATCTTTTTAAATTCTTCTGCCTCGGTATCTGCGGTTCCGGTCATTCCCGCCAGTTTTTTATACATTCGGAAGTAATTCTGAATGGTGATGGTAGCAATGGTCTGGCTGGCTTTTTGAACCGTTACCCCTTCTTTGGCTTCCAGTGCCTGATGAAGCCCATCAGAATACCGCCTGCCTTCCATCTTCCGCCCGGTAAATTCATCAACAATTACTACCTTACCATTTTCCACGATATACTCGTCATCTCGTTCAAACATTGTATATGCTTTAAGAAGTTGATTAATGCAATGGAGCTTCTCCGCCTTGGTCTGATATTCCTGATAGAGCGATTCCTTCGCCCGAATCTTTTCCTCTAAACTTAAATTGGGGTCAGTTTCTATCTCCTCCTCTCTCACTCCCAGGTCAGGAAGAACAAAAATATCTCCGATATAATTTACCAGCTCCTTCTGTCCCTCATCAGTAAGTTCAATGGCGTTTTCCCGCTCATTCAGAGCATAAAGCAAGCCTTCTTTAAGTTTATGCTCCTCTTTATTAAGCCGGAGCTGGCTCTCCAGCCGTTCCATCTTCCGCTTGGTCTCTTTATCTTCAGTTATGAGATTAAAAAGCTCCTTGTTCTTCGGGTCGCCTCGTTCAATCTGAAGGAGTTTGAAGTAATATTCCTCTTCTTTTTCTGGTTTTCCCCGAAGCAGTTTTGCTTCCCGCCAGAGCCGGCGAATAATCGTGCGCTGTTTATTCACCAGCCGTTCAATTGCTGGTCTTAACTCCTGATAGCTGGAACTTTCATCCCGCTCCACTTCTCCGGAAATAATCAGGGGAGTGCGGGCTTCATCAATCAAAATAGAATCCACCTCGTCAACAATTGCATAGAAAAGGTCTTCTCGCTGGACTATATCTTCCAGGCGATATTTGAGATTATCTCTCAGGTAATCAAACCCGAATTCAGAATTGGTTCCATAAAGCACATCCCGGCGGTATAGCTCCCTGCGGGTGGCATCATCGTGCTCGTGCTGAAGCGCGCCCACAGTTAAATTTAAAAGTTTATATATCGGTCCCATCCATTCCGCATCTCTGCGGGCGAGATAGTCATTAACCGTGACTATATGAACCCCACGTCCTGAAAGGGCATTTAAATAAACCGGACAGGTAGCAGCAAGGGTTTTACCCTCGCCAGTTTTCATCTCCGCAATCTTTCCCTGATGAAGGACAATTCCACCAATTAACTGGACATCAAAATGTCTCTGTCCCAGAGTCCGCTTGGAAGCCTCCCGAACCACCGCAAATGCTTCCGGAAGAATCTCATCCAGTTTGGGCATTATTTTTGCCCATTGTTCTTCAGTAATTTTCTCTATTTCTGGCAAAAATTCCTGCCAGTCTTCTGCCCCTTTAAACTCCCGCTCAAAAATATAGCTCCGGAATTTCCAGGTCTGAGCGCCCAGCTCCTCATCGCTCATCTTCTCAAATTTCGGCTCCAGCTCGTTTATCTGGTGGACAATTGGCCAGAGCCGGCGGAGAGTCCGCTCATTCTTGGAGCCAAAAATCCTTTTGGCTATTTCTGATGCTAATCCCATCTCTTACCGAAATCTTAAATCCTTTTATTTCTATTTTATTTATTTTAAACCTTAATAAATTCTTATGCAAGATTTGTGCTGGTTGAGAGGCTCTCTCTGGACTTGACCCAAAACAGGATTTTGCTAAACTTACAAAACAGATGGTTTCCACCTCTAACTTGTCTTACTCCCCAGAAAGTTTTTCAAACAGAAAGGAAGGGAAATGAAAAGAATTGCCATCATTGGTCCTGGGGCAATGGGGTGCCTTTTTGCTTATTTTTTAAAGCCGGTTTTTGAAGAACTGGTTCTTATAGACTATCTGCCAGAGCGGGCAGAGCTTCTTAATCAAAAGGGAATCCAGATAGAAACCAGCCAGGGGATAAAGAAAGCCCAAATAAAAGCCACTGCTCAACCTGAGGAAATCGGAATAGTGGATTTGGTTTTAGTTTGTGTAAAAGCCTATTCCACTCGCACTGCTCTGGAGCGAGCCCAAAAGATAGCAGGAGAAAATACCCTGGTGCTCAGCCTTCAAAATGGTCTGGGAAATCTGGAAGCAATCAGTGCGATTGTAGATAAAAAGCAGATTCTGGGAGGCACCACTGCGATGGGTGCTAATTTAGTAGAACCGGGTTTTATCCGCTTTGCCGGAGAGGGCGAAACCGTAATCGGGGAGCTGGAAGGAAAAGGGGAGCGAGCAGAGAGGGTGGCAGAGCTTTTCCGAACCGCCGGACTGGAGGTGAAAACTACTGCTAATCTCCAGGGAACCATCTGGAGCAAGGTTTTAATCAATGTGGGAATCAATGCCCTTACTGCTCTGCTGAGGGTGCGGAACGGCAGGCTTCTTTACTTTTCGGAATCCAAGTCCCTGCTTCATCAGGCGGTTAAAGAAGCAGAGCAAGTAGCAAAAGCAAAAGGGATTGAACTTTTATATCCGGATGCCATTGCCAAGGTAGAGGAGGTAGCAAGACGCACCGGAGAGAATATCTCCAGTATGCTTCAGGATGTCCGGGCAAAAAGAAAAACCGAAATAGATGCCATAAATGGAGCGATTGTTCGGGAGGGAGAAAAATTAGGGATTAGCTGTCCGGTTAATCAGGTGCTTACTTTACTGGTTAAAGCCCTGGAAGCAAGTTATGATGAGCAATTAATTTAGGAGGTAAAAAAATGGCAGTGAATATCGTAGAAAAAATTGATGACCTGGTGCCGGTCAAAAATGTTATCATCAGTGTATCCAACAAGGCAGGATTGGAGGAGCTGATTCCTTCTCTGGTGGAGCTGGTTCCCGAGGTAAAAATTTATTCTACCGGCGGAACCTTTCAGCGGATTAAAGAAATCCTCGGAGAAAAAGCGAGCAAACACCTGATTCAAATTTCTGATTACACCGGTCAGCCGGAGATGCAGGGGGGGCTGGTAAAAACTCTGGACTGGAAGATTTATCTTGGGCTGTTAAGCGAAACTTACAATCCTGCACACAGCCAGGACCTGGAAAAATATCAGGCGGTGAAATTTGACCTGGTAATCTGCAACCTTTACCCCTTTGAGCAGACCATCTCCCGACCGGATGCCACCCCGGAACAAGCCCGTGCCAATATTGACATTGGCGGACCCTGTATGCTCAGAGCCAGTGCAAAAAATTTTATTCGCCTCTGTCCAATAGTTGACCCAGCAGATTACCCGGCGCTTCTCCAGGAACTGAAAACAAATCAGGGCAGGTTGAGTTTGAAATTCCGCTACCAGATGGCAGGAAAGGCTTTTGAACACACTGCCCGTTACGACCGGGCAATTGCGGATTATTTTGCTAAAACTGATTTTGAAAAGGTGAAACTCGCCTATAAAGAAATTATTTAGGAGGTTTGCGATGGCTGAAGACCTGAGAAAGATGTATAAAACTATCGTGGAAGACCCTTTTCCACCCAGAATGGAAATCAGCTTTATTGACGAGAAAGGAAATCGCCAGACACTTTTTTATGAAAAAGTCCAGTGGGAAATTGCTGGAGAGAAAAAGGGACTGAGATATGGAGAAAATCCTGGTCAGCCCTCTGCGCTTTATAAGCTGGTTAATGGCAACTTGATTCTGGGTGAGGTGGAAACTATCCAGCCGGGGAAATATCTGGTAAGTGATATAGAACTGCTCCAGAGTGGAAAACATCCGGGGAAAATTAACTTAACTGATGCGGATAATGCTCTTAACATCCTCCGCTATTTCCCGGATAAGCCGACTGTGGTCATTGTCAAACATAATAATCCCTGCGGGGTTGCCCGGGCAGAGAGTTTGGAAAAAGCCTACCTGCGGGCTTATTTTGCCGACCGAATTGCTGCTTTTGGCGGATGCATTGCTTTAAACCGGGAGGTTGATAAAGCTACCGCACAGGCAATTTTAGAGCAATATGCAGAAGTGGTGGTGGCTCCGGAATATGCGGAAGGTGTGATGGAGCTTTTTTCCCAAAAGAAAAATCTGCGGGTTTTAAGAATCAAGAATATAGAACGCCTTCAGGAATGGCAGAATCAGGTTTTTGTTGAGTTCAAGAGTTTGATAGATGGCGGTCAAATTGTCCAGCAATCTTTTCTTTCTCAGATTCGGGGCAAGGAGGACTTGAAGCTGGCGCAATGCGAGTATCAGGGAAAAATCTATCGGATTAACCGGGAGCCAACTGAGAAGGAATATCAGGATATGCTTTTTGGCTGGTTTGTGGAGCTGGGGATAACCTCTAACTCAGTAATATATGTCAAAGATGAATGCACAGTTGGAATTGGAACCGGCGAGCAGGACCGGGTGGGGGTGGCGGAAATTGCCCGGGATAAAGCCTACCGCAAGCTGGCAGACCGATACTGCTGGGAGCAATACAAAATCCCTTATAACCAGCTTGATGATGAAGAAAAGAAAAAAGAAATTGATGAGCGGGTGGAAAAAGAAAAAGGCGGGCTGATTGGCTCCGCAATGGTCTCAGATGCTTTCTTTCCCTTTAAAGATGGGGTCTTGGTTGGCTTGCGGGAAGGAGTAAGTGCGGTAATTCAGCCGGGCGGAAGCGAGCGGGATTTTGAAAGTATTGAAGCTTGCAATCAGTATAATGCAACAATGGTCTTTACCGGGCAGAGGTGTTTTAAGCATTAAAAGGATAAATTAAAAATCCCATCTCAGCCGAGCCCAGAAAAAATTGGACAGAAAGCCAAAATCTCCTTTTTCCTGACCACCAAAGAGCTGAACCCCAGCCTGAACCGTGAGGGAATAAGGTGCCAGATAGCTAAAGCCCGGACCAATAAAAAAACAATTACTATCCAGGTCATAGACCATCCCGCTGGTAAACTGCACCAGCGGGGTGAGCTCCGCATTAACACTTATCCCTAAAAAATTTCTATCCAGAGTCCGAAGCGGGTCCTGATAAATTGCCATCCCGGAGCTGGAATAAAAATCCTCCTCCAAAAGAAGCCCTTCATTATGATAGTACTCCGCGGTAAAAAAGATATTCCCCGGAAAGCTGTATTGAACCCCAAGAGTGCCCCGGAAAAATTCATCAGTTTCTTCTGGAAGGGTATAGCTGAGCTCTCCATAAAAACTGGCAGAACTGATATAGCCAGAAAATGCCAGACCAAAAACCCAGTCCTGAAAAAACCTGGCGCCCAAAAAAGTAAGGTCATAAGATTTGACCGTGGTTTTAAAGGCAGTGGCAAATTTGCTTTCATCAATTACATCTCCGATGCCATAGGCAAAGCTCAGGTAGGTGTTTCTCCCCAGATAAACCTCCAGCGAGGCTCCATCCACCCCTACCCTCTCCTCTGGCTCCAGACTCAAAGGACTCGTGGGATTAAAAATATCCAACGGGCTGTAAAAATAGGCGCTTCCCAGAGCAATTCTCTGCCTGCCCAGGCGGATTTTAATCCTGTCATCCTCATATCCCAGCCAGGCACGATATATGCTCCAGTCAAGCTGATAGTCCTCCTCATCAACCAGCTTTTTCTCCCAATGAAAATAAGTTTCAGGTGCCATTGCCCGAGAAAGCTGGTAAAAAGGATTTTTTAAAGCGGAGCCAGAGCTCAATTCAAGGCTCTGGCTCAAATTCATCCGGAGCCGGTCCCGGAAAGAGAAATCTAAAACCAGCCGAGCCCGGGCTTGATTTAAGCTGAACTCACTTCCCCAAAAATCCGGGCTGTGAAGCCCCTGCTCCTGTAAATATCCGGAAAAATCTAACCTGAAATTATCCTGAGAAATAACCGGCAGGCAATATCCTTTAAAAGCAAATAAAAAAATAATCCAGAAAAAAATCCCTGGTAATTTTTCAGCCCTGAATTTCATCTCTGACAATCTGACCGTCTCTTAATTCTACCAGCCTGCGGGCTCGTTCCATTACCAATTTATCGTGAGTGGAGAAAAGAAAGGTAATGCCCCGCTCCTGATTGAGCCGACGCATTAGGTCCATTAAATCTCCTGCGGTCTTGGAATCCAGATTCGCGGTGGGCTCATCTGCTAAAACCAGCTTGGGATAATGAACAATTGCCCTTGCCACCGCCACTCTTTGCTGTTGACCTCCGCTCATCTCAGTGGGACGCTTGTGAATCAAATCTCCTAAACCAAGCTCTTCCAACAGCCTTTGGGCTCGCTCTATCCGCTCCTTTTTCGGAACCCGCTGAAGCAAAAGCACATATTCCACATTCTCCAGAGCGGTAAGCACAGGAATCAAATTGTAAGATTGGAAAACAAATCCAATCTTAAAAAGCCGGAGCCGGCTCAATTCCCCCTGTTTCAGGCTGGTTAGCTCTTTATCTTCTAACCAAACCCGCCCCTGAGAGGGATGGTCAAGACCGCCCAGAATATTCAAAAGCGTGGTTTTCCCGGAACCACTGGGACCAAAAATAGCAGTGAATTCTCCTGGCTCCATTCTAAAATCTATTCCCCGAAGCGCCTCAGTGGCAACCTGATGGTCGTAATAAATTTTATAAATCCCTTCTGCTTTAACCAGCATTCTTTTCCCTCCTTAAAATCTCCGAAGCGCCTCCACCACTAAAAGCCTGCTCGCCCGTAAAGCCGGATAGATGGCAGAGATAATCGTAATCAAAACCGCCATCACCACCGCACCTAATATGTTTTCAAAAGTTAAAACCGGATAAAGCACCGTGCCCAATCCCAAAGCCTCCATTCCAGTAGCAAACATAGAAAGGTCAAGTCCACTTCTTGCCCAGAGCCCAATGGTAATCCCACTGGCAATGGCTCCAATCACCATCCCCAAAATCGCCAGAAAAATGGATTCTATTATGATCAACCCAAAAAGCTGAGCGGGTCTGGTGCCGACCGCTTTTAAAATTCCCAGCTCCCGCACCCGCTCAAACACGCTCATAATCATTGTGTTGGCAATTCCGAACGCTACCGCAATGTAAATAACCAATAGCAAGACATAATTAGCCGCATTCATTAAAGAATAAAGCTGAGCCAGAACCGGATAAAGTTCTCCCCAGTCCAGAACCTCAAAATCTAAAGAACCAGGTAATTCCTGTTTTACCTGCTCAGGATCTGCCTCTGGATTCAGCCGAGCCCAGATTTCACTGCCGGCAGGACGATTGATAAAAGTCTTAAATATCCGCTGGCGATGAACCAGGGCAAAATCCTCTCCCAAACCAGCACCGGGAAAATCTTTAATAATCCCCACCACTTCCAGCTCCAGAATTTTATCCCCGGTATCAAAAGAGATTTTCTCTCCAGGTCGGGCATTTAATTTTTTACTTGCCGGTTCACTCAAAATTACCCAATCCTGATTTACCTCCAGCTCCTTTTCCAGCTCTGTGCCCCAAAGCCAGCTATCCGGTGCCAGCTCAACTTTTGAGAATATCCCGCTGACCTTTTCTTCACCAAGCGGGTCAATTCCCACCAGACTCAGATTTAAAGAGCTCACTTTGCCTTTTTCCAGCCGATGAAGCGCGGTAATCGGCAGGTTAAGTCTAACAGTGATTCCTTCCAGAGAAGAATTACGCTTGAAAGCCTCCTCATATATTTCCGGGTCAAGGATGATATTTTTATCCGGGGAGGTGAAAACCAGAAATTTATCTTTCCCGGAGGAGCTGGATTTCAGCTCTTTTTCTTTCACCACCAGGCGAGGTCGCAGGGGCTTGAGTTTTTCCTTGAGGAGATTTTTGACCCGGTTCAGCTCGTCTTCCTGCTCAATCACAATCGCAACCTCGCTAATTTTTCCCTCCACTTCCAGAATTCTCTCCGCAGTTTTCAAGGGAAGATAAACCAGGGTCTTATCCAGCTCGCTGACTCCGCTTTTGTAAATCCCAACCACCCGCAAGCTCTCCATTACTCCCTCATCACTGGCAAATCCCTGAGAAAAAATGGTTAGCTTATCTCCCAGCTCCAGCCGGAGTTTTTTTGCCAGAGCTTCTCCAATTAAAACCCCTCGCTCCTCTGCCTCCTGAAAAAACCTCCCCCGCCGGATAAAAGTCTTAATCCGGGTCACGGTTGGCTCCAGCTCCGGGTCAATTCCCACCAGCATCACTCCCTGACTGGCTCGGGGAGATTGAGCAAGACCAAAAGATTTAATCCGGGGAGCATAACCTTTAATTCCGGGGACGGTTTTCACTGCTTCCAGAACCTTTTCCGGTTCTGCAATACATAATCTAAGGGCAGGATTTTTATGATACCCTTTAAAGTGAATCTGAATATGCCCGAGATGAGTATAGATAAAATTGTCCATCATCTGGAAGACAAAGGCATTGTCAAAGGCGACCGCAATAATTCCTCCCCAGATGCCCAAGCCAATGGCAAAAGAAATAATCAGGGTTCTCCTGGTATTTCTCCAGAGATTCCGCCAGGCAATTTTGACAAATTCAAACATATATCTTCCTCACTGGAGCCTGAGCACTTCCGTGGGTTTGGTTCTGCTTGCCCGAAGAGCAGGAAAGAGGCTCATAATCAGGACAAAAGCAAAAATAATCACAAAAGTCCAGAAAACCATCCTCGGCTCAAATTGAGCATACATATACGGCTCCAGAGAAAACTCCTCCATATACTCACCTAGAGAAGATAGATTCATAGGTATATAAGTAAAATAAAGCGAGGGAATAATTCCCAAAACCGAACCAATTGCCGAGCCCAAAAACCCGATAATAAAAGACTCCAGCATAATCAAACCGAAAATCTCCCCGGGCTTGGTGCCAATGGCTTTCATTATTCCATATTCCCGCATCCGCTCCAGCACACTCATCAAAACTGTAAGCAAAATTACAAAAGCAATGACAATTAAAAGAATCAAAAGCCAGAGCACCGCTCCGGCATTATCCAGAACAATAAATTGAATCAAATCCGGCTCCAGCTCCTGCCAGGGCAAGACCTCATAGTTGAGCCGGGAGCGAATCAAAGCCTCTGCCTTTTCCGGATTAGTCTCCGGCTTCAGGCGAATTAAAAATTGATGAACATTTTCTCCAAAGCGAAGCTTTTCCTGAAGCAAAGAAAGCTCAAGATATCCCTCCGGCTCTGAAGCCTCTGGCTGATAAACTCCTACCAGATGTAAATCAAGCTGAAATTTCTGCCCGAGATAGTTCTCTCCTTCAAGAGTCACCTGCTCTCCGGGTTTAAGTCCCAGCTCATCTGCGATATTTTTTGCCAGCAGGAGCCAGTTTGAGCTGGTGGGAAGACTGGCAAGTCCCCGGGAGGAAATTAACCGGGAAAAAATCCTGCTGGTCTGCTCTTCTTTTTCCGGCTCAATTCCAAATACAGTGATTTCTTTCTCAGATAGCTTCATCCGGGCTTTTATCTGAGGAGAGTATCCAACCAGAGCCGGAATTCGCTTTACCGCCCCGGTAAAAATCTCCTGGTCAACCAGTTGAAGGGGAGAATCCGGAGCCAGATTCGGTTTTTTAACCGCTACCCGGTAGAGATTGCTATTTGCCAGCCGGCTGATCTGCCAGGGACCGGGTTCATCAGCAAGAAGTTGATAAATATCCCTCTCCAGCTGAACCAAAGCACGCTCATTATTCACCCAGATTGCCAGCTCAGTAATCATTCCCGGCATATAAAGAAGCTCCTGCAAATCATCCAAATTAACCAGCACCAGTGCCTGGTCGTATTCCGGAGAACCAGCCCGAAAAATCCCCTTTACTTTAAAATTCGCCGAGGCAATACTCCCATAAAAATCCTGACTGACCATTGAAATTTCATCTCCGACCTTTACCTGCAAATTACGGGCTAAATCCTCACCAATTACCGCTTCTCCAACTTTGCCAGCAAGAAACTCTCCCCAGCTTTTTCTGGTGGGCTTAAAACCCCGGGGAACCTTTAAAAGCTCGGGGAAAAAACACTTTGCCACTTTGGAGCTTTGCTTTTCTTTTTCCGGCACCACTCCGCAGATTCTTGCTCCGCTTAAATTGTTTCCTGCCTGGAGTAAAGCATCTGTGCAGAGCCGGGGAGAATAGCTTTTCACCGGTGAGGAATTTTCCAGGTATTTAACCAGTTCAGATTTTAAAGGCATTGACCGAAGCAAGCTCTGCTCCTTCTGATACCCTGCCCGATGAACCTGAAGCCAGCCGGGAAAAACTCCCAGGGCACTGCGAATCATTTGCTGGTGTCCACCCCGGGCAAATGCCATCATAAAAACCGTAAGGGCAGAGCCAAAAACCACCGCGGATACTGTGAGCCCGCTCCGGAGCCGATTCCTCCATAAATTCCGCCAGGCAAGTTTTAAAAAAGTGCCCATTACCAGTTTCGGCTTTTAAGATTCTTCTCGGTAAAAATTATCGGCTCAATCTTTAAATCAAATTTCATATCTTCAAGGTAAATTACGGTTCTATGTCCGGGCTTGGTCATAGAGCGCATTTCCCATTTAGTGGGGATTTTTCTTCCTTCCACTTCCTTGATTTCAGAAAAAAGCATCTCATTAACCAGCCTGCCCTCTTCATCAAAAAACTGCTCCTTTAAAGGAATATATCCCTGGTCCCAGACCCAGAGCAAAATTTTTCCCCAGACCACCACCGCCCCCGGCCTGGGGGTAAGCTCCAAAAGATAAACTTTGCCTTTTTCCGGATGCTCTTCCACTTTAAGAATTTTATGCTCATAATCCTCCACAACGCTGGATTCCCGCACCAGGTCATCATTGGTAAAATCCGAGCCCATCCAGCTCTGATGCATCATTGAAGGAGGAATTTTCATCACCCGCTCGGTGCGGGGGATATACATCCAGAGGTTATAGCCGATTTTTAAAAAGCCAGTGCCCCGGTCCCGAGCCGGAGCAGTTATCCTGATAAATGCCTTTTCTTCCTTCCTGCTCTCATAACCATACATTTCCAGCTCCCGGGGTTTAGACCAATCCGGATTATAAATCACCATCCGCATCTTGAAATAACTGGTATTTCCCCGAAGCAGTTCATCCATCTTCTTCACAATTTCTTTAGCGGTAAGTTCCTGGGAAGGAGCAGGGGAGGAAAATAATTGCCCCAGAAACAATAATCCTGAAATAAGAAAAAATTTATAAGACACCTTTAATGCTGAAATCACTTTATACTCCTTTCAGAGTCTTTAATTTAACTTTTCTATTCCCTTTTAAAATTAGCAGGGTTCTAATTTGCTCGCAAATCAAAACAAAAAGCCCGGCTTTTGCCGGGCTTTTGAGCCAGAATTGAAAGCCAGGTTTTAAATAGCTTTTGAAATTTCCTCTATTGCCTCGGGATTTTCCACCGAGCTTAAATCTCCCGGGTCCTGTCCGAGATATTTTCTGCGGATTGCTCCCCGGACAATTTTAGCAGAGCGGGTTTTAGGCAGGGCTTTGACAAATTTCAGCTCCTTGGGTTTAAGGGTCTT